>CAIPNM010000379.1 GCA_903866395.1 uncultured bacterium
TCCGGATCTCGCCGAGGGACCCGAAATCCGGATGGTGGTCAATGCCTCCAATCGGCGGGGGGATCTGGCTCGGCTCCGGGCACTCTGTCCGGAGCTGCTGATTGAGGAGATCGACGCGGTGTTACTCGCGCTCCAGGGTCCCGCTGCGGAGCGCGTGCTGGCAACGCTCGATCGCGATGCGGTGCGACCGGTCTTCATGCAGGCCTGCGCGCTTGCACTCGATGGCGCCACCTGTTTTGCCACACGCTCGGGCTACACCGGCGAGGACGGCTACGAAATCTCGGTGCCGCTTGATGCTGCGCTCCGCGTGGCGCGGCGTCTGCTCGCCGACCCGGCGGTGCAGCCGGTGGGGCTGGGCGCTCGCGACACGCTGCGCCTGGAGGCCGGGCTCCCGCTCCACGGCAACGATATCTCGCCTTCGATCAGTCCGATCGAGGCCGGGCTCGCGTTCGCGATCGCGCGGTCGCGACGCGCAGGCGGGGCGAAGGCGGGCGGCTTTCCCGGCGCGGCGCGCGTGCTCGCAGAGCTCGCTCACGGGGCGCCGCGGCAGCTGATCGGTTTGACCTCGGGTGAGGGAATTCCCGTTCGCGCGCATGCGGCAGTGGTGGATAGCGCTGATCGCGTGGTGGGTGAAGTCACGAGCGGCACGATCTCGCCCACGCTTGGCAAGGCGGTCATGCTCGCGCTGGTTGAGACCGAGGCCTTGGCCGCAGGCCAGGTGCTTCGCGCGGTGGTGCGCGATAAACGTCCCTTGCTCGAGCGTGTGTCGCTGCCGTTTGTACCGAAGCGGTATCGGCGCTAGCGCACCGAGCGCGACAACAGATCGCCGGTTGCCGACACGGAACCGCCTGCCTCGATCCTCCGGCCGAGCCCGAGGGTCGAGAACTCTGTTCCGAGGACACCATATTCCCGGTCCAATCCGACCTCCGCATCCTGACTTGCAAATTGATATCAAAATGATCAGCATGCTGTCATTGATTTCGACCTATCCCGCCATGGCTAATCTCACCGTTCGAAACCTACCCGACGAAGTGCATCGCGCCCTGAGGCTTCGTGCCGCACAAAACGGGCGGAGCACAGAAGCCGAAATTCGCTTCATTCTCGAAAACAGCGTGTGCCCGCCTCAACGCCTGCTCCTGGGCAGCGCGCTCGCACAACTCGGTCGAGATGCGGGGCTCACCAATCGCGACGTCGAGGCATTGGAGGGGCTGCGCGATCGCACCCCCGCAGAACCGTTGAGGCTCGCATGATCATTCTCGACACCAACGTCATTTCCGAGGCGATCAAGCCGCAGCCTTCGCAAGCGGTACAAGCCTGGTTTGATGCACAGGACGCGAGCACCCTCTTTCTCACCAGCGTCACGCTCGCCGAGCTCTGGCACGGCATCGGTGCGCTCCCCGCAGGACGGCGGCGCCAGTCGCTCGCCAAGGCCGTCGACGGGCTGATCGCACTTTTTCTCGGGCGCATTCTTGCGTTTGACACCGACGCGGCACGTCACCACGCGGCGAGCGCGCTGCGCGCTCGCGCAGCAGGTCAGGGCCTACCCGCCCCAGACGCCTACATTGCAGCCATTGCCGCTGCCAGCAGCTACGCCGTTGCCACCCGAGACGCAGCGCCTTTTCGAGCGGCCGGCGTTGCAGTCATCGACCCCTGGCAATTTCGACCGCACTGAGCGCGCTGGCCTCGGGTATCAACTCGCCAGACCGGCGCCTCGCGCTCACCGCCCGCGCCACGAGTCTTAGCCCCCGATCAGCCAGCGCCTCAAACCCTGAAAATCTTCCCCGGATTCATGATGTCGTCCGGATCGAGCGCCCGCTTGATTCGCCGCATCAGATCGAGCGCATCATCGCCCGCCTCTTCTTCGAGGAAGCCGATCTTGTGGAGCCCCACGCCATGTTCTCCGGTGCAGGTGCCGTCCATGGCGAGCGCAAGCCGCACGATCTCGTCATTGAGCCGCTCGGCCTCGGCCACCTCGTTGGCATCATCCGCGTCGATGAGGGCCACTGCATGAAAGTTGCCGTCACCCACATGGCCCAGCAGCATGGTGGGGAAGCTTGCGGTATCAAGAATGCGCCGCGCACCGCTGATCGAATCGGCCAGCCGCGAAATCGGTACACAGGTGTCGGTTGAGATCGCACGACAGCCGGGCCGAACCTGCAGGCACGAGAAATACGCCTTGTGGCGCGCGTCCCATAGGCGGTTACGATCTTCGGGGCGCGTGGCCCATTCAAAGTCCTGCCCGCCATGCTCGGCCGCAAGCGCCTGCACGGTCTCGGCCTGCTCGCGAACCCCCGCCTCAGAGCCGTGGAACTCGAAGAACAGCGTGTGTTGCTCACGCAGACCGAGCTTGCTCGCCGCATTGACCGCGCGAATCGTGTTCTCGCAAAGGTACTCACTTCGTGCGATGGGTACGCCCAGCTGGATGGTCTGAATCACCGTCTGGACCGCCGCCTCGAGGCTCGGGAAATTGACCACCGCCGCCGACATGGCTTCCGGCACCGGATAGAGTTTCACCGTGACCTCGGTAATCACGCCCAGCGTGCCCTCCGATCCCACAAAGAGGCGCGTCAGGTCATAGCCCGCCGAGGATTTTTTTGCGCGGCTACCGGTCCGGATCACTTTGCCGTCAGCGCTCACCACGGTGAGCCCCAGCACGTTCTCGCGCATCGTGCCGTAGCGAACCGCATTGGTGCCAGAGGCCCGCGTGGCCGACATGCCGCCCAGCGACGCATCCGCCCCGGGATCGATCGGAAAGAACAGGCCCTCGCTTCGGATCGCCTCGTTCAGCTGCTTACGGGTGACCCCCGCCTGCACTGTCGCGGTGAGGTCCTCGGCATTGATCGAGACCACGGCATTCATACGCGACACGTCAACGCTGACCCCGCCCTGTACCGCGAGCAAATGCCCCTCGAGCGAGGATCCCGCGCCGTAGGGGATCACTGGCACCTTGTGCGCTCGGCAGAGCGCGACCGCCGCCACCACGTCATCGGTGGACTCTGCATAGACCACCGCATCGGGCGGGGTCACCGGAAACGGCGACTCGTCACGTCCATGGTGGTCGCAGACCGCACGAGCGGTGCTGAAGCGATCGCCAAACCGCGCGCGAAGCGCGGTCGCAAGCGAATCGGGCAGAGGGCGGCGCAATGCCTGCGCAACCGCGTAAGGGTGGTTCATCAGCGTGCTCCCGAGAGTGACGTGGCATTGTAGGGTGCGCACCCGGATCGTGCAGCAATCCTGCCCATGAAGCGGTAGCGGGCCAGTCCCGCGCAGGCGCCGCGCCCCCCGCAGCTCACCGGTCTCCGAAGAAAGAACCGCCGGGTCGGGAGGCGCTCCCCAAGCGCTGGGCCTGGCATCGCCCCTAGGCAATCCCGACCGCCCTCGCCCTTACCCGCACTTTGCCGGATAATGGAAGTTTGCCTACTGCCCGGGATGCCTTCCTCCCCGCCTCCAACCCTCAGATAAAAGGGCCCGCCTCATGAAATCCATGTTCAGTCGCCTCGCCGCCGTCGCTCTGGCCGCCAGCACGCTCACCGCACTGCCCGCCGCAGCACAGGACACCAAGATCAAATTCCAGCTCGACTGGCGATTCGAGGGCCCGTCCGCCTTCTTCCTCGCCGGCCGCGCCAAGGGCTATTTCCAGCAGGAAAAGCTGGACGTCACCGTCGATGCCGGCAACGGCTCGGGCAACGCCGTGAACCGTGTCGCCTCGGGCACCTATGAAATGGGCTTTGCCGATCTGGCCGCGCTCATGGAGTTCGTGGGCAACAACCCCACCGCGCCCAGCAAGCCCGTGGCGATCATGATGGTCTACAACAACACCCCGGCGGCCGTGCTCGCGCTCAAGAAGTCCGGTATCAAGTCGCCGGCGGACCTGAACGGCAAGAAGCTCGGCGCACCGGTGTTCGACGCCGGCCGTAAGGCGTTCCCGATCTTCGCCAAGGCCAACAACCTGAACCTGCCGTCCATCCAATGGACCGCCATGGATCCGCCGCTTCGCGAGACCATGCTCGCGCGCGGCGATGTCGATGCCATCACCGGTTTCACCTTCACCTCGCTCCTCAACCTGAACGCGCGCGGCGTGAAGGACGCTGACGTGGTCGTGCTGCCCTACCCCGAGTTCGGCGTGAAGCTCTACGGTAATGCCATCATCGCCTCCGAAGAATTCATGAAGAAGAATCCGGAAGCGGTCAAAGCGTTCCTGCGGGCATTCACCAAAGCTGCGAAAGACGTGATCGCCGATCCGGATGGCTCGATCGCCTTCGTGAAGCAGCGCGATGCCATCATCGACGAGGCCCTTGAAAAGCGTCGGCTCCGGCTGGCCATCAGCACCGCCATCGCCACGCCCGATGCACGCGCCGAGACCTTCGGCGATGTCAACCCCGCGCGGCTTGCCCTGATGGCCTCACAGGTTGCCGACGCCTTCGCCACCAAAACCCGTATCGATCCCGACAAGATCTGGAACGGCAGCTTCCTGCCCAGCAAGGAGCAGCGCGACATCCTCGGGAAGTAAGCCGATGACCTCGGCCGTTTCCGCGCAGGAAGACCGCAGCGCCGCAATCGCGGCGGCTGCGGCCAGCATCCCCCAAGGCGAGCGATTCGTCGACTTTGACGGCGTCTGGCTCGCCTACGACCCCACGCTGCTTGCGCGAGGCGAATTCGCGGTCGAGGACATCTCGCTCAGTACCCGGCCCGGCGAGTTCATCGCCATCGTGGGCCCGTCCGGGTGCGGCAAGTCCACCTTCATGAAACTCGCCACCGGGCTCAAGATGCCCAGTCGCGGCAGTATCCGGATAGGTGGTCAGTCGGTCACCGGCCCCCTCAAGATCGTGGGCATGGCATTTCAGGCGCCCACGCTGCTGCCCTGGCGGACCACGCTCGACAACGTGCTCCTGCCGCTTGAAATCGTCGAGCCCTATCGTTCGCAGTTCCGCGCCAAGCGCCAGGAATTTGCCGAGCGGGCGCGCAGGCTCCTGCGCACGGTGGGCCTGCAGGGCTACGAAGACAAGTTTCCCTGGCAACTTTCTGGCGGGATGCAGCAGCGCGCGTCCATCTGCCGTGCGCTCATTCACGAGCCCCGCATGCTGCTGCTCGATGAGCCGTTCGGGGCTTTGGATGCCTTCACCCGCGAAGAGCTCTGGAACGTGCTGCGCGACCTCTGGACCGAACAGCGCTTCAACGTCATCCTGGTCACGCATGATCTGCGTGAGGCCGTCTATCTGGCAGATACCGTTTATGTCATGAGCAAGCGCCCGGGCCGGCTGGTCGAGCGTCGCGCCATCGATCTGCCACGTCCACGAGACCTCGAAATCACCTACACCCCGCAGTTCACCGACACTGTTCACGAACTGCGTGCGCGCATCGGCGCCATCCGCAAGACCTGAGCCCCAACAGGACCCTGCCCATGAATTCAAGCGCGACGGAAAAATTCGCTCCGCTCATCCTGCTGATCGCCATCATCGCGCTCTGGCAGGTCGTCTGTTGGCTTTTCAATGTCTCCGAGTTCATCTTCCCCAGCCCGATCCAGATCGTGTACGCACTCTTCGATCTGTGGGGCGCCATCATGGGGCACGCCTGGCGCACGTTCTGGACCACCATGGTGGGCTTCGGGCTTTCAATTGCCGTGGGTGTGGTGCTGGGTTTCATCATCGGGTCGTCGCGCTTTGCCTACGCGGCCATGTATCCGCTCATGACCGCATTCAATGCGCTCCCAAAAGCGGCATTCGTACCCATTCTGGTCGTCTGGTTTGGCATCGGGATTGGTCCTGCCATCCTCACCGCCTTCCTGATCTCGTTCTTTCCGATCATGGTCAATATCGCCACGGGCCTGGCCACGCTCGAGCCCGAGCTTGAAGACGTGCTCCGCGTACTGGGCGCCCGTCGGCTCGACGTACTCATCAAGGTCGGTTTGCCGCGAACCATGCCCTATTTTTTCGCGTCACTGAAGGTGGCCATCACGCTCGCCTTCGTGGGCACCACCGTGTCTGAAATGAGTGCATCAAATGAGGGCATCGGCTACCTGCTCATCTCTGCGGGGTCGGCCATGAAAATGCCGCTGGCATTCGCCGGTCTGCTTGTGGTTGCCGTCATGGCCATGGCCATGTATGAACTCTTCTCTTACATCGAACGGCACACCACCGCCTGGGCACATCGCGGCCAGGGCGCGCACTGAGCGGCGTGACCGAAGTCCCCCTACCCTCGTCATCGCAGCACCAATGAGCCCGCGGCTCGAACTTCGGGCAATCACCAAGCGCTGGCCGTCGGTGACCGCCAACGATGCGGTGAGCCTTGAGGTGATGCCGGGCGAGATTCATGCCCTGCTAGGCGAAAACGGTGCCGGCAAATCCACGCTGATGAAGATTCTCTACGGCGTCATCCAGGCCGACGCCGGCGAGATCATCTGGGATGGGCAGACCGTGCGCATTGCCAGCCCGGCCGAGGCACGTCGGCTGGGCATCGGCATGGTGTTTCAGCATTTTTCGCTGTTCGAGACCCTCACGGTGGTCGAGAACATCGCGCTCGGGCTAGGCGATGGGTCGGCGCTCGACGAACTGTCGCAACGCATCACCGCCATTTCCGAACGTTATGGCCTGCCGATCGACCCTCGTCGAACCGTGCACGCTTTATCGGTTGGCGAGCGTCAGCGGGTCGAAATTGTGCGCTGTCTGCTCCAGGAGCCCGAGCTTCTGATCATGGACGAGCCCACCTCGGTGCTGTCACCCCAGGCGATCGAGAGCCTGTTCGGCATGCTTCGCACCATCGCGGCCGAAGGCTGCAGCGTGCTCTACATCAGCCACAAGCTCGACGAGATCCGGGCGCTCTGTCACCGCGCCACAGTGCTGCGCGGCGGCAAGGTGAGCGCGCGCTGTACCCCGGCCGAAGAAACTCACGATTCGCTCGCCCGAATGATGATCGGCGGCGACCTGCCCGAAGTCACCCGGCGCGTAGCGCCCGAGGCCAGTCCGGTGCGGCTCGAGTTGTCCGACCTCACCATGCCACCCGACGACCCCTTTGGTACTGCGCTCAATCGCATCAGCCTGCAGGTGCGTTCGGGCGAGATCGTGGGCATCGCTGGCGTATCGGGAAACGGCCAGAAGGAACTGATCGAATTGCTGTCGGGCGAACGGCTCGCAGCGCAAGCCGACACCATCCTGATCGAGCAAAGGCCCGCTGGGCGCCTGGGGGTATCGCGTCGCCGCGCGCTCGGTCTCGCCACCATTGTCGAGGAACGCCTTGGCCGGGGCGCGGTGCCGGCTTTGAGCCTGGCCGACAACGCGCTGCTCACCGCGCGGGGCACCATGCTGCGCGGCGCTTTCATCGATCGTCGCGCACTCAGCGCTTTTGCGCGCCGGTGCATCGAGCGCTTCGCCGTGCGGTGCCGCAACGAACACTCACCGGCCCGTTCACTGTCCGGGGGCAATCTTCAGCGCTTCATCGTGGGTCGCGAAGTGCTTCAGAATCCGCGGGTGCTGGTGGTCGCGCAACCGACCTGGGGCGTTGACGTGGGCGCTGCCGCGTTTATTCGACAGTCGCTGATCGATCTGCGCGATGCGGGCTGCGCCATCCTTGTTGTGTCCGAAGATCTCGATGAGCTCTTTGAAGTCTCGGACCGGATCGCTGTGCTGGCAGGCGGCCGACTCTCCAAATCCTATCCAGCCGCCGACCTCGATGCCGGTGCGATCGGTGTGATGATGGGCGCAGCGCCCCGCGGCCCCGGCCATTCCGTCACCCAGGCAGACAGCCATGCGGCTTAGGCTCGAGCGACGTACCGAGTCCTCGGCTGCGCTTCAGATCGGCGCGCCGCTGATCGCAGCCGCACTCACGCTGCTGTCAGGCTTTCTGATCTTCGCCGCGCTCGGCAAAGACCCGGTTCACGCGATGCGCGTGTTCTTCCTGTTTCCGCTCAAAGATCTTTATGGCGTCTCCGAGCTCCTCCTGAAGGCCGCACCCCTGATGCTGATCGCGATCGGCCTTGCGGTGGGCTTTCGCGCCAATGTATGGAACATTGGCGCAGAGGGCCAGTACATTGCGGGCGCCATCGCTGCAAGCGGGGCTGCGCTGGCGCTCGACCGCTCGCTCGAAGCCACCGTCCTCCTGCCACTGCTTGCGCTTGCCGGCATGGCAGGTGGCATGGCGTGGGCCGCCATCCCAGCCGCACTTCGCACCCGCTTCAATGCCAATGAAATCCTGGTGTCGCTGATGCTGGTCTATGTTGCGGAGCTCCTCGTTTCCTGGCTGGTGCACGGCCCCTGGCGCGACCCCGACGGCTTCAATTTTCCGCAAACACGCATGTTCGATGACGCCGCGCTGCTTCCCGCCATGATCGAGGGCACGCGACTCACCCATGTGTTTGCGATTGCGCTGGTGGCGCTTGCGGCGGGTCATCTCCTGATGCAGCGAAGCTTCGTCGGGTTTCAGCTGAGCGTTGCCGGGCAGGCGCCAGCGGCCGCCCGATACGCAGGCTTTTCAGCCTCTCGCACGGTCTGGATTGGCATGCTGGCGGGCGGCGCAATGGCGGGGCTTGCCGGCATGGCCGAAGTCGCTGGCGCGATGGGCCAGCTCACGCCCAAGGTGGGCGTCGGCTATGGCTTTGCCGCCATCATCGTGGCCTTCGTAGGACGGCTCCACGCGTTTGGAATTTTCCTGGCGAGCCTCCTCATGGCGCTAATGGTGCTGGGGGGCGAACAGTCTCAGCAATACCTCGCGCTGCCCTCATCGGTGGCCAAGGTATTCCAGGGCATGCTGCTTTTCTATTTGCTGGGCACCGACCTGTTCACGCAGTACCGGCTGGTAAAGGTCAAGCGGGGCGATTCGGGAGGGGGGCGCTGATGGACATCACCACCCTCGCCGCTGCGATCATTTCAGCGGCAATCGTCGCCGGCACCCCCATGCTGATCGCGGCACTGGGCCTCCTCATCAACGAGCGGTCGGGGGTACTCAATCTGGGCGCCGAAGGTCTGATGGCGCTCGGCGCGCTGGCGGGTTTTGCTGCAGCCCATCACTCGGGCAGCGCCAGCGCCGCGGTGATCGCAGGGGCCCTGGCGGGCGCGGCTGCGGCATTGATCTTTGCCGTGCTCGCCCTCAGCCTGCTGGCCAACCAGGTCGCCTCGGGCCTTGCACTCTCGCTCTTCGGTATCGGGCTCTCTGCCTTTGCAGGCAAGTCCTATGAGTCGCTGTCGCTCGCCGCTGTGCCCGCCTGGGCGATTCCGATCCTGTCGGACATCCCGCTCCTGGGTCCGGCGCTCTTTCGCCACCAGCCGATGGTCTATCTGTCGTGGCTGCTGCTCGCTGCCGTGGCCTGGTTTCTGCATCGCTCGCGTGCCGGCCTCGTGCTCCGCGCAGTGGGCGAGTCACCAGCAGTGGCGCATGAAGCCGGTTACCCGGTGATCCGAATCCGCTACGGGGCGGTGCTTGCGGGTGGCGCTCTGTGTGGCATCGGCGGCAGCTTCCTCTCAGTCTTTCATACCCCGCTCTGGGCGGAAGGCATGGTGGCAGGTCGAGGCTGGATCGCA
>CAIPNM010000380.1 GCA_903866395.1 uncultured bacterium
CGTGAAAGCACCTGAACCTGTTGCGCGGGTCGTCGTGAACTCCCGGACGGGCACGGTTGTGATCAGTCGCAATGTTCGCGTCACTGCCGCGGCGGTGACGCACGGAACGCTGACGGTCAAGATTTCGGCGACGAACGAGGTTAGCCAACCCAACCCGCTTGGGCAGGGGCAGACGGTTGAAGTTCAGAACGCGGACGTTCAGGTCAGCGAGCCAAAGAATCCCATGGTGTTACTCCAACCGGGTGTGGACCTGCGATCGATTGTGGACGCGGTCAATCAGATTGGCGCCACGCCCTCATCGCTCATCTCGATTCTCGAGGCCTTGAAGAGCTCGGGAAGCCTGCGTGCGGAACTCGTGGTGATCTGATGAGCCAAGTGTCGTCCCGCGTTAATTCGCACCTCGACTTTCAAGGGCTGGGGGAGCTCAAGGGCCAGGCCCAGCGCCAGGAAAGTGGTGCATTGCGCGAGGTTGCGCAGCAGTTTGAGGCGATGTTCATTCAGCAGATCATGAAGACCATGCGTGAGGCTGGCTTCCAAGGAGGCGAGCTGATCGAATCGCAAGCAATGGACACCTTCCAGTCGATGCACGACAAGGAAATATCGCTGCAAATGTCCAAGCGTGGAAGCTTCGGTCTGGCTGACATGCTGGTGCGGTCGATGGAGCAGCAGCAGAGGGCGATTCCTGCTGCGGAGGCGCTGGCGGCGCGCGAAGGTGCGCAGTCGCTCGCCACATCCAAGGGACTGGAGGTTCGCGGGTTGGGGCAGAAGGGCTTCCAGGTCTCGCCGCCGGCGGTGGCCCGGCCATTGTCAACCGATCGTCCGGCGTTGCCTGTGCCGAAGACGCATCAGGGCGGGATGAGTCTGCAGCGCGACCTCCTGCTGCCTGGTGCGCGCCCGGCGCCGGCACCGATTAAGCGGGGCCCTGAATGAGTGATCTGATCTCAATTGGTCGCGGCGGGGTTCAGGTTTACCAGCGTGCGCTCAGCACCACATCCAACAACATCGCCAACTTGGCTACCGAGGGCTACTCGCGCCAGGAGGCTGTGATTGTTGATAACGTTCCTCGCCAGGACGGCAGACATTTTCTTGGCACAGGTTCGATTGTCGATTCCATCGGACGAAACTATGACGCGTTCATTGAACAGAGTCTCCGAAAAAGCATCAGTGATCTCGAGACCCAGGGCCCGCTGATCGATTACACCGAGAGGGTTGTCGATATTCTTGGCAGCCAGCGTACCGGCTTGACAGGCGCGCTTGATTCGTTCTTCGAGGCCGCTCGGGCAGTATCGAGCGATGCGGCCTCTGCCGAGCTTCGCGCCACTTTCCTAAGCGAGACCGATGGCCTCGCTCAACGGCTCCGTACGCTGGGCGGTCAGCTGGATGTCCTCAACACCGAGACCTCCGAGGCCCTGCAGACTCAGCTCGATCGTGTGAATACCCTGTCGAGCCAGCTCGCCACGGTGAATGCCGAGATGAATCGCCGGGGTCTGTTGGCACGCCAGGCACCACGCCTGCTCGATCAGCGCGACAGTCTGCTGCGCGAACTCTCGACCGTGGTCAAGATTCGGGTTGTCGAGGCGCCATCAGGGGCCGTAGATGTCAGCATCGGCGCCACTGACAACAGGGGCCGTATCGTTGAAGGGAAGACGGCACGTAAGCTCGATGCCGAGGTTGATCCGCAGACCCTTGGCGTCAAGCTGATCCTGGACAAGATCGGGAAGAACGAGGTGGTCTCGGGCGTTGCAAGTGGCGAGCTCGGTGGAATCCTCGCCTTTCGAGACCAGATACTCGATCCGTCCGTTCGAGCGCTCGATCTTCTAGCCCAGACCATTGCTACCCAATTTAATGACGTCCATCGCCTTGGCATGGACGCTCAGGGGAAGCTTGGCGAGGACCTGTTCACCATCGATCCGGTCTTCACCCTGCGGACTGAAACTTCATCGGCTGACCTAGGCATCCGCTGGGAGGTGGTTAAACCGGCTGAGACCGAGTTCCACAGCTTGCGGTTGACGTTCGACCCCGACACGGTTCAGTGGACCGCGACCGATCTTGAGTCTGGCGACACCGCCACCGGTGTGAACGATCTGAAAATCAACGGCATGCAGATCCGCGTGGAGGGTCAACCCACTCAGCAGGAGACTGTACTGCTGGAAGCGTCGAACCGACCCGCGGTGGGAATCCGGCGGTTGATTGAAGACCCTCGGATGGTTGCGGCCGCTGCGCCCTTCCGGGTTATCGAAAATCCGATGAACCCCAGTGGCGCAGACGCGAGTGTTACCTGGCAGCCCGACCAGTCAGACCTCACACCGCTCGCCTCGCTGGGCGAGGTCACTCAAAGTAATCGCTGGCAAACAAATACCCAGAAGGTTGACCTCTCTATCAACCGTCCGCTGGCTGTTGTGGGGCGGGTCTCCGCTGGGCATCGGGATATTGATCTCGGCATGGCAAGTGACCTCAGCGGCCCGGTTGAACTCGAGGTGTTTACCCGCGACGGTCGGCATATCGCCGGAAGTCTGTTGAGTGAGGCTGAGCGCGCGGCAATCATCAACACGGCGAACGGGTTCGCCAAGGGGGCCACCTACTCGCAGTTGTACCGCAACGCACACGGTCAGGACAGTTATCTCGACCTGCCGATCCTGCGCGGTGCCAGAGCCCTCCCGGTATCGGTCGATAAACTTGAAACTAACGGCCTGGTTGTCGGCAGTACCATTGAGAGAGCCCGTCTGCTGACCGAAAGAATCCCAGCCCAGACCGTTCCTGACGATGGAACTTTGCTTGTGTCTGCCGCTATCGGGCTGAATGGCAACTGGCTGAACGCGTTCTCGCCCCCCGGCGGTCCGGGGTCGACGCCCCGCGCGACGGACGCAGCCGCCTGGCTGAGTGCTGAAGTGACGCGCATCGGGCTTTCCGACAAGATCCAGGTGTCGGCGGTCAATGAGGTTCGCGCGGATCCATCGCGGCTGCGGCTTGATCTTGCGCTCACCATCAACGGGGTCGATGCGGTTCCCGCGGGCACCCGACCGGCTACTGCGCAGGCGCTGGTCGACATGATTAATCAGGTCACGGTTCACACCAATGTTCGTGGCTACCTCGGCGAGCAGGGCGAGATCGTCCTGACCGGCGACGTCGGTCACGAGGGTGTCGATATCGACATCGGTCCTGAGAATGATTGGCTGACGGGGAAGGCCGGTAACGCGCTTGGGGTGTCGTCGGGCAACTACGCTGGTCGAATCGAATTTAAGGCGCTTGATGATGTGACCGACATCCGTGTTGAGGTCGGTCCGGCGGGCGACCCGGCTGCGCTCGCGCGTTTGGGCCTTGCCACCCACGTGTATATCGACGGTCAGGTCCCCGAGGATCTCGTCGTCGTCGCAAAGGGGAGTGCGACGGGTTCGCTTTCTATCGTCCAGAAAACCGATGTGGTTACGCCGCTCAGCGCTTTGCGCGAGCGGAACATGTCGCTCACATTCATCTCGGATACGCGCTATCAACTCCTGGACGTTGCCACTAACACCCTGCTTGCGGAGCGTGAGTACAACGCGCTCGATGGCATCCGTTATCGAGGCGTCCAGATCAATTTGTCTCGCCGGCCGGCAGAGGGGGATTCCTTTCTTATTAACGGCAACCATGACGGTATCGGGGACAACTCAAACATTCTTCGTCTTGCTTCGCTCGAAGCCTCTCGCGAGCTAATTACCGGAGGCTTCACGATCGCCGAGCGCTGGCATGGACATATCAATGAAATCGGCAACCTCGGTAACCAGGCACGCATTGCCCAGGAAGCGCTTACGATCGTTCACGAACAGGCAGTGGAAGCGCGGGACCGCGTGTCGGGCGTCAGCCTAGATGAGGAAGCCGCAGACCTGATCCGTTTTCAACAGGCCTATCAGGCATCGGCCCGCATTATCCAAACCGCCAACAACTTGTTTGAAGCCGTTCTGCAGGTACGCTGATGAAAATCTCCACACAACAATTTTTTGATCGTGCAGTTGGTCAGATGAGCGAGCGTCAGATCTCGCTTTCGACGATCCAGGCTCAACTCGCCGAGGGCAAGAAGATTGTCAAGCCGAGCGACGAGCCCGACCGTGCGGGGGCCATCCTGCGAATCAAGAGCATGGTGGATCGGCAGGATCGCCACCATCAGGCGCTGGTTGCCGCCAAAAACCGGCTGCAGTCGGAAGAGGCGGTGCTGAAAAACTCCACCAACCTGATCACCCGAATCAAGGAACTCGCGCTAGCGGCATCTAATGACAGCTATGACGCTTCCAATCGCGAAGTGATCGCTATTGAGATTGACGGGATGGCTGAGCAGTTGCTGTCTTTGGCCAATGCGCGTGATACACAGGACAACTATCTTTTTGGCGGGTCCAAAGTGCGCGTGCAGCCTTTTCAGAAAAATGCTGATGGGCGCATCGTTTACGAGGGTGATGAAACCCGTTTTCGAATTGCGGTCGGTGACCATCGTGACCTGAACCTTAACCGCAGCGGAACCGATGTCTTCGGTCCTCTGGCGCGTCAGACTGGTGATCCCGAGGCGCCTGTCACCAGCGCGGTTAGCCTGTTTGAATCGCTTCAGGACATCACTGCAGCGATACGGACCGGCGACCACGATGAAATGAACCGGGGCATTGGCGAGCTCGACAAGATGATGAACCGGTTCACATTCAACATCGCCGAGGTGGGGACCGATCTGCATGTGGCCTCGATGCAAACCGAGGTGGTTGAGGAAACCCAGCTCCAGTTGAAAAGCGTGCTGTCCAACGTGGAAGATCTGGATTACGCTGAAGCGGTCACCCGGATGCAGAAGCAGATGATGTCGCTCGAGGCCGCACAGCGAAGCTTTGCGCAAATCTCCCGTCTGACCCTTTTTGACTATGTGAACTAGCGCACTGAAGATTTCGCGCTTACGGTCGATTCCCGAAGGGAATCGGGGCGGCGGCGAAGGACGCATTCATGAATACCAATCAGATCAGCAGCGCCATCGGGGTAGGTTCCGGCATCGACATCCAGGCGATGGCCAAGAGCCTCACCGATGTCGAGCGCGAGCCGCGCACCCAGGCCCTCGAGGAGAAGATCTCCAAGGCCGAGAAGCGCGTGTCAGGCTATGCCGCGATCATGTTTGGCCTGAAGCAGATCCAGGATGCCTTCAAAGGTTTGAACGATCTGTCAGATTTCAGCGGCGCAACGGTTCGAAACAGCTCGCCCAGTGCGTTTGAGGCCACAGCGCTGCCCGGCGCCCAACTCGGTCAGCACACGGTTCAGGTGAACTCGGTGGCCAAGCCCCAGATCACCCGGAGCGGGTATTTTTCGTCGGGCTCTCAGTTGCTCAATTCCGGAGCGGAATTCAACCTGCAGGTCACGGTGGGCGGGACGATCAACACGGTCAAAGTCACTGACACCTCGCCTCAGGGGGTGGTGGATGCCCTGAACACTAAATCGGGGGTGACGGGTGTGGAGGCACGGCTGGTGGCCACCGGCGACTCCGCCAATCCCTACACGATCCTGCTGACTGGAAGTAACGGTGCGGCCGGGGCTTTCAGCGTGGCTCAACCGGGTAATGAGGCGACGGTGCCCGACCTGAGTTTCGGCACCATGCTTCAAACGTCATCCAATGCAAACCTGGTGGTCGACGGCCTGTCCATCAGCCGCACCAGCAACGCGATCGACGACGCCATTCCAGGCGTGCGGCTGGATCTGGTCTCTACTACATCCACGGCGGGCACCATCAGTCTGTCCCGCGACACTGCGCCCGTTAAGACCAAAATCGAGGCGCTCACCAAAGCCTATAACGAGTTCCAGGAATTTCTGGACACCATGGGCAACCCCAAGTCGACCGACGAAGAATATGGCGGCATTCTCGCCACTGACACGCTTTTACGCTACGCCCGCGACCAGGCCCGATCACTGGTAACGGCCACGTCAAATACGCCGGGGCCGGTCGTCACAGCCATGCGGGATATCGGGATTACCCTTGACCGGGAAGGGCGCCTGCAAACCGATTCGGTGAAACTCGACGTCTCTTTGAAAGGTCGGTTCGAGGAAATCGCCAAGGTGTTTTCGGGCAACAGCGAGAACGCCTCACTGGCCGACACCTCCACCTCGCTTGGCATCGCGGGTGAAGCGCTCCGAAAGCTCGACAAAATGATGGCCTCCGACGGCCCGATTTTGTCGCGCAGCAAATCGGCAGAGTCTTTGGTCACCTCCACCCAGGAGGAACTCACTGACTTACAGGCCAGGATGGATGGCGTTTACGAACGCTATCTGAAGCAGTTGGCCGCCATGGATTCGGTTGTTTCCCAAATGAACTCGCTACGCGACTCGCTCTCCGGGCAGTTCGAGGGCCTGATGGCGATGTACACCAATAAGTAACCTTCCTGCAGGCAGGTCCGAAGCGTAACTCGCCGTAAGGTCTCGCTGGGTTCGCTAAAGTTCCCATTGATCTCGCCGATCCTCTTGACGAAGGGGAAAGCCGGGAAGCTTTGATGCTTGCCGCGCCGACCTCTTGTTGCCTGTCGCACATCAGCGATAGGCCGTTTAGGAGGGGCAGGGCTATGGACAGTATTAGGACTTCCGCTGCCGCGTCGACTTCGGGGGCGGCGACGGTGGCGTCTCGGCCGGCGCTTTCGTCGCGTTCGAGCACGGAGGGCGCGGCTTTGGAGCCGGCAGCGGCAAAAGTGCCGCGTGTTTCGCTGCAGGTCCCGCAAAAGCCCTTGGTTGCGCCTCAGGAGCCTGCTTTTGATCCGGGAGAGCTGCGGCAGCGTCTGGAGGAAGTTTCTCAGATGCTAAACGAGCAGTTGCGCTCGACCAAGACCAATCTCGCCTTCGGGCTTGATCCTGTAGCCGATCGGACGGTTATCACCGTGACTGATCGAGCGGGGGATGTGGTGCGCGAGATCCCGGGCGAGGTCTTTCTGCGCGTTGCGCGCAACATCGAACGGTTCATTAAAGAAGGTGCCGAATTAAAAGGCGCCGAGCTCGACAAAATTCTTTAATTTCAAACAAAAAGCGCCAACCGCTTCTAAAGCGTCTGCAACTTCAGTCGAATCAACAGTTGAGGGCGGGATCGCCGCTCGGGCCTAAACCAGAAGTTCTGTCACATTTGGGGATTGGATCATGTCAGTCATCAACACCAACGTTAAAGCTCAATACGCTCAGAACGCCCTCTCGGTGAATAACCGCGGCATGGCGAACGCCATGCAGCAGCTGTCCACCGGTAAGCGGATCAATAGCGCCAAGGACGACGCCGCAGGTCTGGCGATCGCAACGCGCATGACCGCCGACTTGAAGGGTATGACGATGGCGATCAAGAACGCCAACGACGGCATCTCGATGATGCAGACGGCAGAGGGTGCGCTCGGCGAAGTCACCAACATGCTGCAACGTATGCGGGAGCTGTCGGTTCAGTCGTCAACGGGCAGCCTGACCTCGAGCAACCGGGTTGCGCTGCAGAAGGAAATGGATCAGCTGATCAAGGAAATCGACAACGTCTCCAAGACCACCAACTTCAACGGGATCAAGCTGCTTGACGGGACCGCCAAAGGCGTCGCGATCCAGACGGGTGTGAAGGAAAACGATCAGATCGCCGTGACGATTGACGCTGCGTCGAGCAAAGCGCTGGGCCTGCAAGGGTTCAAGGTTGAGGGTGAGGTGACTAGCGGTCGCGTTGCGAACGCCACTGCAATTGACGCGAGTGACGTTCTTATCAATGGGAAAAACGCATTCTCGGCGAACCTTGCTGCGCCAGCCGGCAACGTCGCTTCCGCGTTGGCCTCTGCAATCAACACCAATGTGGGCGAGCATCGCGTTACCGCGACAGCATTCAACGTGTTGAAAGGTTCTGCGCCGACGTCAACCGTCTTTGCGTCCGGCGATTTGACCATCAATACCGCGGCGGTTGGAGCGGCCTCCAGCGTTGAAGAATTGGTGTCCAACATTAACCGGGACGTAGCCGGGGTGGTGGCCGTACTGGGTAACGACGGTACGATCGAGCTCTCGAATACGACGGGTAACGATATCGTGGTCGGGGGAACGGCTGCGAACGCTGCAAAAGCTGGTTTCGTAGGGGGCAATGTGACCTATAACGGTTATCTAACCCTTAACTCAATGGACGGCGGCGACGTAAAGATTCTTGCGAAAAATGAGGCAAATGGTTATGGAACCGTAGCCGCTGGAGCCGCTGGTACCGTTGCCGATGTGAAGGCCATGGGCTTCAATGAGTCGAGCGATGGTACCTCGTACAGTGGCGGCGCGGTTGATGCCAA
>CAIPNM010000381.1 GCA_903866395.1 uncultured bacterium
CTCAGTCGATCTCAATCCCTTTGGTGACCGTGGCCCACATGGCGCGCTCAGCCGTGGCACGCTTTGAAAGCGTTGCGCCATCGCCCGTCCAGAGCGTAAAGCCCAGTTCTTCCAGGCGATTGCGGACCTCGGGTTGGGCCAGTACGCGCTGGGTGGCTTCGGTGATTCGCTGGGCCGCAGCGTCGGGCAGCGCCGGCGGACCATAAATCGCCATCCAGCCGCCCACGTCGAATTCAGGCACGCCGGACTCGATCAGGGTCGGCACATCGGGTAGCGACCGATTGCGGGTCGGTGAGCTCACCGCAATGGCCCGGACACGGCCAGAGGTGATCTGGGGCAGCGCAGTGCTGATGATGTCGAACATCATGGTGAGCTGACCGCCGATCACATCGGTCATGGCGGGCGCGTTACCCTTGTAGGGCACGTGTGTCATTTTGGTATTGGTTTTGATGGCAAGGAGCTCGGCCGCCAGATGGTTCGAGCCACCAATGCCCGCCGAGCCGAAGGTGACCTTGCCTGGGTTGGCGCGAGCATGGGCGATCAGGTCGTTGAAACCTTTGAACGGTAGGTCACGGTTGATCACCAGCACGTTGTAGTAGCTCACTACGGGTGCAAGCGGTCGCAGATCGCGCATCGGGTCGAAACTCATCTTGCGCATCACGTTGGGGCTGATGGTGACCGTTGGGCTCGCCGCAAACCAGAGGAGGGATGCTTCGGCGCCCGCCTTGGCTACCAGGTCGCCCGCCAACGTGGCGTTGGCGCCCGGGCGATTCTCGACCACCACCGCGCTGCCTAGTTCGCGTGCGAGTGCGGGCGCAATGAGGCGCGCTGCGCCATCGACTGGTCCGCCTGCTGGGTAGCCCACGATGAGACGGGTGGCGGGCGCGGTCGCCTGCGCGCTCGCGAGCGACGCGGCGCCGCCAGCCATGATTGCGGAGAGGCCGATGGCGAGCGAGGGCAGGGCCCGCGACAGGGCATGGCGCCTGGAATTCGACGGCGATTTATTCATGGGGATGTCTCCGGCTGGAATAGGGATGGCGCTTCTGACGAGCCTCAGGCAGTGTAGCGCCTGTTACCGCTCACGGTAGACTTTCGATCCGATCGCCCGCCCGGGGCGCAAGCGAAAAAGCAAAACACAGGAGATCCGGATGACCCGCCGCTTCATCGACCTGTCGATTTTTCTCGAAAACGAGCCGCTGTCCGATCCGCGTCCGTTCAATCCCAAGATCCAGTACATCAATCACGAGCAGAGCTATTCGCAAATCGAGCCATTTTTTCCGGGGCTTCGAAAAGAAGATCTGCCTGATGGGCAGGGCTGGGCAGTCGAAAAGGTGGAACTGATCACCCATAACGGCACGCACCTCGATGCGCCCTGGCATTTTCATCCCACCATGAACCATGGCGAGCGTGCGGCCACCATCGACGAGGTTCCGCTGGAATGGTGTTTTCAGCCGGGGGTCAAACTTGATTTCCGCCACTTCGCAGACGGCTATGTGGTGACGGCTGCCGATGTTGAGGCGGAGCTCAAGCGTATTGACTACACGCTGCAACCGCTGGATATCGTGGTGGTGAACACCCGCGCCGGGTCGCGCTACGGGAACGACGACTACGTCACATCGGGCTGTGGCATGGGCTACGAAGCCACCATGTATCTGCTCGAGCGCGGGGTCCGGCTGACCGGAACTGATGCATGGAGCTGGGACGCGCCTTTCGTCTATACCGCTGAGAAATACAAACAAACCGGTAACGCTGCGCTAATCTGGGAAGGGCACAAGGCGGGCCGGCATATTGGTTACAGCCATCTCGAGAAGCTGCACAATCTCGAATCGTTGCCGGCACACGGATTTGTGATTTCCTGCTTTCCGTTCAAGATCCGTGGTGCGTCTGCGGGCTGGACGCGGGCGGTCGCAATTGTCGACGACGGATTGCTGGCTTCCACGCGGGCGCTGCAGGTGCGAACCGACCAGGCTGTTTGACCTGCGGGCACGGCTTACAACATTCAAGGAGACTGTTCATGACATCGCGCTTCTCAAGGTCGCACCCCGTGCGGAATGGCGTCGAAACTGAACCCGGCCGCGCGGGCGATCGGGTGGAATCCGTCCGGCAAACTCGGCGCCGGTTGGTCGCTGGCACCGCGGGCGCTGCGGCTGCGTCATGGCTCCCCGCGAGCACATTGGCGCAGGCCGCTTACCCCGCTCGCCCCATGCGCATGATCGTCCCCTGGCCCCCCGGCCAGGCAACGGACCTCGCTGGCCGCGTGGTCGCGCAGGAACTGGCCAAGCTGTTCAATCAGCCTGTGGTGATCGATAACAAGGCCGGGGCAGGTGGCACCATCGGCACCGACGCAGTCGCCAAGTCGGAAGCTGATGGCTACACGCTTCTCGCGGCATCTTCGGGTCCTGTCAGCGTGAGTCCCCTCATGACGCGCACGCCCTATGACCCCGAGCGCGATCTGCAGCCGGTGGCCATGGTGGGAATGTCACCCTATGTTCTGGTCACGGGCCAGAGCTTTCAGGCGCGTGATATCAACGAACTGATCGCAAAAGTGCGTGCCGAGCCAGGCAAGTACACCTTTGCGTCCTCCGGTACCGGTGCCACCGCGCACCTGATCGCCGAGTCTTTCAACGCGGCGGTCGGCATCAAGGCGATCCATGTGCCTTACAAGGGCTCATCGCCAGCGCTCACCGACGTGATAAGCGGCCGGGTCGACTACTGCATCGAAACCGCTGCCGCCACCATGCCGCATGTGAAAGGCGGGCGCCTGCGGGCCTATGGAGTCTCGCTCAAGAACGGCAGCGAGGTGACGCCGGGTCTGGTGCCCTTTGCGAGCCTGTCGAACATACCGGGGCTCAAGGGATTTGACATGGGCGCCTGGCTGGGCGTGATGGTGCCCGGCGGTACGCCGAAGCCCATTGTTGAGCGACTGGCCGCGGCGGTTCAAAAAATCATGACCGCACCCGAGGTTCGTCAATCGTTCATGAACATCGCGGTGGAGCCCGACTACCGGCCAGGCGACGCGTATGCGCGCTATCTGAAAGAGGTTCGAGAAATCTTCACCACTGTGATTCGCACCAACAACATCAAGGTCGACTGAAGCTGGGGGCGCGCCATGAATGCTTCGATTCCCTCGTCGGTACTCCAAAGTGTCCGGGCGACCGATCTCATGGCGCTGCCTCTGCTTGAGAAGTGGGTGTCGTTTGCCACGGTGTCTCGCGACACCAACCTTGAGTTGATCGATTGGACCGAAGCGCACCTGCGTGCGCAGGGGCTCACCGATTTCCGCCGGACCTATGACGACTCTGGCCGAAAGTGCAACCTCTGGGTCACCCTGCCAGCGCGGAACGGCGAGACGCGGGTGGGGGGGCTGGTGCTGTCGGGCCACACCGATGTCGTACCGGTTGATGGTCAGCCCTGGGCAACCGACCCGTTCCGGGTGGTGGAGGCCGGTGGTCGTCTGCTTGGCCGAGGGGTCACCGACATGAAAGGGTTTGGTGCCACGGTGCTCGCGCTGGTGCCCGAACTTCTTCGCCGGGGACTGGATCGCCCGGTGCATCTCGCCTTCAGCTATGACGAGGAGGTGGGCTGCATTGGCGTTCGGAGGCTGATCGCTGACATCGTCGAGCAGGGCTATCGGCCAGCGGGCTGCATTGTGGGCGAACCCACCGGCATGCAGGTGGTCATCGCGCACAAGGGTAAGCACGCCTATCGCACGGTGGTTCGTGGTTTTGAGGCGCATTCGTCGCTTACGCCGCTGGGCGTCAATGCTGTCGAGGTGGCCTGTGAATTCGTGGCCCACCTCAAGTCCATGCACCGGCGGCTGGTGGCGCATGGCCCGTTTGACACGCTCTATGACGTGCCGCACACCACCATCCATACCGGTGTCATCCAGGGCGGTACGGCGCTCAACATCATTCCCCGCCAGTGCGAAGTCATCTGGGAAATCCGGCATCACCATCTGGACACGCCGGATGCTCTCTTTGAAGAAGCAAACGCGTTTGCACAGACCATGGTGCCCGCCATGCAGGCGGTGCATGCCGATTCGGGCATCCATCATGAGCTTCGCTCGGTACTTCCAGGGTTTGCTACCGCCCCCGACAGTGAGATTGCCCGTCTGTGCTTTGAGTGTGCTGAGCTCGATCCAGCGAGCGGCGTGGGCAAGGTGTCGTTTGGCACCGAGGCCTCGCTGTTTCATCAGGTCGGGATCCCCACCATCGTGTGCGGACCGGGGCATATCGCGCAGGCGCATCAACCCAACGAGTGGATTGCCATCGAGCAGCTCGCCTGGTGCGAGCGCTTCATGCGCAGGCTCGCCAACCGACTTTGCAAAGAGCCGGCTCGTTTGCAGTCGGTCTGATCAATTTCAGAAAGGACAGGATCAAGATGGATCGTCGGGGTTTTGTGTCGGCTGTGCTGGCTTCAGGAGGGGTCGCTGCAGCGGGGTCCGTAGGGGCGCAGGGCCGCACCGTTCGGGTGGTGGTGCCGTTTGCTGCAGGTGGCGTTCAGGACATTCTCGCGCGCTCCATTTCCAATGAATTGCGCGCGGCGCTCGGGCAGACCGTGGTGGTTGAAAACCGCCCGGGCGCTGGCGGCACGGTGGGAACCGGTGCGGTGGCGAAGGCTGAAGCCGATGGCACGGTGATGGTGCTGGCCGCGGCGAGCCACAATATCGCGGCCTCGCTCTATCCCAAGCTGGCCTACGATCCGCTGAAAGACTTCACCCCGCTCGCCCATATCGGTACGGCAAGCTATGTGCTCATGGTGCATCCCGGTATTCCGGCGCGCACGGTGGCGGAATACATTGCCTATGCCAAGGCGAATCCCGGCAAGCTCAACTACGCCACCGCCGGTAACGGCAGCGCAACCCACCTGTCCATGGCGTATTTCAATGGGCTGGCTGGCATCGACGTGGTCCACGTGCCACTCAAGGCCACCGGCGAAGCCATCAATGAGGTGATCTCGGGCCGCGCTCATGCGGTGATCGCTGCAAGCATCGGGGCGCTCGCGTTTGCCAATGACAGCCGGCTGCGGCTTCTGGGCTCGACCTCCCCCGAGCGAAGCAAGTTTCTGCCAACGCTTCCCACGATTGCCGAGAGCGGGCTGCCCGGTTACCAGTTTGATTCCTGGTTCGGACTGCTGGGTCCGGCGGGTGTGCCAGCGGCCGAGGCCGACCGGATCAATGCCGCAGTCGGTCAGCTGTTGCGCGACCCGGCGATTCTTGAGCGGCTGGATCGCCAGGGCGTGGAGCCCCGAGCCATGTCGAACGCCGATTTCGCCAGGCTGCTGGCGGCGGACGCCAAGCGCATGGCGTCAGTGGTGAAGACCTCGGGCGCGAAAATCGACTAGCCGGGGGCGGTTCCAGCCGCCCAGCCACCCGTTGGCACTCAGCTGGCGTCTGGCTGTTTTGAGGGCGCCGCGTTGCTGAACGCGGGCAAGGCCATGCACTCGCGCTCGATCTCGAGAAGCCGTGGCCAGCGGTTCAGATCAACCGCAAAACGGCGGGCGCCTTCAATCTGCGGCACCAGATACACATCGGCGAGCGTGGGCTGGTCGCCCCAGCTGAAGCGGCTGCCTGCCGGCGAGTGCGCAAGGAACGCCACGTAGGCATCAAATCCATCGGCAATCCACTGGCCGCACCAGGCATTGACCGCCTCCTCATTGGCGCCGAACGAGGTGCGAAGCTGATTGAGGATGCGACGGTTGTTCACCGGGTGAATGTCGCAGCCCACGATGGCGGCGAGGGCGCGCACACGGGCGCGCGACACGGCGTCTGCAGGCAGAAGCGCGGGGTTGGGGTGGGTGTCCTCCAGCCACTCGAGTAGCGCGGGCGACTGCGCGAGCACCAGCGGGCCGTCGACCAGCGCGGGCACCAAGCCCTGGGGGTTGATGCTCCGGTACGCGTCGCCCAGGTGCGCTTCTTTGCGCAAATCCACCGGTACGGTTTCAAACGGCAGTCCCTTGAGGGCCAACGCAATGCGAAGGCGATGCGAAGTGCCACTTCGGAAAAAGCCATAAAGTTGCATCATGTCGCGGACTCCTTGGTGCGCTGGTGTTCGAGAGCGGACAGGCAGTTGCCGGCGTTCCAGCCGTAGAGCCACTCCATTGCGTCGTAAAAGCGCTCGGTGCTGCGGCTACGCCAGAGGTCGTTTCGCACCAGCCGTTCAACGCCGTGCGCGTGATAGATGCGGCCCATGTCGCGAGCGCCCAGCACCACACGGGCTGTTCGCGCCACGCGGGCGCGCTGATAGAGATCGAACCCGCGCACGATATCGTCGTGGGCCACGCGCAAGGCTTCACCTAGCGTCACCGCATCTTCCATCGCCATGCCCGCGCCCTGGGCCAGGTATTGGGTCATTGGATGGGCGGCGTCTCCCAGTAGTGTTGCTCGACCGAATGACCACTGCCCGATTGGATTGCGGTCCGCGGTGGCCCAACGCCGCCACGACTTCGGTAGATCGATGAGCTGACGGGCACGTGGGCAGACCTCCGCGAAGTAGCTTTGTACCTCTTCTCGGCTGCCGTCGGTGACGCTCCACGATTCCTGCTGGCGGCTGTGAAACGTGACCACCACGTTGTACTGCTCGCCACCCCGAAGCGGATAGTGGACCAGATGGCAGTTGGGGCCGACCCAGATGCTCGCCGCGTTCCATTGAAGATCAGCGGGAAAGTCCTTCCGGTCAACCACCGCGCGGTAGACCACATGACCGGTCACGCGAGGCGGGTCGCCCACATACTGCTCGCGGGCGACTGATTTCACGCCATCGGCGGCGACCAGCGCTGCGCCGCGATGTCGAAGGCCCTTCTGATCGATGAGCGTGATGCCCGACTCATCCTGCTCGATCTCGGTCACACGGGTGGAGGTGAGGAAATCGATACGGCCGGTTTCGAGCGCACCCTCCAGCAGCGAGGTATGAACATCCACCCGGTGAATGACCGCGTAGGGGTTGCCAAAGCGTGCGCGAAAGGCCTCGCCGGTGGGAATGCGGCCGACGCAGTATTCGTCGATCGCGTCGTGCATGACCAGTTCATCGGTGTAGACCGCGCGCCCGCGGGCTTTGGGGCCAACGCCCAGCGCGTCGAGCGCATGAAATGCATTCGGGCCGAGCTGAATGCCGGCACCGATTTCACCGATTTCGGGCGACTGCTCGAGCACACGAACACGAAAGCCGCGACGGGTGAGGGCGAGCGCTGCCGCCAGGCCCCCGATGCCGCCGCCGGCCACCAGGATGGGAAGCGTAGAGGTATTCATGGCGCAAAGGCTAAGCAAATCCTGGGCACTGTGCAAACCAGTGTGGGCGTATGCCCCGCATGGCAATAGCCGCCTGGCGTTGGGTGAAGGTCAGCGCACCAGAATCATTCGAAGTCCAAAGCCGATCATGACCAGCCCCGCGAGCCGGTTGAGCCACAAACCGAGCCGAGGCCGATCACCCCAGCGCGCAGTCACCCGGAGCGCCACGCTGCAGAGAATCAGGCCGTAGAGAAACATGAGGAGGGCGGCGATGAACGCCATGACCGCGAAGGTAAGCAGCCCGCGGTGCTGCAGCGGATCGATGAAAAGCGGGAAAAAAGCCAGGTAGAAAACGATCGCCTTGGGGTTCAGTACCGTGATCAGCATGGACTGCCGAAAATAATGACCCGCCGAAATATTGATGACCGCAGCGCCTGTTTCGTTTGAGCGAACGAGGCGCACGCCCAGCCAGATCAGGTAGAGGGCGCCCGCCCACTGCAGCAGACCAAACAGCATCGGCATGGCCAGTAGCAACGCCGCCATGCCCGCTACTGCCGCCCAGATCAGTACCTGGTCGCCGGCGATCACGCCCAGCGTCGCGAGAAGCCCCCCGCGAAGGCCGCCCTGCGCGGTGGAGGTGAGGAGCGCCAGGTTGCCTGGGCCTGGAATTGCGAGGAACACAATCACGGCGAGCATATAGGCGCCGCTATCGGTGATGCCGAACATGAGGCGAACCCCGGGAAGGCTTGCGTGGGCCTCGCCCTATTCGCCTCGCCACTGCGGCGGCCGCTTGGCCACGAAGGCCGCGACGCCCTCGCGGAAATCGGCGCTACCGTAGGTGAGCCGCACCAGGTCATGATCATCGGGCAGACTGGCCCCGGCGATTCGGCGCAGCCCCTCTTTGGAGACACGCTGCGTGATGGGGGCAAGTGAAGCCAGTTTGCTCGCAAGGTCGCGGGCAGCCTGTTCGATGGCCTCGGCCGGCGCGATCTGCTGCAGATAGCCGCAGGCCAGTGCCTCGTTCGCCTCGAGGACTTCGGATAGCAGCAGCATGCGCTTGACGCGTTGGGTGCCGAAGGCATCCTTAAGGCGAGCGAGGTTGGCAATCGACAGGCAGTTACCCAGCGTGCGGGCGATTGGCACGCCGAATTTCGCTGAGGGTGTTGCGATTCTGAAGTCGCAGCCGGTGGCGAGCGCGAGACCGCCCCCGACCGCCCAGCCCTCGATCACCGCGATCGTGGGCATGGGGAGCGTGGCAAAACCGCGTAGCGTCTGGTCGATCTGTTGCTCATAGGCGATACCGTCGGCTCCGGCATCGCCCGAGCTTCCGAACTCAAGAAACTGTGCGATGTCGGTGCCCGCGACGAAGGCTTGCCCGCCCGCACCGCGAAAGACGGCAACCCGCACCGTGTGGTCAGTCTTCAGTTGCTCGCAGATGGCGGCAAGCTGGTTGTACATGGTCCAGGTCATAGCGTTGCGGGCCTGGGGGCGGTCGAAGGTGATCCAGGCAATGCCCGAATCAAGCGTGAGGTGAACGGTTCCGTCGGACATGGTGGGGTGCACTGACAGGTTAAGGGTCGCAGGAGGGGGGTGGGTCGGGTCAGGATCGTATGCGGTCGCGCCGGGGCCAGCCTGAGACGCGGACTTTTCGCGGATGCACAGCCCGGCGACAATCACGTCCGATCGTAGCAGAGCCGCAGGCTTTGTTCCGTGTGCTGGCCCGGATGTCCGGGTCGGCCGCGTCTCTTCGTCAACAGGATCCCATCATGACCGTCATCGACATTCATACGCACATGTTCACCGAAAAATGGCTGGAACTGCTGAAATCGCGTGGCGGCGAGTTCAATCTTCAGACCCGGCCAGACGGCAAGCAGGAGATCTTTCGCGGCACCACGCCGGTGGTGATTCCGCAGATCGGGCACTTTGATTACGAGCTCCGGATTCGCGAGATGGATCGCTATGGCATTGATTTGTCGATTGTGTCGCTGACCTGCCCGAATGTGTACTGGGGTGATGAGGCCACCAGCGCCTTGGCTGCGCGCGAGTCCAATGATTCGATGCAGGCTGCGCAGTCGCGTTGGCCGGATCGGATCCGCTGGTTTACCTCGCTTCCCTGGGAGTATCCGCAGGCTGCGGTGGCCGAACTGCGCCGTACGGTGGCCAACGGTGCGGTCGGCGTGATGGTGCTTGGCAACATTGCCGGGAAAAGCCTCACCGATGAGTGCTTCGCGCCCGTCTGGGCGGAGATCGACGCGCTGGGGCTTCCCGTGCTGGTGCATCCCACTGACCCCTTGGGCGCGGAGAAAATGGGCATCATTCCGCACAACCTGTTCTGGTCGGTGGGCTTTACCTACGACACGACCCTGGCAGTCGCGAAGATGATCTTCCACGGCTTCTTTGACCGCTTCCCGAATCTGAAGCTGATCGCCTCGCACGGCGGCGGCATGCTGCCCTATCTGGTGGGGCGGTTCGAGATGGGCGACCGGGTGGAGTTTGATCATCTGCGGGAAATTCGCCGCAAGCCCACCGACTATCTGCGACACATCTACTACGACAGCATTACTTACGACCTGGCCCCACTTCGGTATCTGATCGACGTGGCTGGGGCGAGCCAGGTCATGCTGGGCACAGACTGGCCGCATCGCGTGCACGAGGCCGACGTGGCGGCTGCGCGGCTCGATGCGCTGCCCGAAAGCGAACGGCGCGCAATCGCAGCGGATAACGCCAAGCGGGTGTTCAAGCTGTAGTGCATCGGGGCGATGGAAGGGCGGCAGCGGCGAGGCTTGCATACGGTTTGCGTTACTGCCAGAATATTTTGCATACCTATGCAAAGCCCCCCGCCGTCAAGCGTGCGAGGTGGCGTCTTCGGAGACAGCCTTGCCCGGCGATCGGGTCAGTTCCATTGATGTGGCTCGCCATGCCGGCGTGTCTCAATCAGCGGTCAGTCGCACCTTCACGCCTGGTGCCAGCGTAGGCGCTGCCACGCGTGCAAAGGTTATGCGCTCGGCGCAGGCGCTGGGCTACGAGCCCAATGCCCTTGCGCGCAGCCTCATCACTGGGCGGTCACGCATCATCGGGCTGGTCGTGTCGCAACTCGACAATCTCTTCTATCCTGCGGTGCTCGAGCACCTCAGCCGACGCCTGCAGGCCGACGGCTTCCATCTGCTCATGTTCGTGGCCGACGACAGCGACTCGGATGCGCTGGTGGAGAACATGCTCCAGTATCGGGTCGACGGCATCGTGCTGGGCGCGGTCACGCTGTCGTCAGCACTCGCCCAGCGCTGCACGGCAGCCGGTATCCCGGTGGTGCTGTTCAATCGAGTCATGGCGCGACGCCGTGGCTCGCCCGCGGTCAGCTCGGTGCGCGGTGACAATGTCCGTGGTGGGCGGCTGCTGGCCCAGCATCTGCTCGAACTGGGTCATTCGAGAGTCGCCTTTATTGCTGGTCGCGAAGACTCCTCGACCAACCTCGAACGTGAACGTGGCTTTGTCCAGGGTCTTGCTCAAGGCGCGCAGCACCTGTTCGCGCGTGCAGTAGGGGGCTATGACGCCGACCAGGCAGCCGAGGCAACCATCGCGCTGTTTCGCTCGCGCCGGAAGGCCCCGGACGCTGTCTTTGCTGCAAGTGACCAGATGGCACTCTCGGTCATTGACACCCTGCGCCACCAGCTCTCGGTGCGAGTGCCTGAAGAGGTGTCGGTGGTGGGCTTCGACAATGTGTCGCAGTCTTGCTGGCCCGCTTATCAGCTGACCACCTTCGAGCAGCCCGTTGCCCCCATGGTGGAAGCCACCGTCACGCTGCTTCTGGAGCAAATCCGAAGTGGCACGTTGCGATCGCAGTCGCTCATTGTGCGCGGTCAACTCTGCGTGCGCGCTACCACCCGAATGCGCACCCGTGCTTCGTCCAACCGTCTTGCCCAACCTACCGCCCCCCGATCATGACCGCCCTCGACCAGCAGGCACTTGACCAGCGCTTCATCCCGTTTGATTCGCTTCGCTACAGTACCGAAGCGTTTATTGACTACCGCATTCCGGAGTGCTCGCCCAAGTACAACTACGCGCTGATCGGGCCCGGTGTGTCGCAGAACCCGAATCAGCCCATCAGCCTGCGCGAGCGCCATGGCTTTCAGGTGGGCGGTGTGTCCATGCCCCACGGCAAGATGAATCCGCCTCACATGCACTTCACCTGCGAGGTCTTCATCTGCGTGCGGGGCGAATGGGAAATCATGTGGGGCTTCAACCCCGATCACCGCAGTGTGCGCATCGGCGCGGGCGACATTGTGAGCGTACCGACCTGGATCTACCGTGGTTTTCGCAACGTCGGCATCGATGACGGATTCATGTTCACGGCGCTCGGGGGCGACGATACCGGTGGCATCCTCTGGGGGCCCACTACGCTGGCAGCTGCGGCTGCAAACGGACTGCACCTCACCGACGACTACCGCATCATCGACGAACGAAAGGGGGAAAAGCTAGCGCCCCCCCTAAAGGCGCTCGAGCCCATGACCGAGCGGGAAATCGCTGCCCTGCGCGACTGGAGCGAAGCCGAAATGCTCACCCGGATCGTGCGCGGTGCGGGGCTCCGCTGGTCTACCCAAGGCCTGCTTGATAGCGCGCTACCTGGCGGCGGTGCACAGCTCGCACCGGTCATTGGCCAGGGCATCAGCGAAGATCGCGACACCACGCCGCCCATCGCCAATAGTCACGGCGTGTCGATCGAATGGTTGGCCATTCCCCCGGGCGGCAGCGTGGCACGGCACAGGTTGGCCGACAAGCAGGTAGTGATTGCGGTGGAAGGCGATCTGGCTCTGGACATCGACAGTGGCCGTGCGCAAACCCAGTGTTGCCTGAAGGGGCGTGATGCCGCGTGGGACAGCTTTGCCTTGCCAGCCGACGTCTGGCGACGCATGACCAACCGCGGCATAGGCACCGTGCGCGCGCTCCTTTTAACCTCGGGTGACCACCGCAAACGTATTGAATGGGCGCCTGAGGTCATCGGGGCCGCTGCGCTTGCGGGTTGGGCGCGCGACGCGAACGGCCATGTTGCATTAAAGCGCTTTACCGACCGCTCGCAGCGCTGATCTTCTTTCTCACGGAGCTTACCGAATGCCGCAAGCCTTCTCCGTTACGCATGTAGGAAGCCTGCCTCGCCCGCAGGCGGTGGTGGAATGCCTGTTCGCCCAGGATTCCGGAATGGACTACGACCAGCCGAAGTTTGACGCCACCATTTCTCAGGCGGTTGATGAGGTGGTGAGACAGCAGGTGGCCGCGGGTGTTGATGTGGTGAGCGATGGCGAGATGAGCAAGATCAGCTATGCCACCTACATCCGGCATCGTCTGACGGGATTCAAGATTGGCGAGATGCCGCGCGCGGTGCCTCGCGATCTCGACGATTTCCCGGAGTACAAAGATAGGCTGGCCAAACTGGGCGCCACGCCAAAATATCACCGTCCGATCTGCTCGGGTCCCATTGCGGTGAAAGATCTGAGCGGACTGCATCGTGACATCGCAAACCTGAAGGCCTCGTGCGCCAGGCATGGCGCCTCGCGCGCCTTTATGAACAGCGCCTCACCGGGCGTCGTGGCGGTATTCCAGCCGAATCAGCACTATCCCACGCAGGAGGCCTACATTGCCGCGCTCGCCAACGCGCTGCAGGCCGAATACGAGACCATCGTAGCAGCCGGTCTTGATCTGCAGATCGATGCGCCCGATCTGGCCATGGGCCGGCACATCCGGTTCCGTGACGTGAGCGATGAGGAATTTCTCCGTAATGCGTACCTGCAGGTCGATGCGCTCAATCATGCGCTTCGAAATATCCCGCGGGATCGGGTGCGCATGCACCTTTGCTGGGGTAACTACGACGGCCCGCATCACTACGACGTGGCGCTTGATCTGATCCTGCCGGTGGTGCTGAAGGCGAGGGTGGGCACGCTGGTATTCGAGGCGGCCAATCCGCGTCACGCGCATGAATGGGAAATCTGGGCCGAATCGAATCGGCGAGGCATGCTGCCCGACGATCTCATCCTTGCGCCGGGCGTTCTCGATTCCACCAATAATTTCATCGAACATCCCAGGCTGGTGGCCCAGCGCCTTCAAACCTACGCTCGAATCGTGGGGCCGGAGCGCGTGATGGCTGCCACCGACTGCGGCTTCGGAACCTTTGCAGGGTTCGGTGCGGTTCATCCCCCCATCGCCTGGGCCAAGCTCTCGAGCATGGCCGAAGGTGCCCGTATTGCCCGTAGCGCCCCCACCGGAGCCCTGTCATGACCAGAACGATTCGAATGCCTTTTGATGATCGCCTGCGTGGCATGCTCGCCAGTGGCGAGCGGCTGCGCGGTATGTTTGTAGGCTTGCCGGCGCCGGCGCTGGTGGAGATGTGTGCATTCGCCGGGTTCGACTTCATCGTAGTTGACAACGAACACGGAAGCGCCGATCTGCAGACCACCGAAAACATGCTGCGCGCGGCGCGCGCAAGCGGGGTGGTGCCCATCGTCCGGTGCCTGAGTCATGACATTTCCCGTGTGCTCGATCTCGGCGCAAGTGGCGTGCAGGTCCCTATGATTGGTAATGCCGCCGAGGCTGAAGATCTGGTGCGTCGCGTGCGGTACCCGCGGCCGGGCGGTCAGGGCGGCCAGCGCGGGGTGGCGTTCAGCAACCGTGCCGCTGGATACGGTTCTTTTGGTGGCGCCGATCATGTGCGCCGCTCTAACGACGGCATCGGTGTCATCGCCATGATCGAAACCCCAGAAGGGGTTGCCAATGCTTTTGAAATCGCCTCGGTTCCAGGCATTGATGCGATTTTTGTCGGGCCCAACGATCTCGCCCACAGCATGGGCTACGAGCATCGCTGGCAGGAGCCCGAGGTGATGCAGGCCATTGAGCACACGCTGCGGGAGGTCGCACGCGCGGGCAAGTGCCCGGGAACGCTGGCCTTCACCGAGGCAGAAGAAGACCGGCTCGCCGCTTTCGGCACGCGATATTTCGCGCAGGTAATTACCAACGTCATTGCTCAGGCGCTCAAGCAGGCGGCGCGGAGCTGATTCTTTAGCAACCCTTCCAGGAGACAACCATGAAAAGACGCGATCTCATCAAGCTCGCCACCGCGGGCGGTTTGCTACCGGCTCCAGCACTGGCCCAGGCGTCCGCGTCGGCGCTAAAGCCAGGCAAGCCCTTCGCGGGTGCCACCGTAAATGTCCTGTCGGTCGTGGCACCCCAGTTCAGCGCTCACGAAGCAAAACTCGCTGAGTTCGAGGCGCTCACGGGCATCAAGGTTCGCTATCAGTATGTGCCGTTTCCAAGCATGCGCGAAAAGCTCACCGCCGAACTGGTGGCCAAAACTGATCAATACGATGTGCTGAGCGCCATGGACGTCTGGGGGCCCTCGCTCTACGGTCTGTTTGATCCCCTCAACGGGCGGCTCGCAGAAAAGAAAATCGATGTCGAGTCTCGCTATCCGTATGCGCACTTGCGTGCTGCGCGCGATCAAAACGGCAACGGCAGCAACGTCATGGGGCTTCCAATCCGGGGCCATGTGCAGCTGCTTTTCTATCGCAAAGACGTCTTCTCACGACTCAATCTGCAGCCGCCCGAAACCTGGGATCAGATGGTCGAAATCGGTCGCCAGATTCAGGGCAAGACCGACCTCGCCGGTGTGGCCATGTACTACGGAAAAACCGGCGGGCAAAATCTGATGATCTGGTTCAATTACCTGTGGGGCATGGGGGCCGACCTGCTCGATGCCAAAGGGCAGCCCGCCTTCAACAGCGAACGCGGTGTGGCGGCCACGCAGGCCTATCTCGATGTGCTGCTCAAGCACAAGGTGGCACCCCCCGGATCGGCCACCTTCAACGAAACCGATGCCGTGAATTCGGTGGCGCAGGGACGCACGGCCATGGTTCCAGTCTGGTGGTGGCGCTATGCCATGCTTACCGACCCGAAAACCTCCACGCTCAAGCGCGATCAGGTGGGGTTCGCACCGCTACCTGCCATGCCCGGTCGCGATGCCACCACCTACACCAACACCTGGTTCTACGGCATCAACCGGAATAGCCGTCGCAAGGACGCAGCTATGGAATATCTCGCCTGGCTCACCGATCCAGCCATCGAGCGGTCGGTGCTGCTCGATCCGAAGCTCAATGAAGTGGTGGCGGTGCAGACCGCCAATCTGCTCGATGGCGACGTGAATGTGCGATTCGGCGGCATGCATCTGTTTGGCGCCCAGGCTCTGAAGGGCGCAAAAGGGACACCGCTCTTTCCCCAATGGGGGCAGGTGAGTGACATTCTGGAGGCCACCATCAGCGACATCGCTGCGGGCCAGGTGCAGGTGAAGGCCGGACTGGATGCGGCAGCGGGCCGCGTACGGCGGGCGATGCGGGGGTGATCCGACGGGTTCCGATCTATGTGTGGCTGTTGGCGCCAGCGCTGCTATTCGTGGCGGCGATGGCGCTGTTTCCGCTCGGCTACTCGCTCGCGCTCAGCTTTCGCAGCTGGAAGCTCGCGCAACGCGACACGCCAGGCGACTGGGTGGGCGCGGCCAACTACACCGATCTCCTGACTGACGATCCGGAGTTCGGTGAGTCGTTGGTGGCCACCGCCATCTTCGTGGTGGCCGATGTCGCAGCCACGTTAATGCTCTCGCTCGGTGCTGCGCTCCTTCTGCAGCGCGAGGGGCGCCTGTCCTCGATTGCCCGGGTGGCGCTCATCCTTCCTTTCGTGATGAGCCCGGCCCTGATCGGCATTTCATTTCGCTTCTTCCTCAATCCCGAGTTTGGCGTGGTGCATCACCTGCTCGGGTTTTTCGTTCCGGTGCTGGCCGATAAGGTGTGGCTCGCCGACCGGGTGCTTGCGATGGCTGCTGTGGTGGCAGCCGATGTCTGGCATTGGGCCCCCTACATGACGCTGGTGGTGCTGGGAGGGTTGGCCGCTATCCCTCGCGAAACGCAGGAGGCCGCGCGAATTGATGGGGCTTCACCGTGGGCGGTGCTACGCGACATCACCGTGCCGCAGCTGTTGCCGGTCCTGGGGGTTGTCCTCATTCTGAAGACCGTGTTTGCTCTCAAGGCTTTTGACACCATCTACACGCTCAGTAACGGGGGCCCTGGCACCGCCACGCAGACGCTAGCCTATTTCGTCTACCAGACGGCTTTCAATTACTACGATATGGGTTATGCGGCTGCTGCAGCATGGCTGCTGACTGCGCTCCTTCTCGGGTGCGCGTATTTCTATCTCAAGCTCGTGTTTCGCAGCCGATGAGCCTTCCGCAATCTGTGTCGAGTTCGCGTGATGGCACGGCCGAGGCCGCACGAACCCGTGTCCAGGGCGAGGGCATGCAGCCCTCACGCAGTCCGGTACCGGGCTATCGGCCGCCGCTCGCTGAGCGGATCGCGCTTGCCCTTCGGCAGTCTTTGATCCTGGCGGGATTGGCGAGCATCGTGCTTCCCATCGTCTGGATGGCGATCACTGCCTTCAAGCTCCCGCGCGACGTCTATTCGCTCGATGCTGCTCTGGTGTTCGCCCCCACGCTGGAAAACTTCCGCACGGTGTTTGCCCATCCCTGGAACCTGGGCAATAAGATCGTCAACAGCATTCTGGTTGCGGCAGGTACGGTGGTGGTGGCGGTTCCCATGGCTACGCTGGCTGCCTATGCTTTCTCGCGCTTTGATTTTCGCTTTCGCCAGACGCTGTTCCTGCTGGTGATTGCGTCGCAGTTTATTCCGGCAGCAGTGGTGGTGCTGCCGTACTTTCTGATGTTTCGCGATCTGGGCCTGCTCGATACACGTACCGCGCTGGTGCTCATCAACCTGTCCATTGTTCTGCCGTATGCAGTCTGGATGATTAAGGGCTTCATCGATGCCGTGCCCCTCGAGATCGAAGAGTCGGCGATGATTGACGGGGCGGGCCGGTTTCGCGTCCTTGCTGGAATCGTGGTGCCGGCAGCGCTGCCCGGCATCATCACCGCGGCCGTATTCAGTTTCACGCTGACCTGGAATGAATTCCTGTTCGCGCTCATTCTGGGCAAGCAGGATGCGCTCACGCTACCACTGGGGATCGTAGGTTTTCGTACCGAACGCGGCGACCTCTGGGAGCTGATGGCTGCCGGTGGGCTCATCATCACCGCGCCCATGTTCATGCTCTCCCTCATGGTGCACCGGCAGTTCATTGGCAGCCTGACTGCAGGCTCGGTTCGTTAGGACGCTACATGACTACGGTATCGCTGGCTTCTGTCGATAAATATTTTGGTTCGGTACAGGTGGTACGCAATCTCAGCCTGGAGATCGCTGATCGCGAGTTTTTGGTGTTGCTGGGGCCTTCAGGATGCGGCAAGACCACCACCATGCGGATGATTGCCGGACTGGAGGCGCCCAGCGCAGGCACCATCGCCTTCGATGGCGTGCGCGTGAACGAGGTGCCGCCTCAGCGTCGAGATGTATCCATGGTGTTTCAGAACTATGGCCTCTATCCTCACATGAGCGTCGCAGAAAATATCGGCTATCCGCTCAAGCTTCGGAGGGTGCCACTGGCGGAGCGGGAGCGTCGCGTTCGCGAGGCGGCGGCGCGGGTGCAACTTGACCCCTTTCTCGCTCGTATGCCGCGCGAGCTCTCAGGGGGACAGCGGCAGCGCGTCGCCCTGGCGCGAAGCATCGTGCGAACGCCGCGGGTATTTTTGATGGATGAGCCGCTCTCCAATCTCGATGCCAAACTGCGGGTGCTGGCGCGGGCCCAAATCAAGCACCTCACACAGGAATTGCGGGTCACCACCGTCTATGTCACGCATGATCAGATCGAGGCAATGACACTTGCCACGCGGGTGGCGGTCATGAACGATGGCGTGATCCGGCAGATTGGAGCCCCCGAGGACATCTACAACGATCCTGCCGATACCTTTGTTGCGGGTTTCATCGGCTCGCCTGCCATGAATCTGCTGCCGGTGGTGGCGGATGGCAGGGGCGCCTGCAGGGCGGGCGATCTGCCTCTGCGTGTACCGCCGCCGCGCCCCGGACTGGTGGTCCTTGGCATTCGCTCCGAAGATCTTGAACTCTGTTCCGAGCGCGAGGCGATGTTTGGCTGCGAGGTATACACCTTCGAGTTGCTGGGCGACTCTACGCTCCTGACCGCCATGATCGGGGATCGACTGGTTGCTGCGCGAGCCGGGAAATCGGTTCGACTGCAGGCCGGAGCGCGGGCGTGGCTTCGCTGCAGCCCCGATCGCCTCTACTGGTTTGACGGCGAAACCGGGCTTCGGATTCGCTGACCTTAACCCGCTGGGCTCAATCGCTTCACGTAAGACGGCCTCAGGTCAATGCGTCGCAGAACGTCTAGAGGCTTTGTTCGCGGTTAGATCAGGTGCCGCAAAACGTCTGATGGCTGCGTCCGCCGTCTGGTGCAGCCGCTGCATAGGCAGCCAGTCCGGGACGTTCCTCGTAGGGTCGCCGCACCACTTCCAGCAGACGCTCCAGCGGTCGAAGATCGCCCGCCGGTCCGGTGGCCGCATCGAGTGCCGCTTCCACCTGATGGTTTCGCGCGATATAGATCGGATTGCTTGCGCGCATCTGGTCTCGGGCTACGCCCACAGACCAGGAGTCATTCTGCATTCGCGCCTGCCACCGCACGTGCCACGCGGCAAGGCGCGGGTCGGCGATTAGTTGGGGCGCGTCGATGCGGCCGGGGTTGAGCATGGCAAAACTATTCGTGTAGTCGGCGTCGCTGTCGCGCATCCAGTCCAGAAAATCGCTGATGAGCGCTTCATCGCCTTCAGCCTCGCCGGAAAGGCCCAGCTTGTTGCGCATCATCTCGACCTGGCGTGCACGGTACAGGTCAGCAAATCGGTTGATGGCCGCTTCGGCCAGCGCGAGCGCATGGTCAGGGTCGGGATCGATCGCGGGCAGCAGCGCTTCGGCGAAGCGCGCGAGATTCCATTGCGCGATCAACGGCTGGTTGTTGAACGCATAGCGCTTTGCGTGATCGATTGAACTGAAGGCGGTACCAGGATCGTAGCGCTCGAGGAAGGCGCAGGGCCCATAGTCAATTGTCTCGCCACAGAGGCTCATGTTGTCGGTGTTCATGACGCCATGGATGAATCCCACCCGGAGCCACTGCACAATGAGAGTCGCCTGACGGTCGATCACCGCCTCAAGCAGGGCGAGCGCCGGGCGCTCGGCCTGCGCGCAGTCGGGGTAGTGTCGGGCAATCGTGTAGTCAGTGAGCGCAGCGAGGAGCTCAGGCTCATTTCGCGCCGCGACATATTCAAACGTTCCAACCCGCAGATGACTGCCTGCAACACGGGTGAGCACGGCGCCGTCAAGCAAGCTTTCACGGAATACTGCCTCGCCGGTTGCGACGACTGCGAGGCTACGCGTGGTGGGAATGCCGAGCGCGTGCATGGCCTCGCTGATGACATACTCTCGAAGCATGGGGCCAAGTGCCGCGCGGCCATCGCCGCGACGTGAAAACGGCGTAGGGCCCGAGCCCTTGAACTGGATGTCCACCCGCCGGCCATCCGGGCACAGATGCTCGCCCACCAGCAGCGCGCGGCCGTCGCCCAGCATGGCGAAATGTCCAAACTGGTGGCCGGCATAGGCCTGAGCGATAGGCAGCGAACCCTCAGGCAGGGCATTGCCCGAGAGCATCGCTGCTAGCGCCTGCGGGTCGGCCGCTCCGGCCTCCAAGCCCAGAGAGGCCGCCAGTGCATCGTTGAACAGCACCAGCCTCGGGGCGCGGGCACGCGCCGGCGCTGCCCGGGCAAACATCACCTCGGGCAAGCGGGCGTAGCTGTGGTCGAACCGCCAGCCAATTGAAGTCATCGGCTGCCCTGCTTAGCGCGGACCAAGTTTCGGATCCTCATCCTCGATCGTGTTGCGCAGCACGCCGATTCTCTCGATTTCAACCTCGGCAATGTCGCCCGGCTTCATGAAAACTGGAGGGGTGCGCGCAAAGCCCACGCCGCCCATGGTGCCGCTTACGATCAGATCGCCTGGCTTGAGCGGGGTCCACTCGGTGACGTATTCGATGATCTTCTGAACCGAGAAGATCATCTGACTGGTGTTGGCGTGCTGCATCACCTCGCCGTTCAGGCGCATTTTGATCTCAAGATTCATCGGGTCGGGAATCTCGTCGGCGGTGACCAGCCAGGGGCCGCTTGAGCCGGTGTTCTCAAAGTTCTTGCCCGGGGTGATTTGGCTTGAGTGGCGCTGGTAGTCGCGCATGCACGATTCGTTAAAGCACGAGTAGCCGAATACGTACTGGAGAGCGTCCTCAGCCTTCACATAGCGGCCGGTTTCGCGTCCCATCACCACCAGCATTTCGGCTTCCCAGTCGAACATGTGCGAGATGCGCGGGCGGGTAATGGGCTTGCGGTGTGAGGCGAGCGACTCGGGCCAGCGACCGAAGATCATCGGGCGGTCGGGCACCTTGCGGTTGCCAACGACGCGGTTCGCCTCGTCAACATGGTCGTGATAGTTGAGCCCCACGCAAAGAATCTTTCCCGGGTTGGGAACGACCGGCAGCAGATCGAGCGCGTCGTAATCGAAGTCGCCCGGTTCGGTGGCGACCACCTGACGGGCGATTGCCTGCCCATCTCCCGCGATGAACGAAACGATATCGGGGTATTGCGCACCCAGGCGAGTGCCCAGATCAACAACCTTGCCGTTGTCTTTGACCGCGCCGTAGTGGGTGGCGCCGCCGTGTCGGTAGCAGACGAGTTTCATGAGAGGAAGAGCTCCGTGGGGTGAGGGAAGGGGTAGGTCAAGCGTTTAGCAACTGCGCCTGTTCGCGCATCCACTCATCGCGGTGGCGAAATCCGGGCGTTGCCTTCACATGCTCGAGTGTCTGCGCCATGATGGTCTCATCGCTCTGCGACAGATCGAAAGGGACGCCATGGGGCTGCGGCACATGCCAGGGGGTGTCGAGATAGGCTTCCAGGCCATTGCCTTCTGGGTCTTGCGCATAGACCGACCAGGCGTTGCCGTGGCAGATCGCTTTGATGTCGGTAGCGCCCTCGGCTTGTAAACGGTCACGAATGGCGCGCAGTTCGGACAGCGTATCCAGGTAAAACGAAAACTGAAACACCACGCTGGGCCCGCTTGTCGGATCTTTGCCCGCTAGCAGCACCATCTGATGGTGGGCGTCAACCGCACCACTCATAAATACGATTTGACGATTATCCAGGCGGGGAACGCGCCCGCGATCGGTCACCATCAGATCAAAAACACGGGTGTAGAACTGCTCCATCCGGTCAATGTCATTCACATAGATGCCGACATGCTTCAGTTGCGGTTTCATGATGGTCAGTCCACTTTCATGCCGACAGCGCGTGCGATGCCGGTGTATTTGGCGTGATCGGAGCGAATACGCTTGTCGAAGTCGGCGGCGCTGAGGGGCAGCGGACCGCAGCCGTGGCGGCCGAGTTGTTCCTGTACAGCAGGCTGATTGGCTGCCTGCTGCGCATAGCGCTGCAGCACCGCGGCAATATTGGGCGGGGTGGCGGATGACACCACCACGCCGTACCAGAAGCTCTCATTGAACTCGGTGAAGCCTTGCTCGGCAAGCGTGCGCACCTCGGGAAGTTGCGGCATGCGCTTCTGCGTGGTGACCGCCAGTAATTTGAGGCGCCCCGAGTTTTGGTGGGCAATCGCGAGCGCCGGGGTGCCGATATAGATGATGGGGCCGTGGTCGCCCATCAGATGCTGCACGGCCGGGGCCTCGCCTTTGAACGGGATATGCGTGAAGCGGGTGCCGGTCTTCGCGTTCATCATTTCAATCAGCAGATGCGAGAAGGCGCCGTTGCCACTGGAGGCCGCGTCGACCTTGCCAGGCTGTGACCGCTCGAGCTTCACGAGCTCTGCCGCATCACGGGCGTTGACCGCGTTGCTCGCCATCATCACCAGCGGTACCTCGCACATGCCGGCGAGCGGGGTGAAATCCTTGAGCGGATCGTAGGGCAGCTTGGCGTACACCGCCGGATTGAGCGCCATCAGCGAGGTAAAAACCAGCAGCAGACTGTAGCCGTCTGCGGGCGCCCGCATGAGCGACTCGACCCCCACACCACCATTGGCACCCGGTCGGTTTTCCACCACCAGGGGCTGGCCGATCTGGTCTGAAATGCCTTTCGCGATGGCGCGCCCGATGGCGTCGGCCCCGCCGCCGGTGACCTGGGGAACCACGAATCGGATGGGCTTGTTGGCTGCCCATTCCTGGGCATGCGCGCCCGATAGGCCGATACACGCTGCAAGCGCGGCCGCTGCGGCTGTTTTGAATATCACGGGTCAGTCTCCTTCATGGGCGGCTACGACGGGCCGCCTGATCGATTGCCAGGCATTGCGGGCGCATGGCGCGCAGGCCGAGCGATTATGCAACGACTTCAGGCGGCGGGCGATATCCAGTCTCGGCCGCCCGGTCCGGGTTTCGCAAGGGACGGGCTGGTGTCTTTCGATGCTTGCCCGATTGCCTGGAGTTCCACAGAATGCTGCTGAAACCGTAAACGACAAAGCAGGGGGATTCAATGTCCATGATCCGACTACGCATGAAGTTTGCACTGATGGCTGCCACCACGGCGCTGATGCTGGGACTGGCAGGCCACGCGTCTGCGCAGTCAGACTTCCCGTCAAGACCGATTCGCCTGGTGATTCCTACAGCGGCCGGCGGTGGCTTCGATATTCTGGGCCGGCAGGTCGCGCAGCGCCTCACCGAGGACCAGAAGGTCAACATGGTGGTCGAAAATCGCCCTGGGGCTGGCACCATTACTGGTACTGAGCATGTGGCGCGCTCGGCGCCCGATGGCTACACCCTCATGCTGGGCGGCGTGAGCAATATCGCGCTCAATCCCGCGCTGTTTCGCAAGCTTCCCTATGACGCGAAGAAAGATTTCGTGCCGGTGGGGTTCCTCGCCACCTATCCCACGGTGTTTCTGGTGGCGGCTTCGCTACCGGTTAACAACCTGCGCGAGTTTGTCAGTCTGGTGCGCGACAACCCGGGCAAGTACAACTTTGCCACCGCAGGAGTGGGGACCGCCCAGCACATCTGGGGCGAAATTGTTCTGAAGCAGCTTGGCCTCAACATGGAGACCGTGCATTACAAAGGTGCGGCACCCGCGCACCAGGACATGATCGCCGGCAGGGTCCACTTCACGATGGAGAATATTTCAGCCGCCCGAGGCTTCATTCAGGCGGGACGGCTCAAGGCGCTGGGCGTGAGCAGCACCCAGCGATCGCCGCAACTGCCCGACACGCCCACCCTGATCGAAACCGGTCTGCTCGACTTCGAAGCGGGTAGCTGGATGGCGGTCTTTGCGCCTTCGGCGACGCCCCCCCAGGTGGTTGAAAGGCTGCGTGAGGCGATCGGCACGCTGGTGCGCTCGCCCGAATACATCGCGCGAATTCAGGGCATCGGTGGCATGCCCATGAATATCGCCGCGGCCGAGCAGCAGCCCTTCATGGATCGCGAGTTGGCGCGCTGGGACAAACTCATCCGCTCAACCGGCATTCAACTCGACTGAGCCAGGACGCCCATGAACATCCGTTTCAGCCACTGCGGCATATTTGTGAGCAATGTCGAGCGTGCGGTGCAGTTCTACACCACCTATCTCGGCTTCGTGGTCACCGATCGGGGCCCGATCGCAAACGGCGAGTTTGCTTTTCTCACCCGTAGTGTTGATGAGCATCATCAACTCGCCATCTGCTCAGGACGGGCTCCTGGCAGCGCGGGTAACGTGCAGCAGATTTCATTTCGGGTTGACGACCTCGCCATGCTCAAACGGCTCTACGCGCGCGTGAAGCAGGCCGGCGATCTGGTGACGCTCGAGGGCCCAACGCTTGGGCCGCTCGCTCACGGCGATTCAATCTCGGTGTATTTCGGCGACCCGGACAATAACCGGCTCGAGCTCTTTATCGACACACCCTGGCATATTCCGCAGCCTATCCGCGTGCCCTGGGATGTCACTGCGCCTGATGCGCAGATTCTTCTTGATGTGGAGCGACACGCTCGCGCCCAGCCTGGCTTCCGCCTGAAGAGTGAGTGGACTGCCGAGCTACGTGCCCGGTTGTCCGAGGCCAATGCACGGCTCGAGGCGAGCCTGCCCGCGCTCGGCTGACCCGGCGCTTTCCAAAGTTGCGCGCGCGGAACGGCCGCGACGGCGCGCTACTGCAGCTCGATGCCGCGCGAGCGCGCAATCTTGCGATACAGATCGATGCTTTCTGCTACCACCGCCCGGAATTCGTCGGGGCTGTTGGCCTGCGGGGTCACACCGGCTTTGCGCAGCTGCTCCTGGAGTTCTGGCTGGGCAATGGCGCTTCGCACGGCTGCGTTGATTTTCGTCACGATATCGGGTGGGGTGGCGGGCGGCGCGACGATGCCCAGCCAGGAAATGATTTCCAGCCCCGGCGCAATTTCCGACAGCGTGGGCACATCGGGCAGCACGTCATAGCGCTTGGGCGAACTGACTGCGATCGCGCGCAGCTTGCCCGCGCGAATATTGGGCACGATCAGGCCGGGGATGTTGATCATGAGTTGAATGCGGCCAGCGATCAGGTCGGTATAGCCGAAACCGCCGCCTGCCGGATAGGGCACGTGGGTGAGCTGCGTGCCGGTGGCCGCGCCCAGCCACTCGCCGATCAGGTGTAGCGCGCTGCCAATGCCGGAGGTGGAATAGCTGATGCTCCCCGGTGACTGACGCGCGCGGCGGATCAGGTCATCGAGATCGCGGATGGGTGAATCGGCAGCGGTGGCAATGATGAGCGGGTACACGCCCACGGTGGACACCCAGCGCAGCCCGTCGATCGGGTCATAGGGCAGCGATTTGAGCGTGGCGGCCTGGCTCGCGTGCGCGCTGGAAAGCGCAAGCAGCATGTAGCCATCGGGCGTGGCTTTCGAGATCACCTCAGTGGCGATCTGCCCGCCCGCGCCCATGCGATTTTCTGTGACCAGCGGTTGACCGAGTGGCTCGCCCATCCGGGCGGCGACGGCGCGTGCCACCAGGTCGGTGCCCGATCCCGCGGGGCTACCCACTAGGAGGCGGACCGGTCGGTTGGGCCAGGCACCGCTCTGGGCCGTCGCGCTCGGGGCGATCGCGGTCAGCGGCAACGCGAGGGCACCGGAGCCCATCCATCGCGAGACCCGCGTGGCGGTGAGCGGCAGGCTGGCAGTGGCTGCGATCAGGCGGCGACGGGCGTCATGAACGGTCATGGCAGAGCTCTCCGGGGAGGGTGGCGACGGACCCATTGCAGCACCGAACGCGGCAGGCGTCCAGTGCCAGGTCCGTTCAGCGGACCGCGCCGGACGCCTGGAGGGCCGAGATCTTTTCTGGCGGGTAGCCGAGTCCGGCGAGAAGTGCCTCGGTGTGCTCGCCTTGCAAGGGCGGTTGCAGTCGGACACCCAGACGATCGCCACCGAGCGTGAGCGGCAGAAGCGCGGCCTGCGCGGTGCCGCCTGCGCCGGGGCCGTCGGTCAGGCGCACCTCAGCCAGTCCACCGGTCGCCTGCAGGTGGGGATCGTCAAACAACTGCTCGGGGCGCATGATGGGCGCGTAGGGGAGGCCTTCGCGCTCGAACAGAGTGGCGAGTTCGGTCGCGCTGAAAGCGGCCAGTCGCTTTTTCAATTCGGGGATCAGTGTGGACCGCATTCCCACCCGCAAGTTGTTATTGGCAAGCGCCGGATCCGCCAGCAGGTCGTGAAATCCGAATGCCTCACAGAATGTTTTCCATTGTGGGTCGCTCACCGCCGCAAGGAAAATCTGCTCGCCATCGCGAACCGTGAACACGTCGTACACGGCCCACGCGGAAATTCGGTTGGGCATTGGCTCGGCCGCGACGCCGGTGATGGCGTGCTGCAGCATGTGCTGGCCCACCAGAAACACATTGTTCTCAAAGAGCGAGGCTTGCACCGACTGTCCCCGGCCGCTGATGCCGCGCTGAATCAGGGCACCCATCACCCCGATTGCCCCGAACATGCCACCCATGATGTCGTTCACGCTGGTGCCGGCGCGTAGCGGATCGCCTGGACGACCTGTCATGTAGGCAAGTCCACCCATCATCTGTACCACTTCATCGAGCGCGGTCCGATGCTCGTACGGCCCTGGCAGGAACCCCTTCAGACTCACGTGGATGAGCCGCGGATCGTATGCGGCGAGGCTGTCGTAGTCGAGCCCGTAGCGGGCCATAGAGCCGGGCTTGAAGTTTTCGATCACCACGTCGGCCGCGAGGCAGAGGTCACGCGCGGCTGCAGCACCCTCGGGATGCTGAAGATTGATCCGGATGCTTTTCTTGTTCCGGTTGAACATCGGGAAAAACCCGGCGCCCGAGCCCAGCAGCGTGCGGGTCCGGTCCCCCTCAATCGGTTCGACCTTGATGACTTCCGCGCCCAGGTCGGCCAGTACCAGGCCGCAGGTCGGGCCCATCACCATGTGGGTGAACTCCACCACCTTGAGGCCCGCGAGGGGCAGTGTGCGTAATGGGCTGGGCATGGCGTCAGGATCCTCGGTAGGTGCTCCAGCTCCAGGGGCTCACCAGCAGGGGAACGTGATAGTGGCCTGCCACGTCCGCAATGCCGAAGTCGATCTGTACCTGATCAATAAACGGGGGATCGGGTAGCGCGACGCCGCGGGACCGGAAATAGGCGCCTGCCTCGAACACCAGCCGCCAGCGACCCACCGCCATGCTTGCGGCATCGAGTAGTGGCCCACCATCGTTTCGGCCGTCGGCATTCAGGATGATGCTGGCGACCGGGTCGGCGCGACCATCAGCATGAATACGCTGCAGGCTCACTCGCATGCCGGCGGCCGGGCAGCCGTGGGCGGTATCAAGAACGTGGGTGCTCAGTCGTCCCATGGGTTGCGGCTCGCTTGAGAAA
>CAIPNM010000382.1 GCA_903866395.1 uncultured bacterium
CCAGCGACGCCGGCACGCTCAACGTCAGCGTCAGCGCCTCATCCGTATCCGCATTCCCGTCGTCCAGCGCCGCTTGCGTGAACACCAGCGACGACTGCTCCCCCGCCGTCACGTTCAAGACACTGGGCAGACTGCTGACCGCAGGCGTTGCTAGGGTCCCGGCGTAACCCATCCCGAAAGACGGAGGGACAAACACTTCACTCGCGAGGCCGCGTCCTGCCGTACTTACTGCCCTCACCCTTATCCCATAGCTTGTAAGCGCATCGGTATTAGGGATGACATAGGGCCCTGCGGAATTTGTAAATAAGGTCCAGGACGTGCCGTTATCTAAGCTGTATTCGTAGTTGTTGATCACCCCTAAACCTGAGGTGGAGGGGGGGGTGAAGCTTAAAGTGATGCTGTTACTGCTACGCACCGCGGAGAGATTCGTAGGTGCGCCGAGCCCAACGCGGACGGGCGTCACAGAAACCAGCCTTGCTGTCCCCGAATTTCCTGTTGCGTAATCTAGCGCCGTAGCAATAGGAAACCCTTCCGACGCGAACAGCCGGGCCTCAGAAACGGTAACAAATGCCCCTTGGGCGTGAACCCCTTTGGTCGTCGGGAAGACTATCTTGTAATTTGAGAATGCGGTTGTGTTTGCAAACCGGACGACACTGGTCGCGCCGCGGCCGTCTGCCAACCCCGTCTCGCCTCCGCCAAGCAGAACCCAATCGGCGCTGTCCCAAGCCCCTAAACCATTCGACCCGTAAACCACCCAAGTTTTCGGATCCCATTCCTTGATATCGTCGTTGGTACGTGTTGTAAGGAGCAGAGAATCGAAGGCTGTAGGCTGTGAAAGCGTGATCGTCAAGCCGCTACCAGCTCCGTTCTTGTTCAGGTACTTCGTGCCAGTGCTTCCATCGACGGCCATGCTGACATCTTCGCCATTCGGGGACTGTGGGTTCGGAGATGCCGTCGCAGTCAGCGTAATCGCGTTTGTCTGTGCCGTTCGCGGCATGAACCCATTTTCTCGAATCTCGAGGTCGGCGATTATGTGGCTATCAAAGTAGCCGGAACCTGTCCGCGCCATAAAGACGTGGTTCCAGGTGCTTCGATCCGCACCGAAGTACGCGGTGGGGAGCGCCACTACGCCTCCGAACGCATCAACCCAAGTATTTCCTCCATCAAAACTAAGCTTGACTGATGCTCGACCCTGCTCATCGATGGTGAGGTTTACCTTCGTTTCTTTACCAAGCCAATCAGTTCGATTGGTTGTTGCAAGCAGTTGTGCGCCTACAGTGTTGGATGTGGTGCGCTGAGTTGCGTCACCAAAGTAGAGGCGAATTCCCGCGCCAGGCCCATCGGTCCAGGATCGAAATTGCAGTGTGAGCCCGTTACCGATGCCGTACTCATGCCCGAAGGGCGGACTACCCGGATCTCCACCGTTAGAAAAGCTATAACTCGCTCCGTACGCCGTCTGTCCGGCCGTCGCCTTTGTCGTGATCAGTTCAAAATCGACCTGATAACTTGCCGCGTTAACGCCTGCTCCTCTAACAAGGAAGGCTCCGCCTTTGTCAGCACTCGCGCCGTTTGGCGTGAGTTGAACTCGGTCCCCGTTCAGAAATCCGGCGGTGCCGTAAAGTTCGGTTCGCGAATCGTCAAAGGTCGGCAAAGCATCGAAGGTCTGCCGATAAATCACTGAACGCCCGGAACCGTCGTTTTTTTCTTCGATGATCAGATTGTCGATCGCATGGCGGGTTGCAGCAGCGCCCGTATCGCCAAGAAATACATGGTCCCACTGACTGCGGTTCGCGCTTGTGTATGGGGCGGGGAGCTGGATATTGGTAAAGACTGCGGCCCCGTCGATCGCCAAAGTAGCCCTGCCCGCTGAGTCGATCGTCAACTCGACACTGACTGTCGTTCCAAGCCACGTTTTCGAGGATGAATAAGCGAGCATTTGTCCAGTGGGCGTGTTGCTCCAGCTTGCAGGGACCACGGTCTCATACGAACTACCCGACTTGCCCAAAAGTCGGATTCCTGCATCTCCATAGTAGAGGCGTATTCCAGGTCTGCCTGCGGCGTTGTCATAGGTGTTGAAAGAAAGCGTCAGCCCGTCGCCCGTGCCCATCGGCAGAAGATCCTTCGCCGCCGGGTTAACACCAAGCCCAAAGTTGTAACTGACGCCGTCAGCGCCGGTGGTTGATCCGGTAATAAGGTCAAAGACAATCCGATATTGGGTAGCAGTAATCCCCGCCCCTTCAACGCGGAAGCCACCATCAAGATTCTTGGTGCTCGCCGTAAGTTCAAGCTGACCGTTATTGATGACAGCGCTGCCGACGCGCATCTCGCCTCTAGGCGCGTCTTTAAGCACATAGCCGCCAGCAAGCCCCGATGGATTGCCTCGTATTTCGCCAGTTAGCGAATCGAGAATCAGCCCATTGGGAAGTGTCTGCGGCGTGCTGTAACCGCCAACCCTGCGGATTCGATTGTTGCCCTGGTCGGCGACCAGGAGGGCGCCGCTTGCATCCAGCAAAAGACCGTTCGGTCCATCGAACCGGGCGACGGCGCCGTAGTTATTTGCAAACGCCCCAGTCGTTGACCCATTCCCAGCCAGAGTCGATTTAGTGCCCCATATGGGTACCGTACTGACTCCTTCGATCGACGTAACCGACTTCGATGCGATTTGCGGCGTTACAAGAGACACAGAGTTGATGAAATTCTCTGTCACGAATAATCGACGCTTTCCGTCGATCGCTAAGCCGTACGGATTCCGGAGCCCCACCATCATCAGTCGAGACACGCCTGTCGCCAGGTCGATCTCCCATAACTTATCGTTGGCGAAGGCGTTGCCCGTACTTGAAAAATAGAGCTTGCCTGTTTCCTGGTCTATCGCTATGCCGTAGGGAGACTCGGCGTCAAGAAGCGCGGTGTTTGAGGTGGTGTTATTCGAAACCCCTTTAAAGCTGAGCGTGGAAACGGTGTAACTTGGATCATCAAGGTTAATGGCTCGGATACGGTCGTTGTTGCTGTCAGCGACGTACAACTTACTGCCGTACACCGCCAGATGGGCTGGTTTGTTAAATTTCGCTGAACTACCAGAACCGTCAGAGTTACCTGCCGTGCTCCCGGCAATCAAGGTCGCCGTCAGCGCGTATACCGGGGGAGAAGTACTGTAACTGGCCGCATTGGCATTCGCGACCTTGAGAATTGTGTAGTAGTCAGCCAAATTACGAATATGGCGGGTTGAGAGGTAAAGATCTCCGGTCACAGGATCGAGCGCGAGACCAATCGGACTTGAATTGCCCACAGTCCCGTCGAGCGAAACGACTGTCGTCACGACGCCATCAGGATCGATACGTCGTACTTTCCCGTCTCCGGACCCCTCCAAAAGATAGGTGCTGCCGAATTTATCCTGTACGAGCGCAGTTGGCGCGGTAAAGGTCGCTGTCGCCGGGTCGGCGGCATTCACTGACCCCGATGCGCCCGAGCCTGCGACGGTGGTTACAGTGTTAGCGGGATAGCGATTAGCGGCAGGTTGTGTTACCACCAACGCCGGCTGGCCGAGCACAAGCACATCGGGGGCCTGGTAGGCCATCTGCCCCTGTTGACCCGTCAGCCAGGTCATTGGAACCAGCTTCAGGTTGCCGCTATAAGTGAGATCAGCCCCCGTCGTCAGGTTAAGGGTGGTTGCGCTACTGGCGTTGCCCGTTGTGTAGCCAACCTGGAAGAAACCATAACCAATATTAGCTCCGCCAAAATTAGTTGAAGCGTCGGGTTCGTTAGCGCTATTTTCGGCGTGCTGCAGTTCAAATCTGTACGAAGCCCCGGCAAGCAGATACTGCGAGATAGATCCGCTATTTTCCGTGGCGTTCCACTCGTTGGGAAAATTCCAATGGCCGCCCCCGTTACCCGTGGCGGAGTTCCATGAGCCGGTAACGTTGCCGTTGCTATCGGTGGCCTCAATCCAGAATTTGGCAGCTTTATTCGCGTTCGTCCAAAATTGGTACCACCCACTCGATGGGACGGTAACCCAACCCGTGATTCGCTCCGAGTAGTTGTCGCCTAAGTCTTCAAGGTTCTGGAAGAAGCGAGGACCCGAAGTTACTTTACCGTTGGCCAGATATGTGTTCAGCTGAGTCTGGGTGCGGATGTCAGGGTCCCCAACAAAGTTGAAGGTCCGACCAGCGGTAGGCGTTGGTGGAACACTATCTCCCCCCTGTCCACCAAAAAACTCCTGAATTAGACCCTGCTCGAAAACGCCAATCGGAGAGTAGATCGCGGTGCCGCCGACGATGGCGTATGACTTGAATACATACAGGCCCGCGGCAATACCGGGCAGTACCGCTTCAAATTCTGCCGACCCGGACGGCACCACCAACCTGCCAACAGCCGTCCCACCGATTACCGGATTAGGGTTCTCGGATTCACGGGAGTAGACAAAACCTCGCTCTGTCGCCGCGATCGCGGTAGTAAATGCACGGAGTGTTGTTCCAGCGGTCGACACGGAGGCGCTGGGTGCCGGGGACTGCGTTGCAATGGAACCTGATGATCCGGGCGATTCCAGGCTGTGCGTTGTGAGCTGCGCCGTTCCGCCAGCCAGGTCATTACGACCGCCAGCTCCGCCTCCAGATCCCCCTGGGCGCCCACTCGCGCCGTACCCGCCGCCTGCGCCGCCGCCGCGAGCAGAAACGATCGTCGTTGTACCAAAACTAAGGGATGAGGTGGCTCCGTTATTTCCGGTAACGTTGCTGCTTCCGCCAGGGCTTGTCCCCCCTAGTCCAATATCAACGCTGTACGTACCGGTAGCCAGTAGTACTTTGCCTCCAACCACTTCGCCAGCGCCACCGCCACCACCTGCTCCATAGTTGCCCGCAGAGGCGCCGGAGCCACCCCCACCCACTAGCAAAAACTCAAGCTCAATAGGCGGGCCACTTGGGACGGTTAGCGCTGTGCCATTTGTGATCTGAAGGTACTGGTAAACCGTACCCGATGTTCCGTTCGAGCCATTTCCGGTAAACGAGCCGGCGGTTGCGTTCGTCGGAGTGGCTATCAGCTGTGTTGGGCTGATATACCGAACAACGAAAACACCAGATCCTCCTGCTGCACCACTCCCATTACTGCCCGACCCACCGCCGCCGCTCCCGGTATTTGCGCCACCAGCAGTCGCGCTTCCCGACTGACCACTTTGAGCGCCAACGCCTCCGAGGGGAACCGCCCCTGTTCGATCTGCGCGAAAGGTTGAGTCACCTGGCTGATAACTTGAACCAGTCCCGCCAATAGCAGTGCCGGTATAACCGGCGCCAGCACCACCGCCTGCCGCGTACCATGTGGTGGCACCCGTGATCGTGGACGCGATGGGCGCTCCGCCGGCTCCACCCCGCATTGTCGAACCGGTAAGGGCCCCGTTCCACCCAGCTCCACCCGCTCCCCCACCGCCACCACCGGCATTAACGTTGTCTCCGTTGCCAGTCATGGAGCGCCCTCCAGCGGTTGCGCTGGAGGTTGCCGATACAAGAGCGTACTGGACGCTTTTTAAAGATGCCTGGGCGGTAGTGGTAGTTTGGATGACCCCGTTGTTCAGACTTTGCGCGATTAACGTCAGTTTGTAAGTGGTTGCTGACGCAGGGCCAGAGAAGCGTATCCGATCTGCAGCACTTAATAGGACAGTAAGGTCGCTCGCCTGTCCGGAAAGGATGAGCGTCGAAGACCCAGATCCGCTCGCAATCGTGACGCCCGTGCCGCCGATGGCGCCATTCACACTTATAGTCGGCGAAGCACCAGACGGTCCACCGGTTACCGTAAGAACCACTCTCAAGAGGCCCGTGCCCTGAATCGTATTCGGCACAAGGCGAATTTCACCACCCATCGATGGCACGGTAAAAGTTGATGGCAACGATACGGAAACCTGAGGAAACACCGTTGCGCTCGAGGCGGCAGATATCGCCTGCGCAGTCAATGAGGATTGAGCAACTGTGGCTACCTGCACCGCTCCGAGCGAGTCTCTTCTTTGGGCGGAAGCCGTCAAAGAGTAGGTACCCGCCGTACCGTTGAAGGCGAGGTTGCCCGCCGTGCTCAGGTAGGTGTTGAGCGCCTGTACCGATCCACTCAGAATCAGCGTTGTCGCCGCGGGCGCGCTTCCCGTCGCGTACGTCGTACCCCC
>CAIPNM010000383.1 GCA_903866395.1 uncultured bacterium
GTCATTCATGGCGGCCGCGACGTGGTGAGCGACCTGGGTCAAGGTGCTGACGAACTGCAGGTGCAGACCGGCGCTCGCGCTGAGGTGAGCGTTGTACAGACCTGGAGCGCCACCGAAAATAGCTATAACGAGGGCCAGGCTGCGCTGACCTCGTCGGGCTTCGCGGTGAATCTCGCGGCGCTCAACCGCGGTGGCGGTTGGCAGGTCACCAACACGGGCGTCGCCGCACTCTTTACCGGCTCCCGGTTCAACGACACGCTGGCTGGCGGCGCACAGTCGGATACGCTGACCGGTCTTGAAGGCGATGACAGTCTCACCGGCGGTCTCAGCGGGGACACAATCGAAATCACCGCTGGCGTCGACACGCTCACTGACCTCGGTCGTGGCCCAGACATCGTGCACGTCGAAGCCGGCGCCACACTGAACGCCGATGTGGTGGCTACCTGGAACGCAGGCCCCACCAGCTACAACGAGGGGAACGTCAATCTGTTCACCCCGGGCATTTCGGTAGACCTGAGCGCGGTATTCAAAGGCCGCGGCTGGAAGCTCACCAACACGGGCGCGGCATCGAGCTTTATAGGCTCAGATCTCACCGACACGTTGATCGGTGGCGAAGGCAACGACACGCTTCGCGGAGGGCCTGGTAACGATTCACTGTCGGGCGCTCAGGGCGTTGACCTGTTCGACGTCGACTCGGGCACCGACGCCATCGCCGACCTGGGTTTGGGTCACGACATCCTGAAAGTAGCGGCCTCGGGCCGCGTCGACGCAACAGTCGTTGGCCCCTGGACTGCCGGGCCTGGCAGCGAGAATCTGGGAACGGCCAACATCAATACTGTTGGGCAGACGATCGATCTCAGCTCCGTAACCAGCGGCGGCGGTTGGAACGTCTCGAACATCGGTGGCAGCGCGTCACTCAAAGGCTCAATCTGGAACGACACTCTCAACGGCGGTACGGGCGACGACACCCTCCGCGGTTTGAACGGTGACGACAGCCTCACCGGCGGCGCAGGCGTTGACCTCTTCGTGGTCGACCTCGGTACCGACCAGGTGAGCGACATCGGTCAGGGGGTCGATGTCGCTCAGGTGGCATCTGGCAGCACCCTGAACGGCACGGTCACGGGCGCGTGGACCGCCACCTCGGCGAGCAACAACAGCGGCGCAGCAAACCTCACCGCCTCGGGTATCGACATCAACCTCGAGGCGATTGCAAGCGGAAACGGCTGGCGAGTGAACAATACCGGCGCAGGCGCATCCTTCACCGGTTCGATGCTTGCGGACACCGTCACGGGTGGTACGGGTAACGACACCCTGCGCGGCGCCGGCGGCAATGATCAGATCAGCGCGGGCGCGGGCGACGATACCGTGGTGGTTGATGCCGGAACCGATACCTTCAACGACCTCGGCAGCGGCCTGGACGTTCTCCAGGTGGCAACCGGCGCCACGGTTAACGCTACCGCTACCGGCGCCTGGACCTCACCGTCGGCCAGTCGCAATGATGGCAATGCCAACATCACCACAAGTGGGCTCGCAATTGACCTCACCGCGATCACTGCAGGGGCTGGCTGGAATGTGCTCAACACTGGCGCGGCAACCCGCCTCACCGGTTCGGCGCGCAACGACACCCTCAGCGGCGGCAGCGGCGATGACACGATCGCAGGTGGCGTAGGTAACGACCGCATCACCGCTGGCCAGGGAGCCGACTCCATTCTGGCTAACGGGGGGACGGATTCGATTCTCGACCTCGGTCGCGGTATCGACGTGCTCGTAGTGAGCAACGGCGCCACCGCCGAGGGAAGCGTTGTCGAAGACTGGACCGCGACGTCCGCCAGCCGCAACGATGGCACGGCCCGGCTTTCGAGTTCGGGCCGCAACGTGGTGCTCACCGCCATCCCCTCAGGGCTGGGCTGGTATGTTGAAAACACCGGATCGGCCGCTTTGTTCGCGGGTTCAGCGCTCGAAGACACCCTGGTCGGTGCATCAGGCAACGATACGCTCCGGGGCGGTTTGTCGAACGACGCTCTCACCGGCGGTACCGGCGCAGATCTTTTCGACGCCGACAGCGGGGTCGACAGCATTGCCGATCTTGGCATCGGGGCTGACCGATTGCGAATCGCTGCAGGCGTCACCGTCAATGCTAGCGTCGCCGGCGATTGGACCGCTGGGGCCGACAGCACCAATCAGGGCACTGCCAACCTAAGTAGTGCCGGACGGTTGGTTGATCTGTCGGCCATCACCACCGATAACGGCTGGAACGTAGTCAACCTCGGCGCTGGTGCCGCGTTCACGGGCTCTGGGCTTGCAGATACCCTGACGGGAGGAGTCGGCGACGATACGCTGCGCGGCGGCCCGGGTAACGATGTCCTGCTCGCAGGCGGTGGCGATGATCTGGTGATGATCGATTTCGGGACCGACACCCTGAGCGACATCGGTCAGGGGACGGACATCCTGCAAATCGAGTCGGCTGCGGTCTTGAATGGAACGGTGACCGGTGCCTGGACCGCCACCTCAGCGAGCCGCAACAGCGGCACCGCGACCCTCACCACCTCGGGCGTCTCGATCAATCTCGCAGCCATCACCGCTTCCGGCAGTGGATGGACGCTGACCAACACCGGCTCCGCGACCTCACTCACCGGGTCCGCGCGTAACGACACCCTGGTGGGGGGTGACTTCGACGATACGCTGCAGGGCAGCGCTGGCAATGACCGCGTCACTGCAGGCGCTGGCGCCGATACAGTGACCGTCGACTCAGGCACCGATACGTTCACAGACCTCGGCAATGGCACTGACGTTCTGCGCGTCACTGCCCTCACGGCCACGGTCAACGCCACGGTCGTGCAACCCTGGACGTCAACGTCGGCGAGCCGTAACGACGGTCGTGCGCTGGTTGTCACGCCCGGACTCGCAGTCAACCTCTCAGCCGTGGTGCAAGGCCTCGGTTGGGACGTGAGAAACACAGCGGCTGCCACCACGCTCACCGGGTCGACGCGAAACGACACACTCACAGGCGGCGACTCGGGTGACGACACGATCATCGGCGGGCCGGGCGACGACAGCCTGCTCGGCGGTCTCGGCAATGACCTGCTCGATTACTCAGCCGCACCCTCTGCGGTGTCGGTCGATCTTGGCAACGAATCGTCAGCGGGCGGCGCCGGCACCGATGCGCTGATCAGTTTCGAACGTGTGAAGGGCTCGCTCTTCGGCGACACCATCGCGGGAAGCGGCGGCAACGACACCTTCACCGGACTCGCGGGCGCCGACCGGTTCGAGATCGCTGCCGGTGTCGACACCATCACCGATCTCGGCACCGACGCCGACGTCGTGGTCGTCACGGGTAGCACCACCCGGGTGGAGGCTGATCTGGCTGCCGCCTGGACCGCTACGGCAGCAAGCAGCAACGCCGGATCGGCGCTCCTTCGCACCAACGGCCTCGCGATCGACCTCACTGCCGTGGTGTCCGGCCTGGGCTGGACCTTGGTCAACAGCGGCGCGGCCACCACCCTCACCGGCTCGGCGCTCGCCGACACCATCACCGGCGGCGCGGGCAACGATACGATAAAGGGCAATGGAGGAGCCGACCGGTTCCTGATCACCGCTGGTACCGATTCGGTTCTAGACGTCGGAAACGGCGTCGATGTCATCGTCGTGAGCGCTGGCGCAACGGTAGACGCCACGGTCACTCAGCCCTGGACTGCCACGTCGGCGAGTAGCAATGCGGGGACCGCGCGAATCGGGAGCGCGGGCGTCAGCATGAACCTGACCGCAATCAACACAGGTCTTGGCTGGCGGCTCAGCAACAGCGGGAGCGCAACCTCACTGACGGGATCCTCGCTACAGGACACCCTTGAAGGCGGCAGCGGCGATGACACCTTGTCGGGAGCCGCCGGCAACGACACGATCGATGGTGCAGGCGGTTTCGATCTGGTTGACTATCAATTCGCCGTCGCCGCGGTGACTGTCGATTTGACCGCCGGAACCGCTTCGGGTGGTGCAGGCAGCGATGCACTTTCCAATATCGAACAGATTCGTGGTTCAGCCTACAACGACACGTTCACGGGAAGCGCGGGGGACAACACGCTCACCGGCGGCCTGGGTAACGATCTGCTCCAGATCACCGCGGGCTCGGACACGGTCACGGACCTCGGTCTTGGTGGCGATGTGGTGGTGGTTTCAGCGGGCGCTACGCTGACCGCAACCATGGGCGCAACCTGGAGCGCTACTGCCGCCAGTCGCAACGACGGCACCGCAACGCTGAACACAGCAGGGCTTGACGTCAATCTGTCGCTGGTCACAGCGGGCGTGGGCTGGACACTCAGCAACAGCGCCACCGCCGCGCGACTCACCGGATCGAGCCTCAACGACACGCTGTCAGGTGCCCTCGGAAGTGACACGCTGGTCGGCGGCCCGGGTAACGATACTTTCCTGGTCACCGGCGGCGTTGACACGGTGAGCGACCTCGGGAGCGGCGTCGACATTCTTCGGGTCGCGAGCGGCTCAAGTGCCAACGCCACACTCGCCAACGCATGGACCGCCACCAGCGATAGCCGAAACGATGGCCTGGTCACCGTCACGACCCCTGGGCTCACGATCAATCTCGCAGCCATCACCACGGGAAGCGGTTGGCGGGTCACCAACACCGGCGCCCCAATCGCGATGACCGGCTCCGAGCTCGACGACTCGCTGACAGGCGGCACCGGTAACGACACGTTCATCGGCGGGCTCGGTAACGATGTTCTGGTGGGCGGGGGCGGTAACGATCTGGCTGATTACCAGGCTGCAAGCGGTCCGGTGACCGTCGACTTGTCGAACGGGGTATCGAGCGGCGCAGCGGGTAACGACGGCCTCACCAGCATCGAACTGGTTCGCGGATCGCAATACAACGACACGCTGATCAGCGGCTCAGGAAACGATACGTTTACCGGCGGCGACGGCGCTGACACCTATCAGCTTGGCGGCGGCACCGACAACCTCACCGACCTGGGAACCGGGGTTGATGTGGTGCAGGTAACGAATCCGGGTGCGACAGCGCTTGGTACCGTCGTGGCCGACTGGATCACCACCTCGTCGAGCAGCAACCTGGGTTCAGCGCGGATCACTACCGGTGGCTTTGTCGTGAACCTCGCCGCGGTCAACGCAGGACAAGGCTGGAACGTCACCAATAACGGCGCAGCCACCACGCTCACCGGTTCGGCATTTGATGACACGCTTAATGGCGGAACCGGTAACGATACGCTGGCGGGCGGCGCGGGTAACGATGCGCTGGTCGGGGCCGCTGGGGTTGACCTCGCCGACTACTCGGCTGCCGGCACGGCGGTCAATGTTGATATCGATCTCGGGACATCGAGCGGCGGCGCGGGCAGCGATACCCTTTCCGGAATCGAGCAATTGCTGGGCTCTGCGCTCAACGACACACTCGCGGGCGGCGCAGGTAACGATACGATCACCGGCGGTGCAGGGGCCGACCGCTTTGTGATCACCGGTGCAACAGCGATCGTCGCCGACTTAGGCAATGGTGCCGATGTACTCGAGGTTCGCTCGGCTGGGTCTGTCGATGCAACGCTCCATACCGCCTGGACCGCCAGTGTCGCGAGCGTCAACAACGGTAGCGCCCGAATCCTCACCCCCGGCCTTCAGGTCAACCTGAGTTCAATCAATACGGGTGGCGGCTGGCGCATTCAGAACACCGGCGCCGCCACGCAACTCGCGGGGTCAGCGCTCAACGACACCATCACCGGTGGCACGGGCAATGACACGCTCACCGGCGGCATCGGCGCGGACACCTTCGTCATCAGTGCAGGCACCGACACCATCGCCGACCTTGGTACGGGGACGGACGCGATGCAGGTCGCAAGTGGCGCGACCGTCGTGGCTGATTTCACCGGCATCTGGACGGCTGACATCACCAGCCGAAATGACGGCACCACCAACCTCACCACGCCCGGATTCAATATCGACCTGACATCCATCACGACCGGATCCTCAGGCTGGAGGGTCACCAACAACGGCGCTGCCGCTGAACTCACAGGATCGGCCCTGGGGGATTCCCTCACGGGCGGGAACGGCGATGATTCGCTCACGGGCGGACTGGGTAACGACACACTCACAGGGGCTGGAGGCAGCGACCTGGTGAGCTACGCCACCGCGGTAGCCGGGGTCAATGTCAACCTGGAGTTGGGCACCGCCAGCGGCGCTGCAGGCGACGACCGAATCAGCGGCGTCGAGCGTGTGCTCGGCTCTGGGTTCGCTGACACGCTTCAGGGTGGCATTGGAAATGACACGCTGACAGGCGGCCTGGGTAACGACATCTTCACGGTGGCGAAAGGTACCGACACCATCGATGACCTCGGCAACAACCAGGACACGCTGACCGTACTCGCGGGCGCCACCGCGCAGGCGACGGTCGTCAACGCCTGGACGGCCGTTGCGGCAAGCAGTAACAAGGGCGCGGCCAACCTCAGCACCCCGGGGCTGAGTGTGAATCTGTCTGCGGTCACCACCGACCTGGGATGGCGCGTCACCAACACCGGCCCCCAGACCACGCTCATCGGCTCAGCACTGGCCGACACCTTGGTGGGCGGCACAGGCGATGACACGCTTCGCGGTGGCCTGGGCAACGACTCGCTCACGGGCGGCACGGGCGCCGACACCTTCGAAGTTGCTGCGGGCACCGATGCGATCACCGATATCGGCCTGGACAATGACTTGTTGGTGGTGAGCGGCGGCGCCACCGCCAACGCCACGGTGAACAAGGCCTGGACCGCTGCAGCAGGGAACCTGAACAGCGGTACAGCCAATCTGAGTTCAGCAGGGTTTGGCGTCAATCTGTCCGCAATCACGAGCGGGACGAGCGGATGGAGTGTGACCAACACGGGTGCTGCGGCGTCGTTCGTCGGTTCAGGGCTCAACGACTCACTCACCGGCGGTACTGGTAACGACACGCTTCGGGCGTTCACCGGCAATGACCAACTGACCGGTAGCGCTGGTGACGACCTGTTCCTGATTGATGTCGGCGCCGACACAATCACCGATCTGGGAAGCGGGGTCGATGTCATTCAGGTCAGTGCCAGTGCCAACGTGACCGCCAGCATCGCTTCAGACTGGACCGCTACCTCGGCGAGCCAAAACAATGGCACCGCCACCATCAATACCGCCGGCAAGGCGGTCAACCTGAGCGCGATCACCGTCGGTAACGGCTGGGAGGTGAGTAACGCCGGCGCGACCGGCACGACACTCACTGGATCCGCGCTCGCCGACACCCTGACCGGCGGATCGGGTAACGATGTCCTACGCGGCGGCGCAGCTAATGATTCGCTCACGGGAGGTCTGGGTAACGACACCTTCGATGTGACGTCAGGAACCGATGAAATTTCTGACCTGTCGGGTAACGATGTGGTGACTGTCGACGTTGGCGCGGTCGTTAACGCCACCATCAGCAACGTCTGGACAGGCACCAACGCGAGCTACAACCGCGGCACAGCAAACGTGCAGAGCGCGGGGGTGAGCGTGAACCTGTCGGCCGTCGTTACGGGACCCAACGGATGGAACATCAGCAACACCTCCACCACTGGAACCCACTTCATTGGGTCCGAACGCGCAGACACCCTCACAGGTGGCACGGGTAACGACACGCTTGATGGCGGGTCAGGCAACGACATCCTGACCGGCGGAACGGGTAACGACCTGGCCGACTACCAGCGCGCCGGCTCGGCTGTCGTGGTTAACTTGAATGCAGGCACTACCAGCGGCGGCGCCGGGATCGACACCCTATCGGGAATTGAGCAGGTTCGGGGCTCCGCCAACAACGACCAGTTCACCGACAGCAGCCGCAACGAGACCTTCACAGGCGGCGCGGGCGACGATAGCTTCACCATCACCGGTGGCACCGATGTCATCACTGACTTGGGCCAGGGTGTGGATCAACTCCAGGTGATTGGCGGATCGGTGACAGCCACGGTGACGGCCAACTGGACCCCAACCGGCGCAAGTATCAATCAGGCTACAGCAAACCTGGAGTCCGCCGGGGTGATCGTCAATCTCAGCAACATTGCTGGGGGTTCCGGTTGGACCATCAGCAACTCGGGCGGCGGGACATCGCTTACCGGATCGCAGTTGAACGACACCATCAGCGGTGGTACCCAGGATGACCGCATCCAGGGCGGTGTCGGTGACGACCGGATCGCGGGCGGTGTCGGAAACGATACCTTCGTGATTGACTCGGGCACCGACACGCTCACCGATCTCGGAAGCGGTACCGACATCGTGCAGGTGCGGGCAAGCGCCACGCTGAATGCAACGCTCGCCAATTCCTGGGCTGCGACCTCGCAGAGCGTCAATCTCGGGACAGCAGTCCTCACCACGCCGGGGCTGATCATCAATCTGTCAGCGGCTGACATCTCGGCGGGTAACGGCTGGCAGATCGTCAACACCGGCGGGGCGACTGGCAACACCGGTACGGTAATGATCGGCTCCGGCCTCGGCGACACGCTCACGGGAAGCGCGGGCAACGACACGCTCACCGGCGGCGGTGGCATTGATCAATTCGAAATCACCGCGGGTTCGGATACGGTCAATGATCTGGGTACCGGCGGCGCCGACCTGCTGCTGGTCTCCAATGGTGCAACGGTTGTGAAGGCAACGATCAGCGCCGCCTGGACGCCCCTGGCCACCAGCATCAACAACGGCACCGTACGACTGGAAAGCACGGGTGTAGCGGTGAACCTGTCGGCAATCACGACCGGCATCGGCTTCACCCTTGTCAACACCACCGCCAACGGCACCGACCTCCAGGGCTCTGGGCTGGATGACACCGTCACCGGCGGCAGCGGCAACGACACGATTGGAGGCGGCCATGGCAATGATGTGCTGAGTGGCGGCAACGGGATCGACATGGTTGACTACCGCAACGCCTCGAGTGCGGTCACTGTCAACCTGGCGACCAACACCGCAACCGGTGGTGCTGGAAGCGACACGCTCGCGGCATTTGAGGGGATCTTCGGGTCTGCGCACGCCGATACGCTCAACGGCACGATAGCTTCCGATACCGTCAACGGCTACGACGGCAACGACATTATCGACAGCGATGCAGGTCGCGATCATGTTTCCCCGGGCAGGGGCAGTGATCAGGTAACGCTCGGGGCGGGCAATGACACGATGCTCGTCGAGGCCGACTGGGTGAACGATGCCGCCGCCGACACCATCGACGGCGGGACGGGCATGGATTCCATCGCACTCCTGGGCGCTGGCCTTAATCTTGATTTCACCAACCTCGCACGATTTGGCGATTCGCGAGTCGAGAGCATCGAGCGGGTGGATATCACTGGAACCGGTAACAATGCGCTGACGATCGACGTGAGCCAGGTGCTCGAATTGGCCGATCTGCTCGGCGCTTCAGCGGTGCTTGTGATCGACGGTAACTTGGGCGATACCGTTAATCTGAGCGGCGAAGGCAGCGTAGCCGCCCCTGGAACCGTCGTCGAGGTCGACATCAACGGCAATGGCAACGTGACCGACCCGGGAGAAAGGATGACCGCCACATCCAATGGATCAGTGACCGCAAACTTCGGACTCGGCCCGGCCAGCTACTGGGTCTATTCCGATTCCACCTGGGGTAAGCTCCTGGTCAATACAGCGGTCACGATCCTCTGACAGCCGATCCGGCCGCCCTGTCTGGCCGCCGGAGTCGCCCTGTTCATGATCGACCAGCTTTTGAGCCTCCGCCCACGCGCGGAACACCTGTTCAGCGCCCTGCGCGAGGGCAGCCTTGATGCGGTTCGCGGGGGCGTCACCCGCGACACCTACGGCCTGGGTGAGGCATTTGCTCATCGTCTGATGGCCGAGCACGCGCGCGTGCTGGGGCTTGAAATTGGCACCGACGCGCTCTGCAACACCTACATGACCTGGCCGGGGCGCAACCGCGCCCTGCCCGCCTGGATCGTGGGTTCGCATCTCGATTCGGTCCCCGGCGGGGGCAATTTTGACGGTGCCGCGGGCGTAGTCTCAGGCCTCCTTGCGATTGAAGCTTTACAGCGCGCCGGTATTCAACTCAGTCGCGATCTCACGGTCATGGGCATTCGTGCTGAGGAAAGTCTCTGGTTCCAGTACTCGTACGTGGGCAGCCGCGGCGCACTGGGCGCGCTCAAGGCCGACGCCCTGGAGCGTCGTCGAGTGGACACTGGGCGCTCGCTTGCGGATCACTTGCGGGAGGCAGGAGGAAGTCCAGAGACGGTACTCGCCGGAAAACCCCACCTGGACGTCCGCGCGATCCAGGCCTTCCTCGAGGTGCATATCGAGCAGGCGCCCAGCCTGGCCGAGAGCGGCCACGCCGTCGCCATCGGCACCGCAATTCCCGGCAACGTCCGATACCCCAGCGTTCGTATCACCGGTGAATACGGGCATGTTGGACTGCCGCGGCGCTTTCGGCGCGATGCTGCGCTCGCCGGCGCAGACATTGCCACCCGTCTCGATCGGCTATGGGAATCGTGGGACCGCGCCAATCGCCCCATGGCGTTCACCATCGGCGAATTTCACACCGACGCCGCCCGCCATGGCCTCACGATTGTCCCGGGCGAATTCCGCTTCAGCATCGATCTGCGCGCCTACGATCAGGCCGATCTCCAGGAGCTCGAGCAAGCGTTTCTTGCCATCGTGAGCGAGGTCGCGGCAGCCAGGCAGACACGGGTTGATCTGGGTACGCGAGCGAGCGCCGAGGTCGCCAAAGCCGACCGCGGAATCAGCAGTGATCTTGCGGCGTGCGCGTCGCGCCTCGGCATTGACGCGCCGCCCTTGCTGAGCCCGGCATCCCATGACGCTGCTGCATTTTGTGCGGCTGGCGTGCCGTACGGATTCGTCTTCATCCGTAACCCCAACGGCAGCCACCACCCCGAGGAGCAGATGGAAATCGACGATTTTCTGCGCGCCACCGCAGTGCTCGCTGAGTATTTGCGCGAGCAGTCGGCCTGAAACCCCCATCAGCCCTTCGCATCCCTGACCTGAACTCCGGAGTTGCTGTCATGCAGACCCTTCCCGATTCGGCGCCAGCAGCCGAGCGCGCCGCCCGCCAACCTGAGCAAGCTTTTTTCAAGGACTCTGCGCTAGACCGGTTACTGGGCATGGTGATGACGCTCTCCGCAGAAGTCTGGGTGTTGTCAGACCGCATGCGCTCGATCGAGCATCTGCTCGACACCAAGGGTGTGCTGAACCGCGCCGACCTCGATGCCTACCAACCCGACGCAGACACTGCGCAGGCGATCGCAGCCGACCGCAACGCGTTCGTGAAGGCTTTGATGGACCATGTCATCAGCCGCCAGCAGTCGCGCGGCGCATAAGGGAGGCCTGCCAATGAAACCCCAGCGCAAGGTCGAGGCCTATCAGCAGTTTGTTCTGGACTGCAAGATTTACTGGTCGACTCAGGTTTATCCAGAACTGCAAAGTCACTATTCGCATCTTGCCGATCAAGCCCAACGCTCGGGAAATAAAGCGCCCACGCAGGCGCGCGAAGCCCAGGCGCTGCTCGCCGATTCAACGCTCTACCAGTTTTATGCATGGTACGAACGCCACCTCCAGCGCATGAAGTATTCCGGCCGGATGGGTCTCGTTCCCCACTTCGATAGCGAGCGCGACACGCTCGAGGCGCGCCTGGCCGAGGCCGATTCGCTCGACAATTTGCAGCTCGACCCCGCGTTCCAGCCGCCGCGCTACTACACCTCGTTCGATGTGCACCAGCACCCCAAGGGACTCGCAGGCGATTCGCTCGCGGGACTGGTCTATGAGCAGGCTTCGCGAAGCACCACTCCGCTTCTTCGCCGGGACCGCGATCTGCACCACCGCTTCACTGCTGAGTTACTTGCACGCGTGCGCCCGAAGCGAATGGTCGACCTGGGCTGCGGGTTTGGAAAGAGTACGCGACCGTTTTACCAGGAGGTCTCTGGAATCGAACTCACCGCAGTTGACCTCTCTGAGCCCTGCCTTCGAGTGGCGGCTTTGAATGCTCGCGATGACCAGGCTTCGGGTGTGAGATTTCTTCAGCGCGATGCGGCCGACACCGGGCTGGAGGCGGGCCGGTTCGACACGGTCACCAGCACCATGCTGCTTCATGAATTGCCGCCACCGCATCTTGAACGTGTGGTGGCCGAGAGCTTTCGCCTCCTTGAGCCTGGCGGCACCGTGATACATCTTGATTTTCTGGTGCCCGACCCCGACCCTTTCAAGCGCTTCATCCACTATTCGCACGGGCGTCGGAACAACGAGCCCTTCATGGAGCCGCTGAACGAACTCGATCTTGTGGCCCTACACAAACAGGCCGGTTTCACCGAGGTAGAGATCCTCCCGTTCGAGGAAGCGGAGGGTACGCTCGCACCCGGCTATCGCGCCTGGCGCTTTCCCTGGGCCGTGGTCATCGCTCGCAAATAACAAATACCAAACAATCAAGGAGACAACCGATGGACCGCCGTACCCTGATTCGCCTGGCTGGGGCTGCACCCTTCGCCACCAGCGTTTCCCTCGCGTTCGCGCAGGGCGCCTACCCCACTCGTCCGGTCCGTATGGTCGTGCCTTTTTCGCCCGGCGGCACCACGGATGTGTTGGCCCGCCTGGTCGGTCAAAAGCTGCAGGATTCCCTGGGTCAACCTTTCCCCGTGGAGAACCGTCCGGGGGCCAATGGCAACATCGGTACCGATCTGGTGGCGAAAGCCACACCTGATGGCTACACCATCGCGATGGGGTTTGACGGCACCATGGCGATCAACCCCCACATGTATGCCAAGCTGCCCTATCACCCCCAGCGTGATCTGCAGGCGGTGGTGAGCGTTGCGCAGGTACCGCTTATTTTTGTTGTCCAGTCATCGCTGCCTGTGAAGACCATGGGCGATTTCATAGCCTGGGCCCGTGCGCAGGGCGATAAGGTGCACTGGTCATCTGCTGGCCATGGCAGCACCGGCCACCTGACCGGCGAGCTCTTCAAGAGCCGTACGGGTCTCAGGATGACGCACATCCCCTACAAGGGGGGCGGCCAGGCATTGCAAGATCTGCTGGGCGGTCAATTGCACCTGCTGGTCAC
>CAIPNM010000384.1 GCA_903866395.1 uncultured bacterium
GCTCGGCCGCCCCCTGCGAAAGGGACATGCCTTGCACCGCCAGCAGTCGGCGAAGCAGCGCCGCAGAGGGCGCCTCCCAGACGTGCTCAGGGCCTGTGGTCATGGTTGCCCCGCAGACAGTCGTTCAAGCGCACCGGTGCCGCCTTGAATTCGAAGGGCGACTTCAAGCAGTCCGGCATCGATCTGGGCTCTGGCAAGCCTTGCGTCAAACAGTTCGCGCTCGGCATTAAGCACGTCCAACCAGCTCCGACGACCCGCATCGAACTGGCGAAGAAACGACTCCACGGTATCAGCCGATGACGCCACCAGTGCGTCGATCGCACTCTGCTGCTCGATCAGGGTCGTGCGTTGAACCCACAGCGATGCCGCGACAAGCTCGAGCTCCCGACGTTGTGCATCGATCTCTGCACGCAGCGCATCGACTCGCCCCAACCTCGCCAGATACTCAGTTTGCGCCGATAGCCCCCCGCCAGACTGATAGTCCACCGCGAGGAGCGTGCGGGTGTCGTAGTGGTTGGTGAGGAGGCTTGGCGCACGTTCGAAACGCGCCACCAGCATAGGCAGACGATCCGCCCCTTTCAGCGACGCTTCCGCGCTGGCGGCCCGTTGCTGACCAGTGAGGCGCTCCAGCACGGGTGAGGCCTCGACAAACGCATGGGCAAGCGCCTCGGCATTGGAGAACGTCATCGGAGACAGCGCCGCGGCCACTGGCTGAGCATCCACCCTTTGCATCATGAGCGATTCGAGCTCGGCCCTCGCCTGATTGATATTGGCCTGCAACGCCGCGGCCCGCGCGCGCGCCTGCTCCAGGCGCCCCTGCGCCAGACGGGTATCACCTCGCGCGGCCATTCCTCCATCGGCTCGACGAGCAATGAATTCGAGGAGTTCTTGCTGACGCGCCACATGCCGCCCGGCGAGCTCCACCTGCTGGATCCCAGAGAGCCAGCGGGCATGCGCAATTGCCGCGCGCTCGAGTAACGCGCGTCGCGTGGCGTCAATGCCGGATGTGGTGGCCTCGAGCGAGGCCTGCGCCGCATCAATTGCATGCTCGGTGCGGCCAAAGGTATAGACCGGCTGCTGGATGCGAAGGCTACCTGCAGCGCTCACGCCCTCGCCCGCGGATGCACCGACGCTCACCGACGGGAACCGCCCCCAGCGAGCGGTTTCGAGCTGCTGACGCGACACTTCAGCCTCGGCACGGGCGCGCTGCATCTGAGGATGCACCTGCGCCACCCTTGAAAGCGCCACATGAAGCGCGAGCGGCGGAGCGCGGGTCTCCGCACGAGGTGAGGCAAGCGATAACGCGCCCAGGACGGCGAAGGCGAGTCCGGCTGCGAATACCCTGCTGTACACCGCAAACCGGCGCGCACTGAGTCTGTATGGGAGAACGATCGCGATGCGTGCGTTCATAGGGGGGAACCAAGCGTCTGGAGGCCGGTCCGGCCGCTCGAGTCAGTCGGAAACGGGGTCGAAATCAAGTCTCGAACCTCCCAAAATCTTCGCATGGAATCGGGCTCCCCGAATTTCTGACTAATCCTTTCGGAACTGGATGCGGCGACAACCGACCGGTTTATCGATATCTTTCGCGCCGTGTCTGCTCCACCTCCCAATATCGACGTCCGAGCCCTCGAGCGGCTTCGCCAGACCTTCGGCCACCCTGCGTTTCGCGGCAGTCAGGCCGAGATCGTACGGCATGTGGCCGAGGGCGGCGATGCCCTGGTGCTAATGCCCACTGGGGGTGGCAAATCGCTTTGCTATCAGTTGCCGGCGCTCCTGCGCGACGGGCTCACCATCGTGGTCTCGCCCCTGATCGCGCTGATGCAGGATCAGGTCGCTGCGCTTCAGCAAATCGGCGTACGAGCAGGGGCGCTCCATTCCGGCCTGGGCGGACGCGAGGCATCGCAGACCCGCCGCGCAGCCCTGGGCGGCGCGCTAGATCTCCTTTACGTGGCGCCCGAACGGCTACTGTCGGACGGGTTTCTCGACATGATGGCCGGGGCGCGTATCGCGTTGTTTGCGATTGACGAAGCGCATTGCGTCGCCCAGTGGGGGCACGATTTCCGGCCAGAGTATCTACAACTCTCGGTGCTTGCCGAGCGTTTTCCCGAGGTACCCCGGATCGCGCTCACCGCCACCGCCGACCCGCAGACGCGGGCCGAGATCATCGAGCGGCTGGGCCTTGACCGGGCGCGAGTGTTCGTATCGAGCTTCGATCGCCCCAACATCCGCTACATGATCGAGGATCGGGGCGATGGCCGCGCGCAGTTGCTTGACTTCATCCGTGGCTCTCACGAGGGCGAGAGCGGCATCGTGTACTGCCTGTCGCGGCGGAAGGTCGAGGAAACCGCCGAATGGCTGGCCGAAAGAGGATTGCTCGCGCTTCCCTACCACGCGGGACTTGACGCCTCCATTCGCGCGCGCCACCAGCAACGCTTTCAGGAGGAGGACGGGGTGATCATCGTGGCAACGATCGCCTTCGGCATGGGGATCGACAAGCCCGATGTCCGGTTTGTAGCGCACCTTGACCTGCCCAAGAGCGTGGAAGGCTATTACCAGGAAACCGGGCGTGCTGGCCGTGATGGTGGACCCGCCGACGCCTGGATGGTGTACGGCATGGCTGATGTGGTGCAGCAGCGCCGGCTGATCGACGAGTCCGAAGCCGACGAGGCCTGGAAGCGCATCGCTGCAGCCAAGCTCAATGCGCTGCTCGGCATTGCCGAAATCGCAGGTTGCCGCCGTGTGCCCCTGCTCGCCTATTTCGGCGAAGCATCAGCACCCTGCGGGCGCTGCGATAACTGCCTGACCCCACCCCAAACCTGGGACGCCACCGAGGCGGCGAGAATGGCCTTGTCGGCCGTCTATCGGACCGGACAACGATTCGGTGTCATACACCTCATTGAGGTGCTGCGCGGCCGAACTGGTGAACGCATGAGTCGTTGGCGCCACGATCAGCTTTCCGTATTCGGGATTGGCGCGCTTCACGACGAGGCCACCTGGCGGGCGGTATTCCGACAACTGGTCGCGCTCGGTCTGGTGGAGGTCGATCATGAGGCACACGGTGCGTTGAAACTCACCGAGATGGCCCGGCCGGTGCTGCGCGGAGAGCAAACCCTTCTACTCAGGCGGCCCCGCGTGACAGTGCGCGCCGCCTCACGCCGGAAGGCTGCCCGGGGCGCGAATGCGGGCAGCGCAGGCCGCGAGCCAGTCGGGCGCGCATCCGCCGCCTCCGGCACCCCAGACGCCCGGCTCCTCGACCTGCTCAAGGCCTGGCGCCTCGAACAGTCACGAACCCAGCGCGTCCCGCCCTACATCGTGCTCAATGACGCCACGCTGCAGGCGCTTGCGATTGAACAACCGGAGTCGCTTGCCGCACTCGCCCAGGTCCACGGCATTGGGGAGCGCCGGCTGGAAACCTATGGCGAGGCGCTGCTACGACTGATCGCCGAATTCCAGAGAGACAATCGGTAGACTGCTGCCTTCAATGAAGACTCCGCCCTCCCCCGACAGCCTCAGACAGCAAACCGCGCCGGGTCTTTTGCTTGAACGCGCCCGGAGCGACGGTTCGACCATCGCCTGGCGATCCAAGCATCAGGGGCTTTACCGTGAGCGCAGCTGGCGCGAAGCGGGCGAACGGATCGCACAGGTCGCGGCAGGCCTCGATCGGCTCGGGCTTGCACGAGGCGAGCGGCTCGCCATCATGGGGGATGTCTGCGAGGAATGGGTGATCGCCGATCAGGCCGCCCAGGCGCTCGGCGCGGTCGTCTACGGCATCTACCCCACTGCTTCGATGCAGGAACTGCAATACCAGATGCAGGACGGCGGCGCCGCGATCTTCGTGGCCGAGGACCAGGAGTACCTCGACAAGGTCATGCCGCTTCTAGACCAGCTGCCTGCGCTGCGACACATCGTGATCATCGATGACAGCGCTTTGCTGGGCTTTGACCATCCAAAACTCGTTCGCTGGAAGCATCTGTCCCGGGATGCGCCGGTGGATGCACTGGGCTGGCTCGCCAACCGCGCACGGCAGATCCAGCCCGATGACCCGGCCTTCATCGTCTACACCTCCGGCACAACGGGTCACCCAAAAGGGGCTCTGGTCACACATGGACGGCATCTGGCGGGAGCGGCGAATCTGATTCTGCATTATCCCGAGCTCGGCAGGCCGCAGCGCACCGTCATCTATCTGCCGCTCTGCCACGTGCTCGGGCGAGATGTGGCCTGGACACTGCCGCTTCTGGGTGGCGTGGTGCCACACTTCGGCGAAGACCCGGAAGACCTGACGACCACGTTCTTCGAGGTCGCCCCCACGGTACTCATCACCGTGCCGCGCTATCTCCAGAAATTTGCAGCGGGCGTGCTGGTGGGCATCCGCAATACGCGGGGCATCAAGGCCTGGGCCTATGAGCTCGCGATGAGCGCCGCGCGCGTTCATGCACGAGAACGCTGGGCGGGCGAGCCAGGCCTGCTGGTGGCCGCGGGCGCGGCCGCCGCGCGCGCGCTGGTGCTGCGACGGGTGCTCAACAAGCTCGGGCTCGACAAGCTGGACCTCGTGCTGTGCGGCGGCGCGCCGCTTCCGACTGACACCGCCGCGCTATGGCAAATCTGGGGCGTGGACGTCCGGGAAATCTACGGCCAGACCGAAGAAGCGGGAGCCATCATCACCGGCCAGCGCGGTCCGTTTCCGCGTCCGGGCGACGTGGGTGAACTCGCTGCAGGCTGGGAGATGAAACTCGTGCCGGTTGATGAAGGCACCCCCAGCGAATCGCTACCGGAGTCGGTTGAGCGCGGCGAAATCTGGCTTCGAGGCGATTGTCGCTTCGAGGGCTACTGGGGTCAGCCCGAGGCGAGTGCGGAGGTGCTGCAAGCCGATGGCTGGCTACGTACCGGCGACGTGGGCGAACTCAGCAACGGGCGACTGAAGCTTGTGGACCGTGCGCGCGATTTCATCGTGACCGCTGGCGGCAAGACGCTCTCGCCCTCAACCATTGAAAACCTGCTTCGCGCAAGCCCCTATGTGGCCGAAGCCATCGTGATCGGGCATGCGCGCAAATATCTCACCGCACTGATCGAGATTGATTACGACACCGTATCGGATTGGGCTCGCGCGCAAAATATCGCCTATACCGGCTTTGCAAGCCTGGTTGAACATCCCCAGGTGGGGGCCCTGATCGAGCGCGAGATCGGCGCGGCCAACAGCCAACTCGCACGCGTTGAAACCATCAAGGCCTTTCGCATCCTTCCCAAGATGCTCGACCCTGAAACCGAGGGCGAACCGGTCACTCCCACGCGCAAGGTCAAGCGCAAGCAGATGGAGGCCAGGTTTCGCGATCTGATTGAATCGATGTACGGTGACGGCGAAGCGCGTCTGCTCGCCGAGGCTGCGGCCGGCATGCTGAAGTAACTTCGTTCGAATTCATCAAACCAGAAGGGAGACTCATTCCATGAAGCGTCAGACACTCACGCTTTTGTCGGCGGCGTCAATCGCGGCGGCCGCGGCCAGTGCGCAGGCCCAAAATGCCTATTTGGTGGGCGTAACCGCCGCCATGACCGGACCGGCTGCAGGCACCTATGCGCCGGTCATGGATGCGCTCAGGGCCTACATCGATCATGTGAACAGCAAGGGCGGGGTCAATGGGCGACCGATCCAGCTCATCATCGCCGATGATCAGGGCGAGCCCTCGCGCGCGGCCGCCAACGCGAAGAAACTGCTGAACCAGGATCGCGTTGTGCTACTGATCAATAGCAGTTTGTCTTCCACTTATGCGCCGGTGGTGGCCGACAGCAAGCGCGCCGGTGTGCCGCTGCTGTTCGCTGGATCGGCTTGCCCCAAGGAAACCTATCCGCCGGCAGACCCGCTTCAGTTCTGCTCCACCGCCTTCGGGGCCACCTTCGATTCGCGTGCCGCGCTCGACTTCATCAAGAGCCAGGCCAAAGAGCCAGTGCGCCTGGGGCTGGCTGCAATGGCGATCCCGCTTTCGCGCGGCGAGATTGATTTCGCCGAAGGCCTGTCTAGACAAGTAGGCATGACGCCGGTCGACAAGCAAATCACCCCTCCCCCCACGCCCGACTACACGCCCTTCGCCACCAAGCTGAAAGACGCCAATCCCAACTGGGTATGGGCGTGGTCGCCCTGGATTTCCCAGGTTCGCACCTTCGAAGCCATGCGAAGGCTCGGTTGGAACGGGCAGTACGTGGCCTGGGCGCACCTGAACGCAGAGGAGGATCTGGCGCGAATCAAGGATCCCGGACTGTTTGTGATCGGCAGCAACGCGTTCTTTAGCGACGACTTGCCCATTCACGCCGAGATCCGTGCGGTCACGCACCGCGCGAACCTCAAACACCCGGTGAGCTTTCTCGCCGAGGGCTTCGTCGCGGGGCTGGTCATCGAAACCGCCATGAAGGGGGCAGCGCAGCCTACCGCGCAGGCGGTCACAGCCTCAATGAATAACCTCAAGGTCGACCTCAAGGGTCTGCGTGGTGGCCCGCTTGAATGGACCAAGGACAACCACTTCCGTACCCGTCAGTACTACCGCGTGTGGCGCTGGGATAACTCGGCCGGTGCAGTGCGCCGGGTGCAGGATTGGGTGGCGGTCGACGTCAAGCAGTAAGCGGCGCGCACCCGATGCAGACGCTCGTCAACATCGCGGTCCTCGCATCGATCTATGCGCTGATCGCCTGCGGGTACGTGGTCGTCTACCGGACCAGCCGGGTGCTGTCGCTCGCGCACGGTGAGCTGATGATGCTGGGCGCGTTCGGCTTGTGGGTCACGATCGCGATGTTTGATGGTGTACCGCTGGTTGCGGTGCTCGCTGCCTTGCTGCTCTCGGCGGTCGCGGGCGTGGTGGTGTATTGGGCGCTCATGCGGCGCATGACGGGCGAGGCGGTGCTGGCGGCCGTGCTCGCCACCATTGCCCTCGGTATCTTGCTTCGGGGCCTCGCGGTGCTCGTCTGGGGCCCGAGCGAGCGGCACCCGCTTGCGGCGCTGGGCTGGGAGAACCCGGTTTTCGAGTTGCCGGCGGGCGCCCGTATTTCAGCCATTGATGCATCGCTGGTCGGCGCGGCGGTCCTCTGTTATGCCGGGCTATTTGTCTTTCTGCGGTTCTCACCCTGGGGCATTCGCATGCGCGCGGCGGGGCAAAGCCCGCTCCTTGCCGCACAGCGTGGCATCTCGCTTCATGTGATCTATGCGCTTGCCTGGAGTCTCGCCACCCTCACCGGAGGCACCGCCGGCATGCTGCTCGCGCTCAATACCGCGCTCGACCAGACGATGGTGGTGATCGGGTTGAAGGCGTTTCCGGCCGCGCTCGTCGGCGGACTCGATAGCCTCGCCGGCGCGATCCTCGGCGCGCTCATCATCGCCACCGCGGAGGTGCTGGTCATTCAGTTTGTCAGCCCGCTGCTCGCAGACGTGGTGCCGTTTATCGTGCTGCTCGGCATGCTGATCGTTCGCCCCTGGGGCCTCTTCGGCACGCGCGAAGAGCTCGACCGCGTGTAAGTCCCGCATGCCCCAACCTCACGCAAGCGGACACTTCCGCACCGACTACGCCAACGACTGGCGACTGCTGCAAACCCGTGGCCAGCGTGCATCCGCATTTGCTGGCGTGGTACTCGCTTGTTGGTTTCCGTTTCTGGCATCGCCCTTCCAGCTGGATCTCGCCAACCAGGTGCTGATTGCAGTGGTGGGCGCAGTGGCGCTCATGCTGCTCACGGGCTATGCAGGACAGGTCTCCCTCGGACATGCCGGCTTGATGGCAGCGGGTGCCTTCACCACCGGAATCCTCGCCCGCGAGACCGGTGCGCCATTCTGGATTGCGCTGCCCGCCTCAGGGGTGGCGGGCGCGCTGATTGGTTTTGTGTTTGGCCTCCCCAGCCTGCGGCTGCGGGGGCTCTATCTGGCGGTGTCAACACTCGCACTTCATTTCATCGTGATCCATGCAGGCCAGGAATACGAGACCCGGCGCGGGCTCTCGTCGGGGGTTGTCATCGACCCGCCTTCGCTCTTTGGCGCCGAGCTGGTCGACCCACGGCTCTGGTATGCCGCGCTCTTTGTGTGCGCGGGCGCCACCGTGCTGTTCGCGCTCAATTTGCTTCGGTCCCGTACGGGTCGGGCTTGGCGCGCACTACACGGGCGCGAACCGGTCGCCGAGGCGCTCGGCATCCCGGTGGCCCGTGCCAAGGTGAGCGCATTCGTCATCGCGTCCACCCTCACCGCCATGTCGGGAAGCCTGTTTGCCTATTACCGCGGATTTGTATCGAGCGAAGCGTTTTCGCTCTTTCTCACCATCCAGTATGTGGCGATGATCATCATCGGTGGCATGGGTTCAATTCTGGGTGCGGTGCTGGGGGCGACCTTCGTGACGCTGTTCCCGTATCTGATCGAGATGGCAATGGCTCAATTGCCGGGCGGCGAATCCATGTCCAGCCTGGTGTTCGCGGTCAACTACGCGGCCTTCGGATTGGTCATGATCCTGTTTTTGCTGTTTGAGCCACAGGGGCTGGTCGGCATCTGGCAGCGGATACGGAACTGGTTTCTGCTCTGGCCATTCCGGCAGCGGCCGCTCAAGTGAGGGCGCAGCCTTGACTGTAAAGCCGCTTCTCCTGCAGATCGACCAGATCGAGGTGGCCTATCACCGCGTGATCACCGCGCTACAGGGCGTGAGCGTTGACGTGAGCGCGGGCAGTATCGTGGCGATTCTTGGTACCAACGGTGCGGGCAAGACCACGACGCTACGTGCGGTATCAGGCTTCATTGGGCTCGATGATGCGCGCGTCACGGCCGGGCGCATCGTGTTTGATGGCGAGGCCATCGAAAATCAGCCCCCTCATCGCATCACCGCGCGGGGCATCGTACTGGTGCCCGAGCGCGACAAGGTCTTTCCCAACCTCACCGTGTCTGAGAACCTTGAGGCGACGGTCACGCGATCGGGAAGTGACCGGCGGGCGCTGATCGAGGCAGTGTGGGAGCTGTTCCCCGCGCTCACGCGACTGAAGCGGCGCACCGCCGGGCTCCTGTCGGGTGGCGAACGGCAAATGCTCGCCATCGGCGCGGCCCTGGTATGCGGGCCACGGCTGCTTATGGTGGACGAGCTGTCGCAGGGGCTTGCGCCGCGTATCGTTGATGACATCGCCGAGCGACTGCGACAGGTGCGAGATCGGATGGGCGTATCGGTGCTGCTGGTGGAGCAAAACGCCGAGCTCGCGCTGTCGATGGCCGATCATGGCTACATCATGGAAAACGGCCGGATTGTGCTCGATGGCACGCCCGCACGCCTGCGCGAGCATGCCGATGTTCAGGAGTTCTACCTGGGTGGCTCAGGAGAACGGCGCAGCTATCGTGAGGTGAAGCAATATCGGCGTAGCCGAAGGTGGTTCGGATGACTCAAGCGCCAGTGCTTCAGGTTGAGGAGTTGTCGCTTTCTTTCGGCGGGCTCGAGGTGCTGTCAGGCGTGGCGTTTGCGGTCGATGGCCCCGAGCTTGTGGCACTGATTGGTCCAAACGGCGCGGGAAAGACCTCGGTGCTCAACTGTATCTGCGGCATTTACGCGCCTACGCGCGGCAGCATCCGCTTCAAAGGCCAGGCGCTTGCGGGTCTGCGCCCGCATCGTATCGCCCAACTGGGTATCGCCCGCACGTTTCAGCACGGCGAGTTAGTGCCACACATGAGCGTGGTCGACAACCTGTTGGTCGCACGACACGCCCGCATGCGCGCGGGCCTGATTGCCCAGGGGTTGTTCTCACGCCGCGTGCGCGACGAGGAACGCGCGCACCGGCGTGCGGTGGAGCAGGTGATCGAGTTTGTAGAACTCGAGCGCTGGCGACACGCAGACGTGGCGGGCCTGCCCTTTGGTCTTCAGAAGGTGGTGGGCTTTGCGCGGGCACTTGCAATGGAGCCCGCGCTCTTGCTGCTAGACGAACCATCATCAGGGCTCAATCGAGACGAGCGAGAGAATCTCGCGCGCTTCATTCTCAGAGTACGGATCGAGCTGGGTGTGCCCATGATCTGGGTCGAGCACGATATGCAGATGGTGAGCGACCTGGCTGATCGGCTGGTGGTGCTTGCGCACGGCAGGCCGCTAGCCGAAGGCGCACCCGATCAGGTGCTGAGTCGGCCCGAGGTCGTCGAGGCGTATCTGGGGCGACGCGGAGTGGGGGCTAGCGCGGCGGGCCTCCCTCTAAAGCAGTAGCAGTTGCTGCTCGCGCAGCGGCAACGCGATAAACACGAACTGAAGATGTCCGTTTCATAATGAAGGCCGCTTTAGCTGGATTCCTCATTATTAAAGAACTCTTTAATATGCGGCGAAATTATCAAAGAATTTTTTAATAAATTCTGTATGACATGGCTTGCCGACCATGTCGTCACCACTCTTACTCATGGCACCAACCATTCCAATACGCCGGCAGGCGTGAGCCTCGCCCGGCGATGCCCGTCTTTGCTCA
>CAIPNM010000385.1 GCA_903866395.1 uncultured bacterium
GGCACGCCAACTGCCGGACCGGCAATCGATGCAAACTCAGCAGGTAGCGAGCCAGAGAAATCGAGGATCGAGGGCTGATCGCCTTTTTCGATCATGCGGTTCGCGCCCAGCGCACCGATGAATACATAGCGGTCGATGCCGTCGCCGCCGGTGAGGCTGTTGCCGCCTTCAAGCGCGAAGATCTGATCGTCACCGCTGCCGCCATTCACGACATTGGTACCGGGGCCAGGAATCAGCACATCCGCACCAGCGCCGCCGGTGAGCGAATCATTACCGTCGCCGCCAACCAATGTTACTGGCGCTGTGCTGGTTTCTACCGCCTTCAGCGTGTTGTTACCCTGATCATCGAAAGCCGACCCACCCGCCGCGCCAAGTACGACGGTGTCGTCACCGGCCCCCCCTTTGGCGAACACCTTGACATCGCGCAGGCGCGAAGCGTCGAAGTTGTCATTTCCCAGGCCAAGGTCGACGTCGATTCGGTTGATGCCAGTGAATTCTCGATAATATTTACCGGCAAATTCCACTTGTACCTTGCCACCGGAGCCGCTCAACTTCCAGGTTTCGCCCGCATCGGTGGTGTCAAGGTAGGCGCGCGAGCTCGCGCTCGGACCCGCATACAGCGTGAGTACGCCATTGCTCACGCTACCCAGAACGGGCTGAACCACTGGCGCACGATAAGCAAGCGAGTAAAGCGTCTTCTCGAAGAGAACCTTCTCACCTTTGTATTCCAACGGCCAAATACCGATGCGGCCGAAGGCCGTCGCACTCACCCCCAACGAGGCATCAATGTTGAACAGGTTCAACGCACCGCCGCTCTGATACTGAAGCATAGTGATCAGTTCGGAGGCGCGGATCTTGCCGTCGCCTGCGAACGGAGCAGACGTCACCTGACCGTTGGAATCCCGAACGACCGTGGCGGTGGCGAGATCGCTCAGATCAGCGCTGACCGACGCGTTGACCTGGCCTTTCACGCCCCCTTCGAACAGCTTTGCATCCAGTGACCCCCTGAGCCCCAGCCTGAGATCCAGGGAAAACTCGGGTTTTTCTGTGCCACCGGTATTCGGCACCAGCTTACCGTCGCGCATGACTGGCAGCGCGTAATCGCTGATGTAAAAGCCATCCAGAACATCTTTCAGATTGTCGGTCTGCATGAACCTCTGAACGCCAAAGGTGTCATAGCCAAAGGCCAGATCAACGATGCCGCGGATACCGCCGAATGCCCCAATCTTGATATCGATAAACGACGCGGGCGGGAAAGGCACAGGGATTCGAACCAGTTCTTGATCGAAACTAAAATCGAGATTGAAGAGCGGTAGCTCATAGGTAAAGAGCGTGGCGTTGCCGCCACTGAACATCTTGGCCCAGTTACCCATGTCAAACAGGTAAGGCATGAAGACGAGCCCCGATCGATTGCTCGTCTGAACGCCGCCGGAGGCCTTGGTCGCGAGTTTGTTGGCCTCGGCATTGAGCTGGCCGAGCAGTGCCGAATCGCTGCCCGGGCCGGTATTGAGCAGAGCCGAGGCGAACTTGAAGTCTGAACGGCCCAGGTTGTAGATGCTGCCCAGCGGTAAAGTGGACCCAATCGAGCCCAGTGAACGGATCTGGTCGGGCATCTGCAGCGCGAAACGCACCGCATCAAGGAACGCCCAGTTGATGGGCGCAGACCTCGGGTTCTTCTTCGCATAAGCCATGTTGATCACGCCGCGCAGCGTCGGATCACTTGGCACAATGAGATCGAGCCCGGAAACCGGCGTGACCAGGGCATCGACCACCCCCTTGAACGGCGATACCGCACTCGCCACCCGTTCAGCGATTGGCATCAGCCAGTCAAACACTGCCGACTTGAGATCGATACGAATGTTCTCGATGTTAATGCGCGGCATCTCGATCTTGGTTGAGCTTCCCAGTGCCCAGCCCCACTTGAACGCGAAGTCAGCCTCGAGCTTGGGCAGCTGAGACGCCGCAAGTGACAGCCCCAACCGCAGATCTGCGTCTACGACAAAGCTCGGCTTGAACGCCGACAGGCGGTCAGA
>CAIPNM010000386.1 GCA_903866395.1 uncultured bacterium
GCGATGCTCTTCTTCGCACTATCTGCCGCCCTTAAGATCTGCACTTCCATCACAAGTACACCGCGACGCTCCCTTGACCATTTTTGGTCTGGCCCGCGGCGCTTCTTCTCTGGATAAACATCTCTAGCAAGAGATAGAGCGAGATCCATCCACATCATGGGGCCGTGCTCAATGTATCGATGATATGCAAGAGACCTGAGCAATAACTTCTCAATATCAGGTTGGTCAGGAACGCCGTCGCTTGGTTTGCGGCGTTTTCCGTCCCGCTTCTCGGGCGGGAAGGTAAACGGAAAGTGCCCCCTGTAGGCACGATGCGATTCCGCAGCCCCCTCCTCACTCGGCTCCCCGCCTAACTGCTTCGCCATAGAATCGATTGCGTTACGCGAACCCATTTCTACTCTCCCCCTTCGTTACACCAAAGGCCCCAGTCGATCATCAAAGCCGTTCGTTTGGCGATCAGATCCCCCCGCGCATACGCAGACTCGGTAGCATCGCCTACACGATGGGCGAGCGCCTGCTCAATCACCTCACGCGGGTGGTGCGTGGATTCCCCAGCCCAATCCCGAAAGCTTGATCGGAACCCGTGCGCCGTCACTTCAGCCCCCATCCTACGAAGCACGGCGGTCAAACTCATGTCGCTCAACGGCCCTTTCGCGCCGGGGAACACCAGATCGTCACGCCCGGGGGCCTCGGCATAGATATCTTTTGCTTGCATCAACACCGCAATCGCCTGATCAGACAGCGGCACTCGGTGCTCACGGCGCGCCTTCATCCGATCCGCGGGCACAAGCCAGATCCGTTGATCGATACTGACCTCCGACCATGACATTCCGCGCACCTCACCAGATCGCGCCGCCGTCAGGATCACGAATCGAAGCGCCAACGCCCCGACCCCATCTTGGTTGCAGAGCGCGGCCATGAACCCCGGCAGTTGCTGCCACGGCAGCGCTGGATGGTGCTTAACTTTCGCCACCCGCGACTTTGAAGGAAGCGACTTGCCGATCACCTCCCACCGCGCAGGATTCAGTCGCTCGCGACCTGCGGCAGCGTCGGCAGCGGATATGACCTTCTCGATTCGTTGTCGGACGCGCGATGCAGTTTCGGGCTTCTTAGTCCAGAACTCGTCTGCTTTTAGCACCTCAAGGACGTGCGCGGTGGTTAGGTCAGCTACGGATACGGAACCGATAAAATCGAAGGCGTAGGCTTTTAGGGTTGCCTCCCATTGCGCGGCATGCTTCGGAGAACTCCATCCAGCCTTATTGCTGTCGATAAAGTCGAGCGCGGCCTGCTTGAAGGTGACACCGCTTAACCGAGATGCTTTTAACGCTGCTCGGGCGCTACGTCTTTCCTGAACGGGATCGATCCCGTTGCGAATTCGTTCGCGCTCGACATGCGCCTTACGTCGTGCCTCGGCGAGCCCGTTCACCGACGAAAACCCACCGAGCCCTATTTCGCGGCGTTTGCCTGCTACCGCTACACGCAGCACCCATGAGCGCGCATCGCCGACAACCTGCAAGGCGAGGCCGGGTACGCCGCCGACGAAGTGGAGGCCGGGGCTTCTGATGCGTTTGACATCGAGCGCAGATAGTTCTTTCGCGAGTCTCGGCATACCCACCTTTGCACCCACCTTAAATGATGGGTTTGCATGGTGCCGGATGGCACACCATGAGTCTAACTGACTCTAGTGTTTCAGAGGAGAAAGGCGAAAAAAAAGCGCCTGTCATAGGCGCTGGTGGCGGAGAGAGGGGGATTCGAACCCCCGAAGGGCTGTTAACCCTTACACGCTTTCCAGGCGTGCGACTTAAACCACTCATCCATCTCTCCGAACCACCGCATTTTAGCAGAGAGCCTGATGCCGGCGAGCCAATAAAAAGGGGCGCCCCCATCTAGCCAGGTGACGCCCCAGAGAAACGCAGCCGCCACCCAAGGCAGCAGCTGCAACACAACTAGCGGTCAGGCCGCTTTCAGATTGGGATAACGGACATCCTCAACCAGATCCTGCGTGGCCTTGTCCGGCGCAGGCGTGATCAGGGAAACAATGAAGATCACCAGGAATCCCAACGGCACGCCGAACAAGCCAGCCGAAATCGGCTGGATGTCCCACCACAACGACACCGGTGCCGACCGCGGAATGCTGAGGAACATCTCGCGCAGCCACGGTTGGGTGGTGATCATGTAGTAGAACGTGACGCCAAAGCCCGCGACCATGCCCAATGAAGCAGCAATGCCCGTGGTGCGCTTCCAGAAGATCCCCATCGTGAGCGCCGGGAAGAAACCGGCCGCAGCGAAGGAGAAGGCCGCGGACACCAGGAACAGAATGTCAGCGGGCTTCTGTGCAGCCACCAGCGCAGCCAAAATGGCAACGACCAGTAGCAGGATCTTCGAGATCATCACACGGCGAGCAGTGGGCGCGTTCGGATCGATCATCTTGTAATAGAGATCGTGCGACAGCGCATTGGCGATCGTGAGCAACAGACCGTCAGCGGTGGAGAGCGCCGCAGCCAAACCACCTGCCGCCACCAGACCCGAAATCACGTAGGGTAGCCCCGCGATTTCAGGCGTTGCCAGCACGACGATGTCACCGCCAATCGCAAGCTCAGCCCGCTGCACAATGCCGTCACCGTTAATGTCAATAAGCGACAACAACGATGGATCGACCCTCTGCCACGCCTGCACCCACGCTGGCAACTGCGAGAACGATGTTCCGACCAGATCGTTATAGACCACGAACTTGACCAGAACGGCCAGCGCTGGCGCCGTGAAGTAGAGCAGGAAGATGAAGAACAGTGACCAGGTCACCGAACTTCTCGCCTCCTTGACCGAGGGCGTCGTGTAATAGCGCATGAGAATGTGCGGAAGCGCCGCCGTGCCCACCATCAGACAGAACACCAACGCAAGGAAGTTCTTGCGAGAGGTGTCGCGTGCCTTTTCGGTAGCGCCAGGGAAGGCTTCGCCGTGACGCTGGAGTTGCGCTGCGCGCGCCTGTAAGCCCGCCTCGCGCGTCCACATCGCCTTGGCTGCGGTCACGTCGGCCGGATACTTGGCAAGCGCGTCTTCAGCCTTCTTGATCGCATCGGCGTTACCTGACGCTTTGGCGTCGGCAACCGCTTTCTGTGCGGCGCCCTTGCCCGCTTCAAACGCTTTCTCTGGCTCTTTCAGCGCCGCACGAGCAGCTTCGGCACGCTTTGCAGCCATCGAGCGAACCTCATTCTCCTTCGGGTCAGCAATCAGCTTGTCCTCAAGCTGCGTCACCTTCTGGAGTTGCTGCCCGTAGACGAGCTGCGGAATCGGGAAACCGGTTTGCTTCACCGACAGCCACACCACCGGAATCAGGTACGCAATGATCAGAATGATGTACTGCGCAACCTGCGTCCAGGTCACCGCCTTCATGCCGCCCAGGAACGAGCAGACCAGAATGCCGGCCAGACCCAGAAAGATTCCGATCTCAAACTGCACACCGGTGAGCCGCGTCGTGATGAGACCCACGCCGTAAATCTGCGCCACCACATACGTGAAGGAGCAGATGATGGCGATCACGATGCCGATAAAGCGCGGAACATGGCCGCCGTAGCGGGCGCCGAGAAAGTCTGGGATCGTGAACTGACCGAACTTACGCAGATACGGCGCAAGGAACAACGCCACCAGCACGTAGCCACCAGTCCAGCCCATGATGAACGCCAGACCGCTATAGCCCGTGAGGTAGAGCGTTCCCGCCATACCGATGAACGACGCCGCCGACATCCAGTCAGCGCCAGTCGCCATGCCGTTGAACACGGCAGGAACCCGACGGCCAGCCACGTAATACTCGGCCGCATCGTTGGTACGGCTCATGACGCCAATACCGGCATACAGCAACACTGTAGCGGCTAGGAACACGTAGCCGATGGTGGTTCGGGACATTCCCATTTGTTCCAGAATGGCCAGAACAATGACGAAGGCCGCGAATCCACCTGTGTAAAACGCGTAGACCTTTTTAAGTTGCGCGGTAAACGCTTTTTGTGATTGGGCTGCGGTGCTCATGCTTCATCTCCCTCATCGACACCAAACTCCTTGTCGAGCCGGTTCATGTAGCTGGCGTAGTACCAGATGATCCAGACATAGACGACCAACGCACCTTGTGCGCCTACCCAGAACGCGAACGGCCAGCCGAAGAAATTGAAGCTGAGATCACGTGCGTACCAGCCGATGACAAACGTGACAACGAACCACAAGGCCAACAGGATCGCAGTGATCCTGAGGTTCCTTGACCAGTATTCCTGGCGCCTTGATTCGGATTGCATGGACCCTCCTGGTGATGAATGAAGCGCTGCGAACAACGCCGGCGAAACGCGGCGACCCGGCTATTCCGGTAACCCCGCATCGATCCCAGTTTCACGCTGCACCTGCCGCGCGACCTGGGGCTCGAATCCTGATAACTGAACGATGACCTTCTTGGCCTCATCACGGCGGCCCAGCCGGTTGAGCGCATGGGCCAGTTGATAAAAACCATAGGGCGATAGCGGCTGCAACCGCATGTTGGCCTTGAGCGGCTCTATCGCTTCCTCGACGCGATCAAGCTTGATGAGTGAAAGCGCCTGGCCATAAAGCGCCTGATCAAGCTTGGGGTTCAGCGCCAGCGCACGCTCGAACGCAGCAAGCGCCTCGGCATGAAGATCATCCTGCTGGAGCAGATAGCCGAGATTGAAGTGAACATAGGCCTGCGCCGCGTCGATGGCAATGGACTCGCACAGCAGTTCACGCGCATGGTCGCGGCGCCCCGCGGACGCATGCAACCCGGCAACGGTTGCAAGCACCGCCGGATCGCGCGGCCGCATCAACCGAATTCGTTCCCAGTACTCAAGCGCCATCGCGCTCTGTCGAAAAAAGGTGGACCAGGTGGCCATCTGGCGCAAGTACCAGACCTTGAGCGCGGTCATAGCAGGCCAGCCTCATGTGCGAGGACCACCTGCCAGAACTTCAACGCTACCCAAGCCCAGAACAGAACGAACAAGGCAATAGCGGGAACGTGCTGATCGACGACGAAGCGAGGCGTGATCACCCGCATTGGCCGGACCACCGGTCCAGTGAGGAACCGCAGAAAGCGATAGATCGGGTTGCTCTCGTGCCGGCCGAAACTCAACAGAAATACCAACCCCTGCCCCAGTAACAGCAAGCCTGCAAACTCGATGAGTGCTTTGGCGACGGTCACCGTCGTCAGCATCGATGCCCCTCCAGTTTGTGAGTCGTTTCATTGACGACCCACTTAGCCAGCCAGAACGCCCGCATTTGGCGGCGCTTCAAAGCGGGCATTTTTAAGTTGCCTTGGTGTTGCCTTGATACAGATTCATTGATGCTCAAGTGGCCTGCTTCAACTGCTCGAGAATGGCTGGGTTTTCAAGCGTTGACGTGTCTTGCGTGATGGACTCGCCCTTCGCGATCGCGCGCAGCAAACGACGCATGATTTTTCCGGAGCGCGTCTTGGGCAGGTTGTCACCGAACCGGATGTCTTTGGGCTTGGCGATAGGCCCGATTTCCTTACCCACCCAGGCCCGCAGTTCGTCAGCGATTTTGCGTGCATCCTCGCCTGACGGGCGCGCCTGCTTGAGGACCACGAAGGCCACGATCGCCTCGCCCGTGAGGTCGTCAGGGCGCCCCACCACGGCCGACTCCGCTACCAGCGGGTTGGCCACCAGCGCCGACTCAATTTCCATCGTGCCCATGCGGTGCCCGGACACATTGAGCACGTCATCGATACGGCCGGTGATTCGGAAGTAACCGGTTTCGCGATCACGCACTGCGCCGTCACCCGCAAGGTAGTAGCCCTTCAGCTCGGTCGGAAAGTAGCTCTTCCGAAACCGCTCGGGATCGCCCCAGATGGTCCGAATCATGGACGGCCAGGGCTTCTTCACCACCAGAATGCCACCGTCGCCGTTGGCGATGTCGGCTCCGGTTTCGTCAACGATTGCCGCTGCAACACCAGGAAGCGGCAAGGTGCAGGACCCCGGCACCAAGGGTGTGGCGCCCGGCAGCGGCGTGATCATGTGCCCACCGGTTTCGGTTTGCCAGAAGGTGTCAACGATCGGGCAACGCTCATTCCCCACACTGCGGTAGTACCACATCCAGGCTTCAGGATTGATGGGCTCACCCACCGACCCGAGCAACCGTAGCGATGAAAGATCGTAGCGCTGCGGATGCGTGGCCGGCTCGGCATTGCATGCCTTGATGAGCGACCGAATCGCGGTCGGTGCAGTGTAGAAAATAGTGGCCTTGTGACGCTGGATCATTTCCCAGAAACGCCCGGCGTTCGGGAACGTCGGAACGCCCTCGAACACAATCTCGGTGGCACCGCAGGCAAGCGGCCCGTAAACGATGTAGGTGTGGCCGGTTACCCAGCCGATATCGGCCGTGCACCAGAAGACGTCGTCGGGCTTAATGTCGAAGGTCCACTTCATGGTGAGCGCGGCATGCAAAATGTAGCCGCCCGACGCATGCTGAACACCCTTGGGCTTACCCGTTGAGCCCGAGGTGTAGAGGATGAAAAGCGGATGCTCGGCTCCGACCCACTCGGGTTCGCAGACGTTGGGCTGGCCCGATTCCACCGCACCCCAGGTGACATCGCGCCCAGCCTCCATTGCAACCGCCGCGCCGGTACGCTGATACACCACCACTCGCTTCACCGACTCGCAACCGCCGAGCGAAAACGCCTCGTCAACCGCCGGCTTGAGCGGGATCTTCTTGCCGCCGCGAACCTGTTCGTCGGCGCAGATCACCCACGCAGCACCTGCATCCTGAATCCGTTCCTGCAGGCTCTTCGCTGAAAAGCCACCAAACACGACCGAATGAATGACGCCTAATCGGGCACAGGCCTGCATGGCCACCACGCCCTCGACCGACATCGGCATGTAGATGATGGCCCGATCGCCCTTCTTGGCGCCCAGCGCCTTGAGGCCGTTGGCAAATCGGCAGACCCGGTCGAGCAACTGGCGGTAGGTGATGTTCGAGACCGATCCGTCATCAGCCTCGAAAATGAGCGCGACCTTGTTCTCGACCGGGGTCCCCATGTGCCGGTCGAGGCAGTTGTAGGAAACATTCAGCTCGCCGTCTTCGAACCACTTGAAAAACGGGGCATTTGATTCGTCGAGCGAGCGCGTGAAGGGCTTTTTCCAGATCACATGTTCGCGGGCAAGGCGCGCCCAGAAACCCGCATGATCGGCTTCCGCTTCACTGCAGAGCGCCTGGTAGGCAGGCATTCCCGAGATCGTGGCCGAGCGCACGAAGCTCTCGGCGGGGGGAAACACGCGGTGCTCCTGCAGGATCGACTCGATGTGAGCGCTCATGGGGTCTCCGGAGATGGCGCAAGGGGCTAACGGTCAGCCCTCTTTTAGGATGCGCCGCAGGTTAGGCCGAAAGGCTTACGCTTAGCTTACGGCGTGGTCGAGCGACCGCCCGACGGCCCTTGACCAAGGGGAATCCCGAATTCCGCTACCATTCAGCCCGCGCGAACCAAGCCACCCTTGGTCGACGGCGCGTGAAGCGCCGCGTGCCGGCTGGCAACGCCCTTCCCTCAAACTCTCGCCCGTTTTCCCGGAGCGCGCTGTGACCGATCCACACTCCAAGCCCGGACTCATTCCGCGGTTGATCTTTTCCAGCCGATGGCTGCAGCTGCCACTCTATCTGGGGCTGATCGTCACCCAGGTTGTCTATGTGGTGCTGTTTGTCGAAGAGCTTGCGCACCTGGTCGAACTTCTCTGGCACCCCGAGGCGCTCGACCAGTCGATCGCGCGACTGGGCCTGACCGAGCGAAGCAAAGAGACGGTGATCATGATCATCGTCCTGTCGCTCATCGACGTGGTCATGATTTCGAACCTGCTGATCATGGTCATTGTGGGTGGCTACGAAACATTCGTCTCGCGCCTGCGGTTGGACAATCATCCCGACCAGCCCGAGTGGTTGTCGCATGTCAACGCCAATGTGCTCAAGGTGAAACTCGCCACCGCCATCATCGGCATTTCGTCGATTCACCTGCTTAAGAGTTTCATCTCCGCTGGCACGCTGTCAGACAAGACCCTGCTCTGGCAAACCATCATCCACGGCATGTTTCTGCTGTCGGCGATTGCCATCGCCTTGATCGACCGGCTCATGGTGTCCCCTCATGCCGCTCGGGCAAAGTCGGGCGGAACCCCCGGTTCGCACTGAAACGACCTCTTACATCAAGACCATTTGCCATTTAGGGAGCCCCTCATGAGCGTGATCCGCCGCGACGACCTGATCGAGTCGATCGCCGCTGCATTGCAGTTCATCAGCTACTACCACCCCGCCGATTACATCCGGCATCTTGCCCGTGCGCGCGAGACCGAGCAGAGCCCAGCCGCCCGCGACGCAATCGACCAGATCCTCACCAACTCGCGCATGTGCGCCGAGGGGCATCGTCCGCTGTGCCAGGACACCGGCATCGTGAACGTGTTCATGAAGGTGGGCATGGGGGTGAAGTGGGAGGGCTTTACCGGCTCGGTGACCGATGCCATCAACGAGGGTGTACGGCAAGGCTACCTTCACCCGGATAACCTGCTGCGTGCGTCGATCGTGGCCGACCCGCAATTCGCGCGAAAAAACACAGGTGACAACACCCCTGCCGTGGTTCACATGGAACTGGTGCCGGGCGACAAGATTGAGGTCACCGTGGCGGCCAAGGGAGGCGGCTCCGAGAACAAGTCCAAATTCGTGATGCTGAATCCTTCCGACAGCGTGGTCGACTGGGTACTCAAAACTGTGCCCACCATGGGGGCGGGATGGTGCCCCCCCGGTATGCTCGGCATTGGCATCGGCGGAACGGCTGAAAAAGCGATGCTGATGGCAAAGGAATCGCTGATGGAATCGATCGACATGGCCGACCTCCTTGCCCGAGGCCCGGCCAACAAGCTCGAAGAGCTGAGGATCGAACTCTATGAGAAGGTGAATGCGCTCGGTATCGGCGCGCAGGGTCTGGGCGGGCTCACCACGGTGTTGGATGTCAAGATCAACACCTATCCCACGCACGCCGCCTCCAAGCCGGTTGCGATGATCCCGAACTGTGCGGCCACCCGCCATGCGCATTTCACGCTTGACGGGTCCGGTCCCGCCTTCTGCGAGCCGCCCAGCCTCGACGACTGGCCTAAGGTCAACTGGACGCCGGACGCCCAATCGCGACGCGTGAATCTAGACACCCTCACCCGTGAGGAGGTCGCTTCCTGGAAGCCCGGCGAGCGCCTGCTGCTGTCCGGAAAGATGCTGACCGGGCGCGACGCAGCCCACAAACGGATCGAGGATATGCTCGCCCGCGGCGAGCCTCTGCCTGTCGATTTCCGCAATCGCGTGATTTATTACGTGGGCCCGGTGGACCCAGTGCGCGACGAAGCGGTGGGACCGGCGGGCCCCACGACCGCCACTCGCATGGACAAATTCACAGAAACCATGCTTGCCAAGACGGGGCTGATCGCCATGATCGGTAAGGCTGAACGCGGTCCGGTGGCCATTGAAGCCATTCGCCGCCACCAGGCGGCCTACCTGATGGCGGTCGGCGGCGCTGCCTACCTGGTGTCCAAGGCGATCCGCACCTCTCGGGTGGTCGGCTTTGCTGATCTGGGCATGGAAGCCATCTATGAGTTCGAAGTCCGCGACATGCCAGTAACGGTTGCAGTCGACTCGGCAGGCACCTCGGTTCACACCACCGGGCCTCGGGAGTGGCAGGCGAAGATCGGCAAAATCCCCGTCACCGTCGCCTGAGCCGGCCATGAATGAGATCGTTGCTGCGGATGGCGATCGGCTCTCGAGTCTGATTCATCACCGCGACGTGTCATGTCGCGAGGTGATGACCGCCTATCTGGATCGCATCGACACCGTCAATCCGGCGGTCAATGCGATCGTCGCTCGGCAACCGCGCGAGACGCTTCTCGCGCAGGCCAGCGAGCGTGACCAGCAGCTCGCACGCGGAGAGTCCTGCGGCTGGATGCATGGGTTTCCGTTAGCGGTCAAGGATCTGGCCCAGACAGCAGGCATTGTCACCACGCTCGGCTCACCGATCTTTCGGAGCCACACTCCTGTCGCTGACAGTCTGGTGGTCGAGCGAATGAAGCGCGCGGGCGCGATCATCATCGGCAAGACCAATACGCCCGAGTTTGGGCTCGGCTCGAACACCTACAACACCGTCTACGGCACCACGCTCAACCCCTATGACCCCACTCGGTCGGCAGGTGGCTCGAGCGGTGGCGCAGCCGTCGCGCTTGCGCTTCGTATGCTTCCGGTAGCCGATGGCAGCGACATGGGCGGCTCGCTTCGTAACCCCGCGGGATGGAACAACGTCTACGGCTTCCGACCGTCTTTTGGCCGAGTGCCTAAGCTGCCCGAATTGGATCTTTTCGGCCAGCAACTTGGAGTTGAGGGGCCGATGGCGAGAACCGCGGCCGATCTTGCCCGGCTGCTCGCGGTTCAGGCAGGCCCCGATGCCCGCGCGCCCCTATCGCTGCATGAAGATCCGGCAATTTTTGCCCAGGCACTGCAAAAACCCGCACGCGAGCTTCGAATTGGCTGGCTCGGTTCGCTCGATGGTCACCTGGCGCTGGAGCCCGGCATCGCCGAGGTCTGCGGCGATGCCCTAAAGACGCTTGAATCCATCGGCTGCGTGGTTGAGCCCACCGCGCTCGGGTTCGATCCAGAACGGCTGTGGCAGGCCTGGATCACCCTGCGAAGCATGCTGGCCGGGGGTGCGCTATCGGCTCACTATCAAGATCCAAAGCGGCGCGATCTGCTCAAGCCCGAGGCCATCTGGGAGGTCGAACAGGGCCTCACCCGAACCGCGCACGACATCTATCGCGCCTCGGTCGCGAGGAGCGACTGGTATCGCGCTGCGCTGGCACTGTTCGAACGTTTTGATTTTCTCGCACTGCCCAGCGCGCAACTCTTCCCGTTTGATCTGCAGTCAAATTGGCCTGCCGAGATCGCTGGCCGCACCATGGACACCTACCACCGCTGGATGGAGGTGGTGGTGCCGGCCACCATGGCGGGGCTTCCCGCAGCCAGTATCCCTGCGGGATTTGGTGGCGCGCTGGGCCTTCCCATCGGTTTGCAGCTGATCGGCCCACCGCGTGGCGATCACGCGGTGTTGCAACTTGCTCACGCTTACGACCGCGCGAGCGACTGGGTGAGACGGGCGCCGCCGCCAGAACCGCTTCTGGACTGAGGTTCAGTCTCCGCCGAGGAGCGTCGCTTCGAGACGAGGCTTTTCACGCAGCGAAGTGTATGTATTACACTCGCCGCCGTTCAATTATTTTCATGTTCAAACTATGAGCTTCCTGCTCATCGACATTGGCAACACGTTCTTCAAGTGGGGGGTCTACTCAGCCCCGCAGCATGAAGCCGATACCGCCCACCTGCGCGTGCGCGAGTACGGCCGGGTGCTGCTCGACGAAATCCCCATGGTGATGGGCGATTGGAGACGATTGCCTCGTCCCGACCGGATTGTGATTGCCAGCGTGGCGGGTACACGGGTGGTCAATCCTGTTCTTAGGGCGCTCGAGGTCTGGCCTGATGCACCGTTTGCCCACTGGATCAGCTCACGCGCACAACAATGCGGTATCACCAACGGTTATCTAAACCCGGCTGCCCTGGGCTGTGATCGCTGGGCAGCGATGATTGGTGCCCGTGCCCTGATCGGCGAGCGCGCCGGTTTAGTGGTGGTATGCGGCACTGCCACCACGCTTGACATGATCTCGACCGATGGTCGGTTTCTTGGCGGCGGCATCATGCCAGGCCTCGGCCTCATGCAGCGTGCACTTCACCAGAACACCGCCACGCTGCCCGATGCGGCTGGCGATTATGTCGATTTTCCGCGCCAGACAATCGACGCCATTGCGACGGGCTGCGCGCATGCGCAGGCAGGCGCAGTGGAGCGCGTATTCTCGCTTCATCAGCGAAATTACCCAGATATGCGATGCATCCTGTCAGGCGGCGCCGCGCGCTCGCTCGGTCCGCGTCTGAGCGTGGAATTCACTTATGTGGAGAACCTGGTGCTCGAGGGCTTGTATCGCATCGCCATGACACTCGGCGCCGAGGGCACCCCGATTCGCTCCGGTTCATCAGACTGACCTGAGCTTGGCCCCGCGCTCCACATCCACGGTTCGAAGCACCGCAAGCGCTGCGACGAAGAACAACCCGGTTCCCAGTATTGCGAGCCGGTGGTTGCCACCGCTCATCCATGTGACTGCACCATAGGTAATCGGTCCGATCACGGCTGCCAACCGCACCGCTAGCGACCACAACCCATAGAACTCCGCCAACCTGGGTGCGGGCGCAAGCAGACCCACCATGGCACGCCCACATGACTGACTTGCGCCAATACAAAGACCCGCCAGCCCCGCTGCGGCCCAGAACTGGGCCCGGCTCTCGCCCAGCCCCGCCATCAGGGTCATGGCAACCCAACCAACCAGTGTGATGGCAAGCGCAAGACGATGACCGATGCGGTCCTGTAAGGAACCGAACCCGAAAGCACCCACCGCCGCCGCGATGTTCACGGTAAAGACCAGCATCATGGTGTCGGTCTGCGAAAAGCCCATTTGTTGCTCTGCATAGACCGCTGCCAACGCGATCACCACTGCAATGCCCGCCTGGTAACAGGTCATGCAAAGCAGAAGCCGCCTGAGGTCGGGAAACGCGTTGAGCGAGCCGATGCTGCGGCGCAGCTGTTGCCACGCGCCCACCTCAGGCATTTGAGCAACGGGCCCACCACCGTGCGCGGATCGCTCGCGGAGCAGGAAAAAGGTGGGGAGCGATGCGAGGGCAAACACCACGGCGGTGATCAGCATGGTTTGGGGCACGGCCTGAGCAGCCGTTGTGCCGCGTGACGACGCACTCAGTAGCCACGCAAGCGACAGGCCCAACGTGAGCATGCCGCCGAAGTAGCCGACGCCCCATCCCCAACCCGACACCCGGCCGATGGATTCTGGGCGAGCGAGATCAGGCAGGAATGATGCGATCAACGACTCGCCGATGCAGTAACAAACGTTGGAAGCAATGACCAGCAACGCCGCAAGCAGAATCGTGTTGGGACCAGCGGTGGCCAGCGCAGCCGTTGCCACCACACACCCAACCGTACACAAAGCGAGAAGCTTCTTTCGCGCGCCGCGCCGGTCTGCCCACGCGCCTAAAGGCGGCGACACCAACGCAACGAGCAGGCTGGAGACAGCTACCGTAAGGGTCCAGGCAAACGTTGCCCAGCTTACGCCGCCCGCCACTACCCCAACGAAATAGGCGTTGAACACTGCGGTGAGCACCACGGTGCTGTAACCGGAGTTGGCAAAGTCGTACGACGCCCAGCCCAAGAGCTCACGGCGGCGTACGCCTGGCTTGAGCGAGTCAGCGACCGGCAAGTGCCTGCCTCACCTGTTCGAGCGTGGACGGATCTTCGATGGTGGTGAGATCTCCCGGATCGCGCCCTTCGCACACCGCCTGAATCGACCGTCGCAGCACCTTGCCACTGCGGGTCTTGGGCAGCGTGGACACAAAATAAACGCGCGACGGACGCGCCACCGCCCCCAGCTGCCGGTCGACGGTTGCCATCAGCTCGCCTTCGAGTTTCAGGCGGTCATCGATTTCTTCGATGAGTGATGGATCTTTCACGACAGCAAACCCCACAGCGACCTGCCCCTTTAATGTATCTGCGACACCGACCACCGCGCACTCTGCCACAGCAGCATGGCTGGAGAGTGATTCTTCGATTTCACGTGTGCCAAGGCGATGACCCGCCACATTGATGACGTCATCGGTTCGGCCGAGGATGAAGTAGTAGCCGTCATCGTCACGAACCCCCCAATCGAAGGTCGAGTAGGCAAGCTTACCGGGGATGCTCGAAAAATAGGTTTTGACGAATCGTTCGTCGTCGCCCCACACCGTCTGCATGCACCCCGGTGGCAGCGGCGGGAGCACCGCCACCACGCCTTTCTCATTGGGCCCCACTTCCTCACCGGTCTGTTCATGAAGGAGCCGAACGTCGTAGCCGTACATCGGCATGCCGGGGCTGCCGAAGCGGGTGGGCGTCTTTTCGATGCCGTGTGCAACGGTAAGAATCGGCCAGCCGGTTTCGGTCTGCCAGTAGTTGTCGATGATTGGCCGGCCCAAGCTCTCGGAGATCCAGCGCGCGGTGGGCTCGTCCAAGGGTTCGCCAGCCAGAAACAGGGCTCGAAGCGACGACGTGTCATAGCGGGTGAGCCAGGCGGGATCTTGCTTCTTCAACACCCGAATAGCGGTGGGCGCCGAGAACATCACCGTTACCTTGTATCGCTCAACCAGCTGCCAGAGAATCCCCGCATCCGGCCGGACCGGGGTGCCCTCATACATGATGGTGGCCATGCCCGCGATCAGCGGGCCATAAACGATATAGGAGTGGCCCACCACCCAACCGATGTCGCTGGTTGAAAAGTAGGTCTCGCCCTGGTTGCCACAAAAAATGTGCTTCATCGAGGCCGCGAGCGCCACCGCATAGCCGCCTACGTCGCGCTGCACGCCTTTGGGCTTGCCCGTGGTGCCTGACGTGTAGAGCGTATAGGAGATCTCGTTCGATTCAAGCCAGGTGACAGGCACGATTGCGTTCAGGTGCTGATCGCGAAGCGGCGCGTAGTCGTGATCGCGACCAGCAACGAGCGCATAGGGCGCGAGCCCGCGATCAACCATCAGCACAGCGTCGGGTTTACTGGTAGCGAGCGAGATGGCTTCGTCGAGCAGTCCCTTATAGGGAATGACCTTCCCGCCCCGTGAGCCGGCATCTGCACTCACGATCAGTCGAGGCGCGGCGTCGTCAATCCGCGACGCGAGACTATGTGACGCGAATCCCCCGAACACCACCGAGTGAATGGCGCCGATCCGTGCACAGGCCAGCATCGCGAAGGCAGCCTCCGCAATCATCGGCATGTAGATCAGCACGCGGTCACCACGCTCGACCCCGAGTGCCTGCATCACCGCAGCCATTCGCATCACTTCTGAATGCAGTTCGGCAAAGGTGTAGGTTCGCTCAGCGCCAGTCTCAGTGGAGACAAAGATCAGCGCCGGTTTGTCAGCAAGCGTGGGCAGATGGCGATCTACCGCGTTATGACAAAGGTTGGTCTCACCACCTAAAAACCAGCGCGCAAACGGCAGTCGCGAGTCATCGAGCACCTGGGTGAACGGCTTATGCCAGTCAATCAGTGTGGCCTGCTCAGCCCAGAATTCCGCCCGGTCGGTGATCGAGCGATGGTGGAAGGCTGACAGTGACTGTTTGTTCGTTGTCATGGTGATCTCCCCGTTCCAGCCGGCAGTGTCGGTCGAGACGCTTACCGTCGGCTTACGACCACATTAAGTGCGAATAATTCTCATTTCGATTAAACTTGGGGCATCTACCCTGAAGCGCCTCGCGAGGCGCGTTCCGATCATGCGACACGCGCTCATTCGAACCGCCACCCTCCTCTGCCTCGCCCTGCCCCTCACCGCCGCAGCGCAAGCGCCGGTTGTCAATCTCTACTCAGCGCGCCACTACCAGACCGACGAAGCGCTCTACGCCAACTTCACACGCACCACCGGGATTCGCATCAACCGGATTGAAGCGGGCGATGAAGCACTGCTCGAGAGGCTGCGAACCGAAGGACGAGCAAGCCCGGCAGACGTCCTGCTGCTGGTGGATGCGGCCAGGTTATGGAAAGCCCAGAGCGAAGGCCTGTTTAGCCCCGTTCGATCGGAAAGCCTGGAGGCAAAAATTCCGGCGAGCCTACGCGCGCCAGCGACCGCCGACGGCATCGCCTGGTTCGGAATATCCACCCGAGCGCGGGTCATCATTGTGAACCGTTCGCGGATTGCCCCTGACACCGTATCGAACTATGCGGATCTGGCAAACCCTGCGCTGAAAGGAAAGGTCTGTACCCGTTCAGCCGCTCATCCCTACATGCTCTCCCTTATCGCTGCCATGATCGAGCATCACGGTGAGGAAGCGGCCACCCAGTGGGCGCGCGGCGTGGTGGCCAACTTTGCACGGGCACCGCGGGGCGGCGACACTGACCAGATTAAAGCGGTAGCGAGCGGCGAATGCGCAGTCGCCCTGAGCAACACCTACTACCTGGTTCGCATCATGCGTTCCGACAAACCAGCCGACCGCGACACCATGGCGAAACTGCAGGTTATCTGGCCCGATCAGGGGGGGCACGGCGCGCATATCAACGTGACCGGAGGCGGCGTCTTGCGGCATGCGAAGAATCCCGAGGCGGCGCTTCGTTTCCTTGAATACCTGGCCAGCGACGACGCGCAGCGCTACCTGGCAGACGGCAACAACGAATGGCCGGCTGTCCCCGGTGTACGTATTGATAATCCGGCGCTTGCCGCCCTCGGTGCGTTCAAGGCCGACCCGCTGCCGGTCGCGGCGTTAGGTCGCTCGCAGGCCGCGGCCGCGCGCCTGATTGATCGCGTGGGCTGGCGCTAAGCCACCCAGCAAGCACGGCCGCAGCCCCTACCCGGTTCAGCAAACCGCGGCGATGACCTTGATCTCGACCAGGTAAGCTGGCTTGGCGAGTCGCGATTCGATCGTTGCGCGAGCGGGGGTATGACCTTGCGGCACCCAGGCGTCCCAAACCTCGTTCATGCCGGGGAAGTTGGCGATATCACTGAGAAAAATCTGCACCTGCAGCATCCGGGTCTTGTCGCTTCCGGCTTCGGCGAGCAGTCGATCGATGGTGGCCAGTACCTGGGCGGTCTGCCCCTTAACGTCCTGGCTGGTGTCGTCCGCCACTTGACCAGCCAGATACACCACGCCGTTGTGAATCGCAGCGTCGCACATCCGCTTGCCAACATTGATTCGCTTGATGTCACTCATTTAAAACACTCCTTGAGAAATTGCTCAACCGCATCAATCTGCGGGCCGGGAATCAGGCTTGGCGCATGGCCAACGCCTGCAAACTCGATCAGACGGGCTCTAGGACCACGCTGGGTCATCTCGTGTGCCGTGGCGGGGTCAAGCAGATCGGAGCTGGCGCCACGCATCAGGAGCGTCGGGCAGGCCACGGCGTCGTAGAGCGGCCACAGCAACAGCGGACCCGAGCCGCCAGCGCCAGCGAATGGCTCGGCGATGCGGGGATCGTAATGCACTCGCCAACGCGCGCCGTCGCGCACCCAGTAGTGACGCGCCAGCATGTCCCACCCCGCGTCATCATGCGGACCAAACCCGGCCGCGATCGTGCGCGTGTAAGCGAGGCAGGCTTCATAGCTATCGAAGCTGGGCGCCTTCCCCACATAGTCACCGATTCTGCGCAAACCCTCCGCACTTAGCACCGGCCCCACATCATTGAGAACCAGCGCCGAGACGGGGTTGGATTGAAGCGACGCGAGGCTCATGCCGATCAGCCCGCCCATGGAGGTGCCCACCCATGCCAGGCGCTCGACATTTAGCCTCGCCACCAGCGTGACGCAGTCCGCCAGATATTGGGGGATGGCATAAAGCGCCGAATTGGCAAGCCAGTCAGACCGTCCGCGGCCCGCCATGTCCGGACAAATCACCCGATAGTGAGCCGATAGTCGCTCGGCAAGCGCATCAAAGTCTCGACCGTTACGGGTGAGCCCATGAACGCAGAGCACAGTGGCCGGCTGGGTGTCCCCGCTCTGACACGGCCACTCCCAGTATCCGATCCGATGAAGCCCAGAGGGACTCGCGCAGGTAACGGTGCGTGCGATGGGTGAATTCATAAAGGCGGAATGACGAGTGGGGGTTTGGACGGTGTAGGCCACCGCCGTACAATCCAGCGCGAATCTTACCGTCTGGAGGAGATGGCAATGCTGAAGGGAAAGCTGGCGCTGGTAACCGGGTCAACGAGTGGCATCGGACTGGGGATTGCCCGGGCACTCGCCAGACAGGGCGCCGACCTCGTACTGAACGGATTTGGCGACCCCTCTGAGATTGCACGGCTGCGGGCCGAGCTCGCCGCCGATCACGGAGTGAAGGTGCATTACGAATCGGCCGACCTCACGCGTTCCGCCGAAATTGACGCCATGATGGCGCGCATCAGCGCAGCGCACGGCGGCGTTGACATTCTTGTCAACAACGCGGGCATCCAGCATGTGTCGCCCATCGAATCGTTTCCGGTAGAGCGCTGGGACGCAGTCATTGCTCTCAATCTCTCGTCGGCGTTTCACACCACGCGCTGCGCTATTCCCGGTATGCGGGCCCGTAATTGGGGGCGGATCATCAACATCGCGTCGGCACACGGACTGGTCGCCTCGGCTGAAAAAGTCGCCTATGTGGCCGCCAAGCATGGCATCGTCGGACTCACCAAGGTCGTGGCGCTTGAAACCGCACGCACCGGCATTACCTGCAATGCCATCTGCCCGGGCTGGGTATTGACAGCTTTGGTGCAGAAACAGATCGATGCACGCGCGGCTCAGACTGGCGTATCACCCGAGGCGGCCCGGCTGGCGCTACTTGGCGAGAAGCAGCCCAGCCTCGAGTTCGTCACACCTGAACAGCTGGGCGAGCTCGCAGTGTTTCTGTGCTCGCCTGCCGCTGACCAGGTGCGTGGCGCAGCATGGTCGATCGACGGGGGCTGGACGGCGCAATAAGCGTTATTCGCTATCGCCCGCCCGCACCCGCCAGTAGCGTGCGGGCGTCTCGCGTGCGCGCTCGATACGCCAGGGGTGCCCTGCGTAATTGGCGTGCACGGTGAGCGCTCCGTGATGATCGGTTCTGAGAATGTCAACGCCCGCGTCCTGGTAACGACCCAACACGCGCGGCGTGGGGTGGCGAAATCGGTTCCGATAGCCCACCTGAAATATCGCCGTCGTGGGACTTACCGCTGCCAGGAACCGGGGAGAAGACGAGGTATTGCTGCCATGGTGCGGGGCCAGGAGGAGATCGCTCTTCAAGCGCGCGCCCAGTCGGTCGACCAGATCGGTTTCCTGGCGCGCTTCGATGTCTCCCGTAAGCAGGGCGGACCCAGCGGGTGATTCAATTTTTAGCACGCAGCTGAGCGCGTTGGTGGGCGAGCGGGCGGCACCGGGTGGAAACTCAGGCCCCGGATGCAGAAACTCGAATCGAACCTCCCCCCATTGCCAGGCATCGCCCCGGCGGCACGGCTCGTGCTGCGAAATACCCGCCAGCAGGCGATGACCTGGTGAAACTGAACTGAACACACGCTCTGCGCCAGTGAGCCGAAGCACGCTCGCAGCGCCTCCCGAGTGATCGATATCGGCGTGCGAAATCACCAGCACATCGAGTGACGCGATACCGCGGCTTCGCAGCCACGGCACAATCACCCGCGCGCCGGCATCCATCCCCGCCTCCCATCCGGGGCCGGTGTCGTATAACAGTCGCTTTCCGCCCGCCTCCACCAGCACCGCCATGCCCTGACCGATATCGAGCGCGGTGAGCCTGAAACCGGTGTGCGGAACCGGCTCCGGACCGCGTGCAAACAACGGCAGCAGGCCCAGTGCCCAGAGCGCGCGTGCCGGCACCGGCCTGGGCGCAAGCAACACCGCCACCGCGACCGCCGCAACCACCAATGACAGGGGGTCGGGACGGGCCAACACCACGGCCCCGCCAGGCCAGGACGCCATGACCCTCAAGGCGTCCAGCATCCAACCGGTGGGGGCGGCAATGACAGGCGCGAGCCACTCGGCTGCCCAGGGCATCGCTACAGCGAGCGCGCTTAGGAGTAGCACAGCGGGCGTGAGCAGCACCGACACCAACGGCACCGCCCAGGCGTTGGCGAGTGGGCCGATCAGGGACAGGCTTGAGAAAAACAGTGCACCGAGCGGTAGAAGCGATAGCGTTGCCGCCCACTGGCTCTGAACCGCCTCGCGCACCGCGCGGCGGAGCGCCGCCACGCGGGCATTCGCTACGCGAGGCGGGCTCGCATGGACCACGCTGGCATGGAGCACGATCGCTGCGACCGCGGCAAACGATAGCCAGAAGCCTGCGGCGAGCGGCGCCCAGGGGTCGAACACGCAAACCACCCCCGCTGCCAGACTTAATATTCGCGGCAGCGAACGGCTTCGGCCGCTTGCGAGCGCCCAACCCGCAACGGCCAGCATCCAGCAGGTGCGCTGAGCTGGAATGCCCCACCCCGCAAGCCCCGAGTAGAGGAAAGCAACCGCAATGGCAATGCACCATTGCAGACGCGGTGCGGGCACGCGCAACAGGAGGCCTGAGCGCGCGACCCAGCGGCGATGCAGTAACCGACGCGCGAGCCCACCGGCGATCGCGGCCAGCATGGTGATATGCAGACCCGAAATGCTCATGAGATGCGCGACGCCCGTGCGGTTGAAGACGTCCCAGTCGTTGGGGGAGATGGCCGCCTGATCGCCATAAGCAAGCGCAAGCAGCACCCCGCTCGCATCGACCCGCTCGCCATGCAGCGCGTTATCGAGCGCCGCCAAACCGGCCGCACGGGCGGCCTCGAACAGCGTTCGGAGGTTCAGGTGCCAGCCCTCCAGGCGCTGATTCGGGGGCTCACCAGCGCGAGGCTTTCGTACGTAGCCCAGCGCGGCCACGCCCTCCTCCAGCATGCGTAACTCGGCATCAAACAGACCCGGATTGACCGTGGCCGCCGGGCGCTTCAACCGGACATGGAGCTGCCAGCGTTCACCAGGCGCAAGCGCTGCGGGCGGACTCGCCTCATCGGTGAGCGCAGCGCCGCGCGAGAAGCTCGCCGACCAGCCAAGCCGCATGCGGCGACCGATCGGGCAATCAGGATCGGGTTGTGCACAACCGGTGACATGGAAGCCAAACCTCAGCCCCTGGGAGGAGCGCAGTGGCAGTTCGTCGATATACCCCTCAACCAACAGGTCGCGGCCCTCAAGTGTTGGGGAGATTCGCGACTCGAGCGCAGCCGTGGCCAGCCAGGCCGCCCAGCAGAACCCGATGAACGCCGCGACGAGCCAACCGCCCCAAGGGGTACGACGCCAGACTACCGCCCCAAGGCAGCAGCCGATCAATGCGCCGAGGATGACGTGCCCAGAGGGCAGAACGCTCCCCTGCTGAAGCACGAGGCAGCCGACAACGAAGGCCGAGGCCAGAGGGGGTACGGGGAGGTCGCGTAGGCGCGCAAGAGGTTGCATCCCGCGATCCTGCCGCCAGAGGATGGGCTCGCGCGCAATGCGCTCACCCCACCGCGCTAGGTCGGACGGCTGGCGGCCGCAGCCCCGGTGTGCGATCCCGCATGGCACCAGTGCACAAGGCGCGGCAACGCACGCACGGCATTGGCCGCAGTCAGCCGAGCCACTTCGTCGCGACTGCAGTCACGCAGCCCGGCAAGCGTCTCGGCGATGCGGACCATCTCGGCCGGAGCGTTTCGCCCCGGATGCAGCCAGGCGGGCGCAATATCGGGCGCATCGGTTTCAAGCACCAGCGCCTCAGCAGGAAGTTCACGCGCCAGCCGACGGATGCGAAGGGCGCGCTCAAAGGTCATCGCCCCACCAAATCCGAGTACACACCCCTGCTGCAGAAAAGCGGCGGCCTGCTGCGGGCTCCCATTGAACGCATGGGCGATACCGCGTATCACACCGGCCTGCCTGAGGTGCTTCAACACCTGGTCCTGAGCCTGTCGGACATGCAGAATAACCGGCAGGTCAAACTCCCTCGCGAGCTTCAACTGCGCCGCGAAAAATCGGGATTGCCGGGCCCGGTCGAGTCCAGGAACAAAGTGATCGAGACCGATCTCACCCACCGCCACCAGCGCGGGATCGTCGCGATGCGCCAATAAGGCTGTGCGCAAATGCTCGAGATCGTCGTCGTGCGCCCGATCGACCAACATCGGGTGAATACCGAGCGCATAAACCAGACCAACATGCGAGCGGCAGAGCGCACGCAAGGGCTCAAAGGCGGCTACCTCCACTGCGGGCAGCACCATCACACTGACGCCCGCCGCTTGGGCTTGCCGGATCACGGCCTCACGGTCGACAGCGAACTCTGCAGCATCGAGATGACAATGCGTGTCGATGAGCATGCGCAGCCGCTCAGCTTCTTGCGACCAGCCGCCCATCGCTCAGGGCGAGCACCCGGTCGGCCTGCGCTGCGAGTTCCTCGTCATGCGTGACGATCACGAATGCGGTGCCAAGCTCTTGCCGAAGCTCGCCAATCAGATCAAACATCCGGCGAGCCGTGCTGCGATCTAGATTACCGGTTGGCTCATCAGCAAGTACACACGAGGGGGCCGTGACCAGCGCGCGGGCGAGCGCCACCCGCTGCCGCTCCCCCCCGGAAAGCTGACCCGGCCGATGCGCAAGACGCTCGACGAGCCCTACCCGCGTCAGCATCGCGCGGGCGGCGTCTTCGGCTTCGCGCACCGCCATACGCCTCACTCTGAGTGGCATCGCCACATTCTCGAGCGCGCTAAATTCAGGTAGCAGGTGATGAAACTGATAAACAAAGCCGAGCATACGATTGCGTAGCGCCCCCAACGCCGATGCGGAAAGCGGTGCGATGGCGACGCCGCCCCAACGTACGACACCCTCGTCGGGCGTATCAAGGCCTCCTAGCAGATGAAGCAAGGTGCTCTTGCCGCTTCCTGATGCGCCCACGATCGCGATCTGTTCACCCGCCCGCACCGAGAGGTCCACAGCGCTCAGAACCTTCAAGGTGCCGCTACCGCTTAAGTAGGCGCGCCCCACCGCCGTGCAGTCGAGTACCGGGTGCGTCATGGTGGGCGCGGGCCTACTCGTAGCGCAGCGCATCAGCCGGCTTGACCGCTGCGGCGCGAAGGCTGGGATAAATGGTCGCGATCAGCGCCATGGCGCATGAGGTAAGACCGATGGTGAGCACATCGGCAGCGTGCAGGTCACTTGGCAGGTAGTCGATGAAGTAGACCCCCTTGGGCAGCACCTGCAGGGCAAACCACCGTTCGAGGGCAGCCATCACCGGTCCGACGTTAAGCGCAAGCAGCGTTCCCAGAGACAGCCCAAGGAACGTGCCCAGCAAACCGACGGTGGAGCCCTGGATCATGAATATGCGCATGATCGCTCCGGGAGTTGCGCCAAGCGTTCGCAAAATCGCAATATCTGCCTGCTTGTCGGTCACCGTCATCACAAGCATTGACACCAGATTGAAGGCTGCTACCGCGATGATGAGCGTGAGGATCACGAACATCATGCGCTTTTCGATCTGCACCGCTGCAAACCAGTTGCGGTTCTCCGAAGACCAATCCCGAACCAACAGGTCGGCCGGTAACGCGCGCGCCAGATCGCGCGCCACCGCGGGCGCCCCCATCATGTCGCGGGTGATCAGCCGTACGCCACTGACCCCCTCAACCCGAAACAATCGGGCTGCATCTTCGTGATGCATCAGCACCAGACTGCTGTCGTACTCGTAGTGCCCAGAATCGAAAATCGCAGCCACGGTGAACTGACGAAGCCGTGGCATCACGCCCGCAGGCGTAGCGGTTCCCTGGGGCGCGATCAGGGTGATGCGATCACCCAGTGCAATGAGCCACTGAGATGCCAGCTCCCGTCCCACCGCGATGTTGAACTGACCGCTTTCGAGCTGGCCAAGCGAGCCGCGACTCATATGCGATGCGAACTCGGCCACGCGCGCTTCGAGCGCGGGGTCGATCCCGCGAACCATGACACCGCGCATCGCGCCGTCGCGGGACAGCATCGCCTGCCCCGCCACGAAGGGCGCACCGTCGACCACCTGCGGATGCTTGCGCGCCTCGGCAAGCACGGGGCGCCAGTCCAGAATAGGGGCGCGTCCCGCAAGGATTTCAATGTGAGAGAGCACCCCCAACATCCGGTCACGGACTTCCTTCTGAAAGCCGTTCATGACGGACAGGACGGTGATCAGCGCCGCCACCCCCAATGCGATGCCAGCGACCGATAGCGCGGAAATGAACGATATGAACCCGTTGCGCCGGCCGGAGCGACGTCCGGCGCGCGTGTAGCGAAGACCAATCGAGAGTTCAAAGGGGACTTGCATCGGCGCGGGGGAGTTTGCCATAGAATCGCCACGTGGCATTGACCGTCCTCTGCGCCGGTGCGCTCAACTCTTTCGCGCCGGCATCGTTCCCCTCCTCGGCCGATCCCGGCCGCGCGGCCGGGTCATTGGCCACGCGCCTGCCCCCGGCACCCGCCGCCATGCGATTTTTCGCGCGGGCCGGCAACTTTTCCCTCTTTCGTGCGCCGGTCGCCGACGGCGACGCGTTACCGATTGAGTCGGGAGAGGAGGCATGGCTCCGAGAGCGATTTTCGTTAACCCAGCCTGACACCGCTGCAGCCGCCGCCGGTCGTATGGCGGGTGCTCGGCCCGGCACGTTGATCCTCCGACCCGTGCATTTGCACGCTGGGCTTGACCATCTCGTGCTCGACCCTCCCGCACATCTGGGACTGAGTGACGAGCATGCTCAGGCGCTCTTCGGCGCGGCAGCCGAGTGGCTGGCGGCAGAGCCGATCACGCTTCGGTATCTGTCGCCCCAGTTGTGGGAAGTTACCGAAGCCCAACCGGAGCGCACCGGCTTTGGAAATTTAAGCGGTGCGTCGTCCGCGCGCGCAAGCGGGCGCAACATCGACCTTTGGCTACCGCGCGGCCCCAGCGCCCGGGCCTGGCGCCGATTGATGAACGAGGTTCAAATGCTCTGGCACACGCACCCGGTCAATGCCGAGCGCGAGGCCACCGGACTCAAGCCGGTCAACGCGCTCTGGTTGGAAGGCGTGGTTCCGGGTGGATTGCCGCACGCCTTCGACGTTGTGGCTAGCGCGGACCCCGTTCTGATCGGGCTCGCACACGCGAGCGCCGCGACACGCCTGCCCGGCGTGGTCGACACCATACCGGCAACCTTCGCGAACCATCAGAATGCTTTGCTCGATGCGCCCTTCTGGCGGGAGGCAGCCGCCACCGGGTCCGACCACGCATGGGAAGAGGGTTGGCGTCGATTCGAGCAGTGGTTTCTGAGCATCACCGATCAGCATGGCGCAAAGTGGTGGCAAGACACCACGCTGGTGCTGACGGGTGAATCGTCGGCGCACATCCTCGCTCTTCCCCGCCTCCCGGCTTGGCGCTTCTGGCGACGCACTGCGCCGGCAAGCTGGTTCGTAGAGCAAGCCCCGCCCGCCTAAGGCCATCGCCTCATGAAACACCGCGAGGTTCCGCATCGAGACCTGGCAGCCCTGACCGCCCAGGGCATGCCGCCGCTTCTGGCACGAGTCTATGCCGCACGAGGCGTAAGAGATATATCGATGCTGGGGGAGACGCTTGACGGCATGCTTCCCCCCGCCTCTCTGAAGGGCATCGGCGAGGCAGTCAGTCTGCTCAGCCAGGCCATTGCCAATCATCAGCCCATCCTGATCATTGCCGACTACGACTGCGACGGCGCCACCGCCTGTGCCGTCGCCGTACGCGGACTGAAAATGATGGGCGCCCAGGTTGACTATCTGGTGCCAAATCGCCTGGTGCATGGCTATGGCCTCACGCCGCCCATTGTCGAGCTCGCACTTCAGCACCCGCGACTCGGCCGCCCTGCGTTACTCGTCACCGTGGACAACGGCATCGCCAGTCATGAGGGCATTCAGGCCGCCAACAACGCGGGGCTTCGGGTGCTGGTCACCGACCATCATCTGCCGGCCGATACGCTGCCGAACGCTGCCGCCATCGTCAACCCGAATCAGCCGGGATGCCCGTTCCCGAGTAAGCATTTGGCTGGCGTCGGGGTGATGTTTTATGTTCTTGCAGCCTTGCGCGCGCGCTATCGGGAGCGTGCACCCCAGTCGCAAGGAGCCCTGGCACCGCTCCAGACGCTGCTTGACCTGGTGGCCCTGGGCAGCATCGCCGACGTCGTTCGACTTGACGAAAATAACCGCCGTCTGGTGCACGCGGGCCTGCGCCGGATTCGCGCCGGTCAGGCCTGCCCGGGCATCAATGCATTGTTTGCGCAGGCCGGGCGTGACCCACGATCAGCTGCGAGCAGCGACCTCGGTTTCGTGGTCGGTCCGCGGATCAACGCGGCCGGCCGCCTCGCCGATATCTCGCTCGGCATTGCCTGCCTTCTCACCGACGATCCAGACGAGGCCGCGCGTCGAGCTCAGGAGCTCGACGCCATCAATCGCGATCGCCGCGAACTCGAGCAGACCATGCGCGAACAGGCGATCGCGAGCGTCGGCGCACCCGCAGATCACGCCTGCAGCATTGTGGTTCATGACCCGAGCTGGCATGAAGGCGTGATCGGGCTCGTGGCGGGGCAACTCAAAAACCGCTTCGGGCGCCCGGCGTTCGCCTTTGCCCCCACCGCTGACCGATCGGGCTGGCGCGGCTCAGGTCGGTCGGTTCCCGGCATTCACCTGCGTGATGCGCTCGATCTGGTGAGTAAGCGTACGCCCCATCTGATCAGCCGCTTCGGCGGGCATGCGATGGCCGCTGGGCTGAGTCTGTCAGGCGATTCGGTCAACGCATTCGCACACGCGCTGGAACAGGTCCTTCTCGACACCGCCGATCCCGAGTGCCTGCAGCCGGAACTGGTTGCTGACGGCGAGCTTGACCCGGGCGAGGCGAGTCTTGAGATCGCCGAGGCACTTGGCCGACAGGTCTGGGGCCAAGGCTTTCCGGAGCCGGTATTTGCCTGCCGCTTTCGCGTGCTGGGCCAACGAATTGTGGGCGAGCGTCATCTCAAGCTGGAACTGATGGCGGGCCGTCGCCGCTTCGATGCGATTGCTTTCGGCCGCGACCAACCCCTGCCTGCCGATCCGCTCCTCGCCTACCGGCTGTCGGTCAACGAGTACCGCGGCATGCGATCGCTTCAGCTGGTCATCGAGGCTTGCGAGGGGGAGGCCGGGCTATAATCTTGGGTTAACTTCAAACGGCAGACCCCACTATGGAAGCTGAGCGCCTCAATCAGCTCGAATCGCTCCTCTCCGACCTCGCGCGTCGGGTGCAAGACCTTCGGGGGTATCTTTGACTTCGATGTCAAACGCTCCCGCCTCGAAGAAATCAATCGCCAGCTAGAAGCCCCCGACGTCTGGAACGACGCGCAAAAGGCACAGGATCTCGGTCGGGAGAAAAAACAGCTCGATCAGGTCGTTGAGCGAATCCAGTCGATCGACGCGGGTCTGGCTGATGCGCGCGAACTTGCCGATATTGCCCGGTCGGAGAACGACGACGATACGCTGATCGCTGTCGAGTCCGACACCGC
>CAIPNM010000387.1 GCA_903866395.1 uncultured bacterium
GCGTGGTTCGTCAGCCTGCCACCTCCCGAACAGAGCGCCTCGAACGCGAGCGCGCAGGCGGGCGCATCGGCGCCCACCGCGATCAGTCGGGCAAGCCGGGGCAACTCGGTGGCCGACAACTCAGCTGACGAGCAGTTTGCAAGCGACGGAGCCGCCTCGCACAGCATCGCCCAGTAGTCGTTACCCCACATGCGACGGGTCATCACCAGGGCGCGCGAGTCGGACTGCGCGAGGATATAGCCCGCTTCGGAAGCGGTGTAGCGCGTATTGATCGGCACCACCACCGCGCCGATGCGCGCACAGGCCAGAAACGTGATCGCCCATTCGCGCGAGTTGGTGAGCCACACCGCCACATGATCGCCGCGCGACAGACCCAGCCCGAGCAGACTCTCCGCCAGCCGATCGACCTCGGCATCGATCTCGGCGAAGGTGGACACCTGATCCTGGCACTTAATGAATTCGAGCGCGCCAAAGCGCTGGGCCGATCGCCGGAGCGCAGCGCCCACCGTGAGTCCGTGAAGCGGTGCAACCGCCCGCTCGAGTTGTTGGTCGTCACGCTTCAAACCGAATACCCTCCGTCAACAGCAAGGTGCTGACCGGTGACATAACCCGCCTGACGCGAGGCGAGAAACACCGCGACATCAGCGATCTCATCAAGCGAGCCGAAGCGGCGAAGCGCCGTGTTTCGCTTCATTGCTTCGACGAACTCCGGGGTGACACGCTCGCGAAGCCGGTCAAACAGCCCGCCATCCACAATTCCCGGCGCCACGGAATTGGCGCGAATGCCAAAGCGTCCTTCCTCGCGCGCGATGCCGCGAATGACCGCCTCGATCCCCGCCTTGGGGACCGTGGACAGAATGTCGAGCGGCGGGTGCCGGTCCAGGCCCGCCGTGGTGATGGCAACGAACGAAGCGCCACCCGCCTTTCGCATGAGTGGCAGACACGCTTTGGTGATGCTGAAAAAGCCGTGCAGATCGCCGTCAATCGTTTGACGCCACTCTGCAGGATCGATATTGGCCACATAGGTCATGGAAATATCGGCACCCACTGCATAGACCACTGTATGCAGCGCGCCCAGCCGCTCTGCCACCGGACGGAGCGCCGTCTCGACCGTGCCCGGATCATCGAGGGGCAGATGCAGCGATTCGGCCGTGCCGCCCGCCTCGCGAATGCTGCTCGCGCAGGCCTCGGCTGCAGCGCGCCCTCGACGGTAGGTGAGCACGACCGTACAGCCAGCGACAGCCAAGCGGCGCGCGATGGCCTGGCCGATTCCGCCGCTTGCACCCACCACCAGGGCCATGCCAGCGGGAAAATCATGGCCGATCGATGAAGCCTTCACGCTGCTGTCTCCAGGGAAATTTCGCTCACGCACCACCACTGATGCTGGCACGCGCACGTTTCGGTTTCTTTGTTGCATTTGATGCTAGCACGTGTGATTCTCTGCCCGCTTCATTGAGGAGACTGCATGAAACTGCCCACTCAACGATCGCTCGTCCGCACGCTCGCATCGGCACTCCTGCTTGCTGCGGCAGCTGCCTCGGCGCAGGACTATCCCAACCGCCCGATCCGGATGGTGACGCCCATCGCGGCTGGCGGCATGACCGATGTGGTGTCGCGCGTGGTGGGCGCACGGCTTGCTGAGCGCTTGGGCCAGGCCGTGGTGATCGAGAATCGCGCAGGCGCTGGCGGCAGCATCGGCGCAGAGGTGGTCGCGCGGGCCGCGCCCGATGGCTACACCCTGCTCTTTGCCTATCCGGGTCCCATTGTGGTGAACCCGTCGCTCCTCAAATCGATCAGCTACGACCCTGAACGCGACCTCACAGCGGTAAGCCTCCTGGGCACCTATCCCATGGTTCTGGCAGTGCATCCGTCGGTGCCCGCAAAAAACGTAGCGGAACTGGTCGAGCATGCCAGGAAGCACCCGGGGCAACTCACCTACGGATCAGCCGGTAACGCCAGTACATCTCACCTCGCCATGGAGCTCATGCGGCGCGAAGCGGGCATCGAGATGACGCATGTGCCCTACAAAGGCGCTGCACCCGCGATGACCGACCTCATCGCCGGTCGCATTCAGCTGGTCTTTGATTCGGTACAGCTCGTGATGCCGCAGCATCAGGCGGGGCGGCTGCGCGCGCTCGCGGTGAGCAGCCGCGAACGCTCACCCACCGTCGATCTCCCCGGCATGGCCGATGCGGGTCTGCGCAGCGTGGACGTAAGCGGCTGGTTTGCGATTTTCGTGCCGGCGGGCACTCCGCGGCCAATCATCGACCGGCTATCGCGTGAGCTCACCGCCATTGTGCGAGACCCCGCCATGGTGAGCGATCTGCTGGGCCGCGGCATTGCCGCGGTCGGTACGCCCCCTGAGGCGCTCGCCGCGCGGGTGAGCGACGAACGAAAAACCTGGCAGCGCGTGATCACGCAAGCCGGCATTCGCGCTGACTGAGGCCCCTTCATGACCACGACCCGAAAACTCTGGCTCCAAAGCAGTTCTTCCGATTCCGACGCGGCGATCTGGAGCGTTTATCAGCAGTCCGCGCGTCGCCATGCGCGAGCGCTGCTCGGCGTGCAGTTCGACTTCGAGTTTCACGGTGTGAGCCGCACCTTCCCCGGGGTTGATCAGTCGGATAGCTCCTTTCACCTCGCCAGCCGCGAAGTCATCCGGAACGCGATCCTCGCCGAGCAACAGGGCTACGCTGCGTTTGTCAATGTCAGTACCAATGAAACCGGCCACCTGGAAATTCGTGAACTGACCGATTTGCCTGCGGTATTCATCACCGAGGCAGCCGTACATCTCGCTTCGCAGATTGGGGGGCGCTTCGCTTTTCTCACCCACAACCGTGGTGCCCGCCTACGGATGGAAGCCTTCACGCGCGAATACGGTCTGGGCGAACAGCTGGTCGAAGGTGGATCGATGGCGCTCACCTATCACGACTTCAGCGCAATGTACGCCAACCCGGCGCCTGCGCTGGAGGCGTTCAGCGCCGAGGCCCGAAAAGCGATCGCACGCGGCGCCAAAGTATTGATCCCCGCGGGCGGACCGCTCAACATGTTTTTCGTTGAGAACGGTCTGCGCGCGGTCGATGGGGTACCGTTGCTAGACATCTTGGGGGTGGCGATCAAGTCGGCCGAGGCGCAGATCGCGCTCCGCGACACGGGCATGCTGTTTCGCACGCCCACCGCCTACCCGGACAGTTGGCGCACCACCCTGCGCGAGATGTTCCTCGCGACCTGAGCTTCCCGCGGGGCGCCTGCCCCGCCGGCCTTCTGCCGCGCTCCGAGCTACTCGGCCTTCATCCCGGCCTTTCGCGCCACATCCCGCCAGCGGGTGTTTTCGCTCTGAATCATCGCCTGTGCCTCCTCAATGCTCGAGGTCATGGGTCTCACCCCAACACCCACCAGCTTCTGAGAAATGTCAGCGCGCTTGACGGTCGCGACCAGCGCGCTATTCAGCCGATTGAGCACCGCCGCTGGCGTGGCTGCGGGCGCAACCAGAATATGCCAGCCGCGAATCACCACATCGACGCCCATCTCTCGCAGGGTCGGAATATCGGGCGCAGTGGGATCACGCTCGGCGGTCGTGATGGCGAGGATCTTGACCCGACCGCTGGCCGCCTGGGGACGCGCCACCGACAGCGTCGCCATGAAGGCCTGCACCTCGCCCGTGGCAACCGCCATGATTGCCGGTGCCGCCCCCTTGAACGGAATGTGCTCCATCCGGATGCCAGTGGCCTGTTTGAACTGCTCGAACGCAACTTGGCCGATGCTGCCGGTTCCCCATGACGAAAAATTCAGTTTGCCGTCGTTCGCCCGGGCATAGGCAACGAAGTCAGCAACCGTCTTCACCGGCAGCTGCGGATTGACGGTGAGCGTGAAGGGGAAGTCGTCCATCAGACCGATCGGTGCAAAGTCCTTGAGCGGATCGTAGGGCACGGTCTTCATGAGAAACGGGTTGAGCGCCATCGTTTCGGCTGTGGCGATGAAAAGCGTGTAGCCATCGGCAGCCGAACGGGCCACCGACTCCGCTCCGATCACCCCATTGGCGCCCGCCTTGTTTTCCACCACCACACTCTGACCCAGCGTCTCAGAAAGTCCGCCAGCAACAATGCGGGTGACGATGTCGACGTTGCCCCCGGCTGCGAACGGCACCACGATGCGCAGCGGCCGATCGGGAAAGGTTCCAGTTTGGGCGAGCACTGCCGAACTTCCGAGGGCCAGCGCCAGCATGAGCATCACATACCGCTTCATCGATCGTCTCCTTGTCTGAACGCCGTCGTGCGGCGCGTGTCGGGCCAACGGGCTGCGCACGACAGGTCTTGGTCTTGTCGTTACATCCTAGTGGAAAACGACTCGTCCGGTTGACTCACACCACCCGGCCAATGAAACTTCGTGCCCCGGCCCACTTCGCGCCCTCCGAGGTCAACATGTCAGACGCCCGCCCGATTCGTCTCTGGTATCAGCTGCTTTCATCTGAAACACGACTGCGTAATTCCATCGCCGCCACGCAGGCGGCTGCCGATCGTGTGGCGGCCCCGGGCACCAAGGTCGAGGTGCGCGGCACCTCGCAGGGTGCGCTCGGCGACCAGTACCGCCTGTTCTGGCACTACGACGTGCGGGAAGTGGTCGACAATGGATTATCGGTTCGCGAACGTGGTGGGTACGACGCGTTTGTGATTGCCAATTCCCTCGATCCCGCCCTCAC
>CAIPNM010000388.1 GCA_903866395.1 uncultured bacterium
GCCGGGTGCTGCCTGGATACCGATCCAGGCCAGGACCGGCAGCATCACCGCGAACAGCGTGCGCGCGGCGACAAAGGCCTGCAGCGCCGACGGTGCCCGCCAGCCTGCATGACGCAACCGGCGCCGTAAGGCAGAGATTTCCTCGTCCTGCTCCGGCATGGAAAGGGAGGCCAGCGGCTCGGTATAGCGCTGCACGGACTCGACCCACCGGGGCGTGTCAATCGAAACGACCGGGCGTGCGTCACCCGCAACCGGCCGCGCACGCGCCAGGGCCCGAAACCGACGCCGCAAATCCGAGCGCCGCTCCATTGACGAAACAAGCAGCCACACGGTCATCGTCGTCCCGACAAAGAGCGCGACCATCGCCCAGATCGGCAGGGTCATAGAGGGATCTCCAGAATGTCAGGCGCGAACCTGCACCAGCTGACGCATGATCAAAATGCCCAGGGCCATCATGAACAAAGCGCCAGCAGCCATTGCGCGGCCGGCGGGATCGGTCCAGAGCAGCGACAACAGCTCCGGGTTGATCACCGCAATCACACCGGCCAGCGCGAAGGGCAGGATCCCCAGAATCCACGCCGACAACCGGCCTTCCGCGGACAGCGCCCGTACGCTCTGCCGGAGTTGCTGACGCTGGCGGACCAGCCCGGCGATATTGTCAAGCAGCTCGGCCAGATTGCCGCCGGTTTCACGCTGCAACAGAACCGCGATCACGACATAGCGCAGATCATCCGAGCGACTTCGCACCGCCATCTCGCGAAGCGCCTGGTCGGCAGGAACGCCGAAGCCGATCTGATCGCACACGGTGGCGAACTCGACCGAGATGGGCGCAGGCGCCTGGTCGGCAACCATCCGGAGCGCCGAGGCGAGCGCATGGCCGGCACGGAGCGCGCGCGCCACCAGATCAACCGCATCAGCAAGCTGGTTCTGAATCTGCGCCCCGCGGCGTCGGATGACGCGAGCTGCGTAAAACCAGGGGATGGCGAGCATAAGAAAGAGCACCGGTAGTACCAGTACCGCTGGCACGCCCAGGACCAGTCCCGCCCCCCCCACCGGCAGTCCGATCATGAGCCACGCGAGGAGCACTTGCGGGGTGCGCCAGCGAAACTGCGCATCGCGAAGCCGCTGATCCAGCCAGCGAACAAGACGACGTCCGCTGATGCTGGTGTCTGCACCTGCGAGGCGGGCGCCTGGTGGTTCGCCGACATATGCAGACCCGGACCGACCCTGAGCGGTTGATGGCTGATGAAATCGCGCCCAGCGTAAAGACATCCGCCGTCGCTGCCGCAGCGTACCGTCCCAGATCAGCCAGGCGCCGTGCAGCAGCAGACTCACCGCGATGAAGACGAGTAGCAGCCAGGGCAGCCAGGCGCCCACCGACGGGGTACTCATTTGCTGGCAGCCTGCGCGGGCCAGGTGCAGCGCGGGTCGAAGCATCCCGCGGGCAGCCCGATCGCACGCGCGGCCAGGCGATCGGCAAACCGCGGGCGGACACCGGTTGAATGAAACGCGCCCAGCACCCTGCCCTCGGTATCGATGCCGGTCTGCCGAAACTCGAAGATGTTCTGCATGGTGATGGTGTCGGTCTCCATACCGGTTACCTCTGCGAGCGCCGTCACGCGCCGACTGCCATCAGACAACCGGGACAGCTGCACCACCGCATCGATCGCGGACGCAATCTGCTGCCGAATCGAGCGTGGAGACAGCGACAGCTCAGCCATGCCCACCATGTTTTCCAGGCGCATCAGGGCATCGCGTGGTGCATTCGCGTGTACGGTGGCAAGCGAGCCTTCATGACCCGTGTTCATCGCCTGCAGCATGTCGAACGCTTCGCCACCGCGCACCTCACCGAGAATGATCCGGTCGGGGCGCATCCGCAGGCTGTTACGAACCAATGCACGCTGCGACACCTCGCCCCGTCCCTCGATGTTGGGCGGGCGGGTTTCAAGGCGAACCACATGGGGCTGCTGCAGCTGAAGCTCGGCGGCGTCCTCGATGGTGATGACGCGTTCCTGGTTCGGGATGAAAGACGACAGCACATTGAGTAGCGTGGTCTTCCCCGCGCCCGTTCCACCCGACACCAAAATATTGAGCCGGGCCCGCACCATTCCTGCCAGCAGCTCGGAAACCGGAGAGGGCATGGCGCCTCGCGCGATCAGATCATCCATCCTCAGCGGCACCGCACTGAAGCGCCGGATAGACAGGCACGGTCCGTCGATCGCGAGCGGCGGAATGATGGCGTTGACCCGCGAGCCGTCGGCAAGGCGCGCGTCAACCATCGGACTCGATTCGTCAATTCGTCGACCCATGCGCGACACGATCCGATCGATCAACGCGAGCAGGTGCTGATCATCATCGAATTCCACTTTGGTGGGTTCCAGCACGCCGCTTCGCTCGACATACACCTGCCTTGCGGAGTTCACCAGAATGTCGGAGATCGTCGTGTCGGCCAGCAGGGGCTCAAGCGGTCCCAGCCCGGCAACCTCATGCCGGATGTCCACCACGATCTGCCGTCGCTCGGCTGCATTCAGCTGAGCGCCATGCTCCGACAACAGCTGATCGATCTGGCGACGTAACTCTTCATGAAGCTGCTCGGGCGCCTGCGTGGACAGCTGACGCGTATCGACGCGATCGAGCAGTTCACGGTGGATCTGCCCCTTCAAATTTCGATACGAGGCGCTGCTGACCGAATCGGGCGCGGGTCTTGAGGACGCCGGCATCGGGTGCGCACCCAGAGGCGGCATTCCAGGCGGACGAGCGGGTTCAACCAAACGATCTCGGATTGACATCATGGCTCCTGACTGAACTGCAGGTACCGCACTCAATGGCGTACCGGTTTCGAGGGGCTGGAGTCCGACGCATCACCACGCCCTGGGCGCGGCTGCGACAGCAGCCGTTCGGCCAGCACTGACAGTGCCTTTGCAACCGGGTCGCGCGGCGCACTTGCACGGATCGGCTGACCATGGTTGATCGCGCGCCCCACGGCGCGGTAACTGTTTGGAATCAGGTCGGCAACCTTGACGCCCAGCATCTTCGAGGCCTCGTCAGCGGACGGCTCCACACCGCGCTCGAAGCGATTCAGAACGAGGTCGATTCGATCCGAGCCGTAGCCCAGGCCGGCAAACAGATCGAGCACTCGGCGCGCAGCGTGTAGATAGGGCAGTGACGGCTGCGAGACCAACAGAATGCGATCCGCACGATCGAGTCCGCGAACCGTGACCGGATCGAGCGAGCGGCCGACATCCAGCAGCACAAACCGGAAGCGCGAACGAGCCAGCGCGAGGATCCGCTCGAACGCGTCGGCACCGACTTGTTCGAACGACTCGATCGAGTCGGGCGCGGCAAGGAGCGACAAACCCTCACCTGCTTCCACCGCCACCGATTCCAGCAGCGTCGCATCCAACCGGCCCACCTGACGCACCAGGTCGGCGAGCGTGGCTGTTGGACGCTCCTCGACCAGATGAAGCGCTGCATCGCCGAACGGCGCGTTCAAGTCGATGATCAGCGTTCGTGCGCCCTTCGCCGCCAGCTCGGCCGCGAGGCTGGTCGCGATAAACGTTGCTCCGCTTCCGCCCTTCGCCGGCACCAGCGCAATCACGGTACCCGCCGGCATCCCGAGGCGCTGCAGCCCCAGCCGTTCGAGTTGGCGGGCAAAGGCTGCGCTCAGGTCGGCTGCGGCCGAGGGTGACGGGATCACTTCCCGTACCCCAGCGCGCATGGCCCGCATCAAAAACTCGCTCGAGCGGTCAGGTGACAGAAGCACCATCGCGGTAGCCGGCGCCGACAGGAGCGAGGACTCCAGCAAGGCGAGGTCGGCTTCGTCAAGTGCAGGCGCATCCAACACCAACAGATCGGGCGGGTCTCGCTGCACCTCGCCCGCGGCCTCCAGAGCACCCCCCGTCATGATCCGAAGCGCGAGCGACTCTGAGTCGCCAGGAAGTGCCGCCGTGATACGGCTCAGGTGCTGCGGGTCGGCACCAACCACACGGACAGAAATGGACATTGTCGAGCCTTTCATCGAACGGGCGCGCACGCACCGGTGCGGGATTGAAGACTTTCTCGGACCACACTCGCGCGCATCGCGGGAAGCGGCAGTTGGCCGCCGGGAACCAGCCCGCCCAGTGCAGCGATCGCGTGGCCATCCAGCCAGACGCTGACCTGACGGCAACTTCTGGCATCGCACGATGCCGAGGGGGTTCCCGCGGGATCCTCATAGTCGATACGGATCACGCTTGCTGCGCGCTCTCGGGAGAGATCTGGAAGCCACATCCGCATCTGCTCGCGAATGGCCTGCTCTCCATCGGCCCCACGTTCGCACAAGGCCGCTAACCGCGCGCCTAACCGGGTGGCTTCGCCGGCAGCGCTCCAGGCATGAAGCCAGCGCGACACATCGACAAAGAGCGTCAACAGAACCGCCAGGATCAGGATAGACAGGGTGATTTCAACGAGGCTCGCACCGTGCTGACGAGATCGGGGGCGGCTCAAGGAATGGCTGACGGGACGGCTGATGGAGCCGAGTCGGCGCATGTCAGTGACCCGCCATGGCCATGCTGACGCTGATGGGCGCAAAGTCAAACGCCGGCATCCAGGCGGGCATCAGCGGAACAAACCGGTAGCGCGCACCGGGAGGGCCCAAGGTCACCGTGAGCAGATCAAGCGTTCCGGCTGCGCTGCCGTCGGCAGCGCGCGCCTGAATCGAGGCCAGCCCCGGGGTCGCCGCTCGAACCAGCTCGCCCGAAGCATCACGAAGATCGGTGGGCACGCTGATCAAGACATGCCGGGTTGACAAGCCCGGTAGCAGCGGTGCCCCGGCGGAACCGTCTGCGCAACTCTCGAGCGCCCTGCCATAGACCGCCAGGCATTGGGCGCTCGCTATCCCCTCTGGCGAGGCACTGGCTGCGGCGAGCCTCGCCGCGGCTCGCGCTGCGCCAGTCAGCGTCGCAAACTGCTGGGTGGCTCGGGAGAGTTCTACAACGCCCAGAAGCAGTGTCGCCATCAATCCGAGAATGACGGCAAGTTCAATCGTTGCCACCCCTCGCTCACGTACACGGATGCGCGCGCTCATTCGACCAGCACCGGAACGAGTGGACCCGCAGACAGGCTGCTGCCGGGAAGTCCGCTGCCTGCGCAGGGCGACCCGGGGTCGCTTGCGAGCCCCAGGTACTCAACCTGGCCAGGCCCACTACTGCCGGAAGTCGCGATCGGGCTAAGGAGCAGCGCACAGCCCCAGCCCTCGACCACCGGTTGCGCGCTGCCCTTCGAATTCCAGACGGCACAGTCGACGATCGGTACCACGACCAACCGGCGCTCTCGGCCCTGCGCGCGACGGTCTGCGGATGACCAGTTAGTCGAGTATTTCGCCTTGACACCGGCAGCATTGTTCCCCTGATAGGGTGCAAAACCCGCACGACTCGCAAGAAAATTCGGCGTCCCGGCAGCGCCTCCTTTTGCAGTGCCGGAATAGGCATCGCGCTCATCGGGCCAGGTCTTGCTGGTGTAGGCATATCCCGAGAAATCACCCGGACTCGCAGCAGGCGTTGGGCCACCACTGCCGTAGAGCCCGAAGCGTGAGTTCCAGGCATCGTAGACGCTGCTCTTTGCACCGCTTTCGCCGACCGGCCCACCGACTTCGAGTGAACAGCTACCTCGGCCGGCGATCAGCTCTTGCAGCTGGTCTGCGCCGCCCTTGGGTGGGTCGAAATCCACCCAACCGAAATTTCCTGCGCCGTCGTATCGGCTGGATCCCTTCGAGCTCGGCTCGCGCATCCAGTCACCCACCCGAAGCCCAAAGGGCTTGCTGGAATTCGCGCGCGTGCCCGGAAGCTTGCAGAGCGCCATGGGAAATGCGCAATTCACCTGACTGGGCGCGAGCGCAGCTACAGCGTTCGCGGTCACGGGAAACACCTGCCGGACCCCAACCACGCCCGCCAGATAGAGCGGGATCTGACCGCCATCGGCCGAACATCGGACATGAGAGAGGCTTCCGCTACCCGCCGAGGCAGCGCGCCAGGGCCCGGACGCGCTGTTCGAAAATCGCACTGCCAGCATCGTCCCGTTCAGCTGCCGCGACTGAAAATCGAATCGGTTAAGGGAGTCCGCGGGCCGCGCCTCACCGGAGACACTCCGGGCGAGCGCATCGCTCAAAGCGAGGCCATACGCTTCGGCACGCAGCAACTGCGATGTGCTTGCGGTGGTCGAGCGCAGCTGCGAAACCGCAGCGAGCGCGCACGCGTCAGCGGCCGACTGCAGCTCAGCCCGCACCACCACCAGTCGACTGACATCGATGGCAAGCGCAGCCAGCCCGATCAAGACCGGGAGCGCGAGCGAAAACAGCACCGCTGCCGCCCCCCTCTGCAGGCGCCGGTTGCGCCGCCAACGGTCGCTCATCATCGGGCGCATCGTTCGCGATCAACCACTGTGATCAACGCGCTACGGCCCCTACCCCAAGTATCTCGAACGATGGTGGGGGTGACTGAAAGCTCTCCTGGTAGCGGCGCCAGGCGCTGACGGCGGCGGGTCCATCGAGCCCGGCGTGAGCGGGTGCGCGGCGCGCAGCCTCCGGGTCAATGATCTGGCGGGCTCTCGCCTGGCGTACGGCATCACCGAACGCATCACGGGTGGGGCTCGCCGCAGGCATCACGCCCACCTCGATCCCAGCACAACCCACCAGCGCAGCTGCCACCAGCAGCACTGAAAAATGCTTTTTCCGCATTGCTCTCTCCTAAGTTTTAAGAGCGGCTGTCTATCAGTCTCGCGCGGGCGTTACGTCGGACCCCACGGAATCCCGCCGCGGTGTGGCCGGTAACGCTGGGTGACCACTCCCCTCCAGGCGCCCCTCACCGAAGAACTCGATTCGGTTTGGGGGTGTAAACGAATCGGTGGGTAGCCCGATTGGCGCCGCCACCGCGCCCACCAGCCGGGGGGTCACCACGAACATCAGCTCGGATTGATCCGCCTGAAATTCGGCGCTACGGAAGAGCGCCCCCAGCACGGGGATATCCCCCAGCCACGGAAGCCGCTTGATGCTTTCGTTGACGTTGCTTCGGATCAGGCCGGCGATCGCAAGACTCTGACCATCGGCGAGCTGCACCGCGGTCTGAGCACGACGA
>CAIPNM010000389.1 GCA_903866395.1 uncultured bacterium
ATCGAGCCCCAGCGCAAAGTTGCTGCGCGCACCCACAATCATGGTGGCATTGATGCTGGTCAGGGCGGCAAGCGCCACGAACAGTCCGAGCGCCTTCTGACCGAACGGCCCGAACGCCGCCCCCATCACATCTGCGGCGGCCGCTTTCGACTGTGCAAGACCCTTCAAACCCAGGCCGTGAATGAGTGCCAGATTAACCAGCAGATAAATGCCGGTGATCACGAGCAGACTCACGATGATGATGCCCACGATTCGTCTCGGCCCGCCCGCCACTTCGGCTGAGATATAGGCCGCTTCGTTCCAGCCACCGAAGGTGAGCAACACAAATACCAGCGCCAGACCCGCCATACCCAGCGCCGGTGTTGAACTGAACATGGGAGGCGTGGCGTCCGCTGGGGCACTCACAGAAAAACCAGCGACCACCACCGCGAAAAGCCCCGCCACCTCAAACACCGCCAGTACGGTCTGCACTCGCCCCGACGCCTGCAGTCCAATCAGATTAACCAGGGTGAGCGCCACCACAATGCCAATCGCCCAGATGGCCGACGAATGCGTACCCAGGCTGATCACCTTGCTCATGTAATCGCCAAACACAAAAGCGAGCAGTGCGATCGAGCCGGTGTTGATCACCGTGGCCTTTGCCCAGGCGTAGAGAAACGCCAGATGTCGGCCATAGGCGAGCTCGAGAAAGTGGTAGTCGCCCCCGGCATGAGCGTGCCGCGTGGAGAGCTCGGCATAGCAGAGCGCCCCCGCGATGGAGATGAGGGCACCGGCCACCCAGATGGACAGCGCCCAGCCGACATCGCCGCTTACGCCAGCCACCATCGATGGCGTTTTGAAGATGCCGGCACCGATGACGATGCCCACGATGATCGCGACGGCTGCGTACGGGCGCAAGAGCCTCGCGGGCTGGCCGGCGCCAGCCCCGGTAACACTCGAATTCATGACGGGTTCGGTACGAAGGCGTTACTTGGGAACGCGACGCCCTTCGAAGCCGTTGCTCGAGTAGAGGCCGACCTGACCTTTAAGCGTGCCCGCGTCGGTGTAGCTCGCCTTCACGACCTGCAGCTGGCCGGTGGACGGTGCGAGATAGCGAAACTGCAGCTCTGCCCCTTCAAGCCGTGGGTCAAGCAGCGGTTGCGTTTTGTCGCCCAAGGTGATGGTTCCGCCCACGCGCTGATACTTCTGCGTGAGATTGAGCCTCACGTTCGCTTGGCCGTCCATGCCGTCGAGGTTCCATTGCCCCTCCACCTGAGCCGGTACGATCCAGAAGTAGCCAGAGCTGCCACCGAACCCGCTGGCGCTGGCGCTGAACACCTGATCGGGTTCCCAATCGCCCATCGTGAAGGAATTCGTGACCAGACGCGTGCCGGGGCGCATTTTAAGCAGAGTGGGACGCAGCCGGAGATTCAGCTCGGGCAGCAGATACATCGAGATGACCGTCGCCTTCGAGAAGTCTTCCTTGAAGATGTCCCCGTTGATGATGGTCACGCGGTCCGACACGCCGGCGCGCTCGGCGTTGCGCTTGGCCAGTGCGGCCATGTCGGGGTTGAACTCGATGCCGACGGTGCGCGCGCCGTGAATGCGCGCGGCCGTGATCGCGATCTTGCCGTCGCCTGAACCCAGGTCGAACAGCAGGTCGTCCTTGGTGACCTTGGCAACTTCCAGCATCCGCCGGACCAGGTCGTCATTGGTGGGTACCCAGACCACGTCTTTGCCGGACTGTCCGACCTGGGGCTGATATTTGTCATCGCCCGACTGGGCGTTGGCCTGCAGGCCGATGGCGGCAAACAGGAGCGCTGCAAGGCCTGAGCGCAGCAGGCGGGTAGCGGCAGATGCATTCATGTCCGGTTCTTCCTGAGGTCGTGGGACAGGTGACGGGTGAGTGTGGCTGGCATGGCGGCAGAAGGGGGCACCGGGGCTTAACCGCTTGATCGCCTTCTATCCACCAGGGGCGACATCTTGAACCCTGTCGCTGCCGTCGGCAAGTATGCCGGAGATCAGGGTAGGGACAGGCCGGCTGCACACCTGGCGAGACGCGAGCCACCTGGCTTCCAGTGCGCTGTTATGCTTGCCTCCCTTTCGTCAAGCACTCACATGACACAACTTGCCGGATTTGAACCCGCCGCCATACCGGCGGAAGACGAGGCGCTACGCCCTGAGGTGCGCGCCTTCCTCGCCCACCACCTGGCAGGCCTATCGGCCGAAGCGCGGGCCCGCTCGTGGGCGGGATACGACCCCGCATTCAGCCGGGCCCTGGGCGCGCGCGGCTGGCTGGGCATCACCCTGCCACACGAATACGGTGGCGGCGGCCGGAGCGCCTACGCGCGCTACGTGCTGGTTGAGGAATTCCTCTGTGCGGGGGCCCCGGTGGGGTCGCACTGGATCGCCGACCGGCAAAGCGGACCGTTGATCCTCAAGTACGGTACCGAAGAGCAGAGGCAGTTTCACCTGCCGCGCATCTGCCGCGGTGAATCGTTTTTCTGCATCGGCATGAGTGAGCCCAGCTCGGGCTCCGACCTGGCCAGCATTCGAACGCGCGCCCGCCGCAATGAAGCAGGCTGGGTGCTGAACGGCCGAAAAATCTGGACCACCAACGCGCATCACAGCCATTTCATGATCGCGCTGGTCCGCACATCGGGCGAACCGACCGATCGCCACGTCGGACTCTCGCAGCTCATCGTTGACTTGTCCCGCCCCGGGGTCACCGTGCGCCCCATCACCGACCTGACCGGCGACCGGCATTTCTGCGAAGTATTTTTTGATGACGTGCAACTGGGCCCGGAGGCCTTGATCGGCGCAGAAGGACAGGGCTGGGCGCAGGTCACCGCGGAATTGGCCTACGAGCGAAGCGGCCCCGAACGCATTTACTCCTCCATGGTGCTGTTCGACGAGTGGCTGGCCTGGGTCCGCACGCCTGCGGGCCAAAGCCCGGGTGCCACGCGCCTCGCCGGCCGAATCGCCAGCCATCTCGCCCCCCTTCGCGCCATGTCGATTGCGGTGACCGCACGGCTAGCGGCGGGCGAAAGCCCCGTAGTCGAGGCCGCGCTGGTCAAGGATCTGGGCACCACCCTTGAACAACAGATCCCAGCCTTGATCGCCGACGATCTGGCAAGCCGAGACGATCCGTCACAGGTGCCGGCCGAGTTGTTGGCCACGCTGGCCTATGTCACCCGGATCTCGCCCTCTTTTTCGCTGCGGGGCGGCACGCGTGAAATTCTTCGCGGCATGATCGCCCGCGGCCTGGGGCTGCGCTAATGGCCCCCGTCCTGACCTCTGCCCCGACAGCCCAAGGAGCGCACGTATGGATTCGATGATCAGCGACGCGCTCGCAGCCCTTCTCGCCGACCGCTGCGGCGCGGATGTGGTACGAGCCATCGAATCGGGCGGTCCCGCTACTGCGCTCTGGCAGGCCATCTCCGAGGCCGGTTTCGCCGATGCCATGGTGAGCGAAGCACAGGGTGGTGCGGGCCTATCGGCCGAGGCCGTCGCGGGCTGCTGGATGCTCGCGGGGCGGCACGCTGTTCCCCTGCCGTTGTCCGAAACCATGATCGCCCGGGCGCTACTCACCGAGCAGGCGATCACGGTACCCGACACCCCGATAGCGCTCGGCATCGGGCATCACACGCCCGCCGGCACGCTGCGCGCGGCCGGTGTCAGCGGCGGCCGCACTGCGGGCGCTGTGCTCGTCACCGCCGCAGGCGACACCCGGCTCCTCGATACCGCCAGCGCTCGCAGCGAGCGGTGCGCTTTTGAACTCGACCTCACCCTCGAGTGGCCAGAATCCGCCTGGGCTGCGGCACCCCGTCTCGCCACCAGCCTCGACACACGACTCGCGCAGGCCCTGGTCCTTTCGCTCCAGATCGCCGGCGCGCTCGATGCTGTGTTCCGACGCTCGCTCGCCTGGGCCAATGAGCGCGAGCAGTTCGGTAAACCCATCGGCAAATTTCAGGCGATCCAGCACCAGCTCGCGCTGATGGCAGAAGAGTCGTTTGCGGCCACCATGGCGGCGCGTATCGCTTGCCTGCCCGAGCCACACGGCAGCAGCTCCTCGGCCTCCCCGCCCGGGCTGGTCGGCGTTCTGGCCGGCATCGCACCGCTGCGTGTCGCCACGGCGAAAGCGCGCACGAGCGAGGCCGCGTTACAGGTTGCACAGATGGCCCATGCTGTCCACGGTGCGATCGGCTTCACGCATGAATTCGACCTCCAGATCCTCACCCGCCGCCTTCATGCCTGGCGGCAGACCGCAGGTAGCGAATCCGCCTGGCACGACCAGATCGGCCGCGCCCTGCTGTCGCCCGAGACCACTTCACTTGATCTGTTGCGGATCACCACCGACGTCGTCGCAGGTTAACCGGTTCGCTTCCCAACCGTTCTCACCGCCCTGTTCAGGAGACCTCCCTTGACCGACTTCCTTCAGATCAGCCGCGACGGCGCGATCGTCACCTGGACCATGAACCACCCGGCCACGCGCAATGCGCTCACCGGCAACACGGCCGTCGCGGAGATCGTTGCAGCGGCAGCCGCCGCCGCCGCGGACCGGAGCGTGCGCGCCATCATCCTGACCGGCGCAGGACCGGTGTTCTCCTCGGGCGGCAATGTGAAGGACATGGCCCGTTTCGCAGAGCCCGGCCTTGACGCCGACGCAGTGCGTAATGAATACCGCCATGGCATTCAGCGCATTCCCCGGGCCATGTGGGCACTGGATGTGCCCATCATCGCAGCAGTCAACGGGCCGGCGATTGGCGCAGGGCTGGATCTGGCCTGCATGTGCGACATGCGTATCGCGAGCGAGTCGGCCACCTTTGCCGAGAGCTTTGTTCGAGTGGGTATCGTTCCTGGCGATGGTGGCGCATGGTTGCTGCCGCGTGCGGTGGGTGCAGCCAAAGCGGCCGAAATGGCATTCACTGGCGACCCGATCAGTGCCGCTGAGGCCCTGACCTGCGGGCTGATTTCCCGGGTGGTGCCGGCAGACTCACTGCTTGAAGAAGCCAGGGCACTTGCCGCCCGAATCGCCCGTAATCCGTCGGGCATTCTGCGTATGACCAAGCGGCTCTTGCGCGAAGCCGTGCACAACACGCTCGACTCGGTGCTTGAAACCTCAGCGGCTTATCAGTCGCTCGCGCACATGAGCGCCGACCACCACGAGGCCGTGCGCGCCTTCATCGAGAAACGCCCGCCGAAATTCTCCTGAGCCTAGATCAGGACAGCACGCCAATCTGCCAGGGCACGAACTCGTTGTCGCCCACACCGAGCGACTCACTCTTCGAGCGCTCACCCGAGGCGATTTTCAGCATGAGCTGAAAGATCTGCTCGCCCATCTGGTCAAGGGTGGCAGACCCATCGATCACCTCGCCGCAGTTGATGTCCATGTCGCCGGTCATGCGGCGGTACATGGGCGTGTTGGTGGCGAGCTTGATGGTGGGCGAGGGGTAGGAGCCGAAACACGAGCCACGGCCCGTGGTGAATGCGATCAGGTTCGCGCCACCCGCAATTTGCCCGGTGGCAGAGACCGGGTCATAGCCGGGCGTGTCCATGAACACAAAGCCATGTTCCGTTACCGGTTCGGCGTAGCGATACACCTCCATCATGGCGCTTGAGCCAGCCTTTTTTGCGCCACCCAGGCTTTTTTCGATGATGTTGGCAAGCCCGCCTGCATGATTGCCAGGCGACACGCGGCCGTTGATCTGCGTGTCACGACCTTCGTTGTACTTCAACCACCAGTCGATGCGTTCCACCAGCTTGCGACCGATTTGCGGTGTGCGCGCTCGTGCAGTGAGCGTGTGCTCGACCCCGAAAATTTCCGGTGTCTCGGACAAGATGGCGGTGCCGCCATGCCGCACCAGAATGTCTACCGCTTTGCCCAGCGCGGGGTTAGCCGACAGCCCCGAAAACCCATCCGAGCCGCCGCATTGCAGGCCCACCGTGAGGTGTTCGGCACTACAGGGCGTGCGCTCAATGCCGTTGGCGAGATCAAGCATCTCGCGGATATGGGCAATGCCCAGATCGACCGCCGACTGCGTGCCGCCCACGTCCTGCATGGTGAGGGTGCGCAGGGTCTTACCGGTTTCCAGACCCTGAGCCTCAAAGAATCGCAGCAGATTGTTTCGTTCGCAGCCCAGCGACACCACCAGCGCGCCAGCGATATTGGGATGACGGATGTAACCCGCGAGCGTGCGGCGGAGCAAGTCCATGGGCTCGCCGGTCATTTCCATGCCGCAGCCCTGGTCGTGCACGAACGCCACCACGCGATCAACGCCGGGCCACTGCGCCATGCGTTCTTCGTGAAAGTGCGCCGCGATTTTTCGCGCCACCGTCGCGGAGCAGTTCACCGTGATGAAGATGCCGATGACATTGCGTGTGGCGACCCGCCCATCGGGCCGCACGATACCCATGAACCGGGCGCGTTCGGCCGGTGCCAGCATTTGGGTGGGGCGGTACGCCTCGCCAAACGCATAGTCTTTCTGCACGTCGTCAAAGCGCAGATTGTGGCTGTGCACCCAGCTCCCGGGTTCGATGTTTTCGGACGCGTAGCCGATCACCGTATCGTATTTCCGGATGGGCTCACCCACGCGGATCAGGCGGCTAGCAATCTTGTGCCCCGCTTCGATGGCAGAGCGGGTCGTGACCGACTCGCCCGGCACAGCCGTGCCGGCTTCAAGCGGTGTGCGCGCCACCACCACATTGTCGGCGGCATCGAGCCGAATGACAGGCGAAGGGGCGCTCATGACCGAACTCAGCCCACCGCGCGACGCGCGCCATCAAGCGTGAAGCGCCGCAGACGCTGCCCCGCCTTCATCACCTGACCGGGCAGCCCGCGACCAAGCAGAGTTTCAACCTGCCGAGCCACCTCGCACAGCTGGTCGAGGTCGATGCCGGTTTCGTAGCCGCTTTCATGCAGCAGGTAGACCAAGTCTTCGGTGCAGATGTTGCCCGAGGCACCCGGCGCAAACGGGCATCCGCCCAGCCCTGCGATCGAGGACTCGAACTCGCGGATGCCCATCTGAAGACCCACCATCACGTTGGCAAGCCCCACACCGCGGGTGTTGTGAAAGTGAAGCGCGATGGCCATGTCGGGGAAGCGCCGCTGAAGTGCGTCGACCGCACGCTCGACTACCGGCGGCGTGGCCATGCCGGTGGTATCGCCCAACGACAGATGACGCACACCGAGCTCATGATAGATGCCGGCGATTTGCAGCAGCGACTCCACTGGCGTGTCGCCCTCAAACGGGCAACCAAAGGCCACAGCGATCGCGCCCCGAACCGGAATGTTGAACTGATTCGCGATCGGTACGAACTCGGCCACATCGGCAAGCGCGCGTTCGATCGGCTTATTGAGATTGGCCTGGCAATGGCTTTCGCTTGCCGATACAAAGCAGGCCATCATGTCGACCTTGGCGGCGGCCGCACGTTCGGCCCCCCGCGCGTTCGGTACCAGCGTCGTGTAACGCACGCCTGGCTTACGCTGCAGCATGTCCATGAGTTGCGAGGCATCGGCGAGCTGCGGGATGGCGCGCGGCGACACGAACGACGTGGCCTCGAAGCTGCGCACGCCTGCGTCAACCAGCGCATTGATCACCGCAGCCTTGCTTTCGGTGGGAATGAATTCGCGCTCGACTTGAAAGCCGTCTCGGGTACCCACTTCGGTGACCAGCACCGAGCGATCAACGGAATCAGTGGCAGAAAAACGCATGGGAAGCTCCCTGAAGATGGCTACGCTGTGACATCGCGCACCTGGGCCTCTTGGCCCGGGTTAGACGATGCGGCTTGCGCGTAGCGCCTGGATGGATTCGTTATCGTAGCCCAGTTCGGACAGGACCGCGCTGGTGTCGCCGCCCAGGTCGGGAGGCATCCGGCGAACGCGGCACGGATCGTCAGTGAACTTGATCGGAAAGCCCAGCACATCAAGCGGCCCGTGCTTGGGGTCGTCGATCGTGAGACGCATCTGCTGATGCCGGATCTGCGGGTCATCAAACACCTGCCCGATATCCAGCACCTTGCCGCAAGGGACCCCGGCCGCATTCAGCACCGAGACCCAGTGGTCGATCCCGCGGGTGCGGGTCACCTGGTTGATCTCGGCGTTGATGGCGGTACGTCGCTCGAAGCGATCGCGATTAGTGATGAAATCGGGGTGCTCGCGAAGCCGCTCGAGGCCCAGCGCGGCAAGCAGCTTCGCATAGACCGCATCATTACTGGGCGCGATCGCTACCTGGCCATCGGCCGCTTCGAACAGGCCGTAGGGCGCGACCAACCCGTGATCGTTACCGTTACGCTGCGGAACCTTACCGGTTGCAAAATAATTGGTGGCCATGAAGGCGAGCATGCTCACCATGCTGTCGGTGAGCGCGGTGCAGACCTCCTCGCCCTGGCCGGTTCGGCCGCGCCGGATCAGGGCTGCAAGCACGCCCATTGCCGCATAGGAGCCGGCGACCAGATCGGAGATCGGCGGACCGACGCGCATTGGCGCGCCATCGGCCTCGCCAGTGACACTCATGAGCCCGCTCATGGCCTGCGCGATGAAGTCAAACGCCGGACGATCAGCGTAGGGCCCGCTCAATCCGAAGCCAGTCACTCGACACACCACGAGATCAGGCCGGAGGGTCTTGAGGGTTTCCCGATCGAACCCCATCCGGTCGAGCACGCCCGGACGGTAATTTTCCACCAGCACATCGGCGCTCTCGATCAGCCTGCGCAGCACCGCTTTGCCTTCCTCTCGCCGCAGATCGAGGGTGACCGAGCGCTTGTTGCGATTGAAACTGGCGAAATACAGCGAAAAGCCGTTTTGCTCCTCACCCTGGGAGCGGATCGGATCACCGCCTTCGGGATCTTCGACCTTGATGACCTCCGCTCCGAGGTCGGCAAGAAACATCGAGCAGAACGGCCCCGCGAGGATGCGCGTGAGATCTACCACGCGGATGCCGTCCAGCTGCATGGCGACTTACTCGACCTTCACGCCAGAGCGCTTGGCGACATCCCCCCAACGCGCGTAGTCGGCCTTCACGAAGGCGGCGAAATCAGCCGCCGTGCCGCCGCCCACCGAGACGCCCTGACCCACGATCTTCTGCTGGATGTCGGGCATGGCAAGCACCCGATTCACCGCTTCATTGATCCGCGCGACGATCGCCGCTGGCGTTCCAGCGGGCGCAAAAAGGCCCAGCCAGATCATGACATCCACATCCTTGTAGCCCGCTTCTGCAAAGGTCTTCGCATCGGCTACCACTGGCGAGCGCGCGGCCGAGGTCACGGCGACTGGCTGCGCCTTGCCCGAGCGGATGTGCGGAAGCACCGAGCCCACCGACAGAATCGCCACGTCGACCGCTCCGCCGATCACATCGGTCATCGCAGGCGACGCGCCCTTGTAGGGCACCTGAACCAGGTTGATGCCCATGGCGGCTTTGATCTGCTCACCAAACAAATGGCCAACCGTTCCGTTACCAGCCGTGCCCCAGGTGATGCCACGGGCCGACTTGCCCGCGGCAGCGAGCGACACCGGATCGGTGATCTTCGAACCGGCTGCGCTCACCACCACCAGCGGGGCGGCCGAGACGCGAACGATGGCTTCGAAGCTCTTGACCGAGTCATAGCCCACGTTCGCGTACAGGAAGGGGCCGAGCATCATGTTGTCGGACTGCCCCATCACGATGGTGTAGCCATCGGGCGCGGCCTTGGAGACCGACTCGATCGCGATGTTGCCGCCCGCACCGGGACGGTTCTCGAGAACGATGGTCCAGCCGGTAGTCTCGCCCAGCTTGGTGCCCACGGTACGCGAGACGAAATCAGTGCCGCCGCCCGGCGGAAAGGGAATCACCAGCCGGATCGGCCGGGCGGGAAATTCCTGGGCCTGTGCAAACGCGGGGGCGAGCGCCGCGCCCAGCACGGTGGCGGCCAGGGCGAGGCCAAGTTGTCGACGGATCATGAATCGGTCTCCTCTTCGATTTGAATGACACGGGCGGGGCAAACGCGCGCCGCCTCTCTCACGAAATCATGCAGCTCGGCAGGCGGCGCTTCGATCAGCAAGCGCACGGTGCCGTCCTGCTCGTTCTGGTCGAAGACCTGCGGCGCCACCCAGACGCACTGGCCAGCGCCCACGCAGCGATGCGGCTCAAGACGGATCTTCACCAGGTCACCGGCAGATTGTGCAGGCCATAGATCTGCATATCGTGTTTGAACCGCAACGACTCAAGGGGAACTGCGAGCCTGAGCCCCGGCAACCTCGCGAGCAGCACCTCAAACATCACCTGAAGTTCGATCCTCGCAAGCACCTGCCCCAGGCACTGATGAATGCCATAACCGAACGCGAGCTGAGCGGAATTATCGCGATCGATGTTGATGGCATCGGCGTCCGCGAACACTGTCTCATCTCGATTGGCCGATGCGAGCGACAGAAACAGGCCCTCGCCCTGACGGATCGTGACGCCTGCAAGTTCGACATCCACCCGCGCAACACGCCTCGGCGAAAACTGCACCGGGCTGGTAAACCGCAGAAACTCCTCCACCGTCCGACGGATGTCGGCAGGAGCCGCCCGCAGCCGCGCCGCGAGCGCAGGGTCGCGCACCAGATACAACGCCCCCATCGCGATCATGTTGGTCGTGGTGTCATGGCCGGCTCTGAGAATCATGGCGCCAATCTCGGCGAATTCCTCGACGCTCAGCAGTCCGGGGCGAACCTGGTCGGCAATGACGCGGCTCACCATGTCATCGCGCGGCTCGACCATCCGGGCCTCGATCAGCCTGTGGCAGTAGTGGGCGAGTTCACGCGCTTTGCGTTCAGCCTCGCCCGGGCTCTGCGTGAGTCCGTGGCGGGCCACCGCACATTCAATGATGAAGCGGTGGTCCTCGTAGGGCGAACCAAACAGCAGCGACATCACCAGCGACGGAAAGCGCACCGCCAGCATCGGCACCAGATCCTGGGGCGGGCCGGCCTGCTCGAGTTCATCAAGCAGCCGATGCGCAATCGCACGAATGTCGGGCTCGAGCGCCATCATGCGGCGCACGCTGAATTCGCGGGTAAACATGCGCCGGAAGCGGTCGTGCTCGGGGTTATCCATGCCCACAAAGGCACGCTCTCCCCGATCGACCGCCACCCGCGCCTCGGTCACTGTCGGAAACGCCTCCTGACCGAAACGACCGCTGAAGCGCTCGTCATCGGACAGGACTTCGCGAATTTCCTTCTGCCGCGTCACGACCCAGGCGCGACGGCCGTTCCAGAGCGTGACTGGAAGAACAGGCGCCGTCTGCCTGGCCTCGCCCAGTTCAGCGGGCGGATGAAGCGGGTCGGTCCGTCGAAACGGGAAATGCGGGCAACCGCCCATCGATTCAGGCTCCGCGGAACATGGGCGGGCGCTTCTCCATGAATGCGGCTGCGCCCTCGCGGTAGTCATCGCTCGCATAGCAACGGGCTAGCGCGGCGTTCACGGCAGCCATATCGCGCTCACCGGCATCGCGTCCAAGTTCGTTCACAGTGAGCTTGAGCGCCTTGAGGGTGAGCGGCGCATTGGCAGCCACCATGGCACACCATTCATCGACCACCGCATCGAGCGCCTCAGGCTTTTCCACGCGGCTTGCGAAGCCCATCTTCAGGGCGTCCGCCGCACCGAAAACACGCGCGGTATAGAAGATATCCAGCGTGTTCTGCAGGCCAAACACGTCGAGAAAGCGCCGAACGCCCACTGAGTTGTAGCCCAGACCGAGCCGTGCCGCCGGCATGCGGAATCGGGAATCATCGGAACAGAATCGGAGGTCACAGGCTGCGGCCAGCCCCAGCCCCCCCCCCATGCAGATGCCACGGATCTTGGCGATCACGGGCTTGCTGCATTCGATGGGCGACAGATAGGCCATCTCCACCGCACGGTTGTAACTCGCCTGCCCGTCAGCGTCGCTGCGCCGCGATTCAAACTGAGAGATATCGGCGCCCGACACGAACGCTTTGTTGCCATCACCTTCCAGCACCACCAGGCGAATAGACGGGTCGGCGTCAAAGTCTTTCAGTGCCCGGGGCAACGCCATCCACATGTCGTAGGACATCGCGTTGTATTTCGCGGGATTGGAAAACACGACTCGGCCTACCGGGCCGTCGCGGCGGATGATCAGTTCGCCCATCTTTGAAAGTTCTCCAGCAGGGAACGGGATGACGTGAGAGGAAAAATCGGCGACCATCGGGTTCGCCGTGCCAGGCTCGCCGGGTACGCGAACGCCCGGATGGCAGGTGAACACGCGAAGCCCGTCGACCGCGTGCTCAAATGCCGCCGCGATCGTTGCAGCATCGCGGCACAAAGTCAAAACGTCTATGTCAGGAAGCCCTGCCGATGAAACTTCCCCTTGAAGGTCTGCGCGTCATCGACCTGACCACCGTGATGTCGGGCCCGTTCTGCGCCATGACGCTCGCTGACATGGGTGCCGACGTCATCAAGATCGAGACTGTGCCCGATGGCGATGCAATCCGGCGCTTCGACCCCCTCATCAACGGTGAGTCCTACTGTTTCGCGGTGCTGAACCGCAACAAGCGAAGCGTGGCACTCAACCTGAAGGACCCGCGCGGCATGGGCGCGTTCCTGAAGCTCGCCGACGGCGCGGACATCGTGCTGGAGAATTTTCGCCCCGGGGTGACCAAGCGACTGGGTGTCGACTATGACTCGCTGTCGGCGCGCAATCCGGGGCTGGTTTATGCATCGATTTCAGGCTTTGGCCAGACCGGACCGCTCTCGAGCAAGGGCGGATACGACATCATCGCCCAGGGCATGTCGGGCATCATGCTCATGACTGGCATGCAGGGTAGCCGGCCAGTGAAGGTCGGCATCGCCATGAACGACATCGCCGCCGGCATCACCACCACCTATGCGGTGCTAGGCGCCCTCGTCGGCAAGCTTCGCCACGGCAAAGGCCAGTATGTCGAGACCTCGCTGCTCGAGGCCGGGCTCGCCTGGACGCACTGGGAATTTGCCGCGTTCTTCGGCGCCGGCGAGCGGCCGCTTGCCAATGGCACGCGTCACCGCCGCTCAGCCCCCTATCAGGCGCTTCGCACCCAAGACGGCTATGTCACCGTCGGGGCCAACACCGACAAGCTCTGGCGGGCCTTCTGTAACGAAGTCTGTGGACAACCCGGCTGGATCGACGATCCGCGTTTCCGCACCAATTCGCTCCGCATCACCAACCTCGACGCGCTCGAGCAGACGATCGAGGCGGTGCTGGTCACGCAGCCCACCGCCCACTGGGTCGAGCGACTCGATGCGGCTGGCATCCCCGGCGGCCCCGTCTACACGTACGAGCAGGCGCTGTCCGACCCGCATGTGCTGGCACGCAGGATGGTGGTCGACATCGATCACCCGGTGATTGGTCCCATGAAGAACATCGGGCTGCCGGTGAAATCAAGTGGTGCGCTGGCCGAAATCCGCAGACCGGCGCCTCTCCTCGGCGAACACAGCGCAGAGGTGCTCGAAACAATCGGTATCGGTGCGGCCGAGTTTGCTGAACTGGCAGCCGCCGGCGTGGTCATCGACGGCCGCCGGCCGCGCACCTGATTCCCCCGCCCGGCATCCACCCGCCACTCACCAAGGAAACCATCACCATGAGCCTTCACAGCATTTCAGTGCGTACGATTGACGGCCGGGACACAACGCTTGCCGAATTCAGCGGCCGTGCGCTGCTGATCGTCAACGTCGCCAGCCAATGCGGCCTTACGCCCCAGTACTCCGGCCTGCAGTCGCTGCATGCGCGCCTCGCCGACCGGGGGTTCGCGGTACTCGGTTTTCCCTGTAATCAGTTCGGCGCGCAGGAGCCGGGCAGCGAGGCCGAGATCCAACGCTTCTGTGACAGTCGCTTTCAGGTGGCGTTTCCCATGTTCGCCAAGGTCGAGGTCAACGGCGCCGGCGCACATCCTCTCTATCAATGGCTGAAGTCACAGAGCGGAGGCGCCGACATCGGTTGGAACTTTGCCAAGTTTCTGGTCGATCGCAAGGGGGCCCTGGTCAGCCGACACGCCCCCACTGACACGCCCGAATCCATCGCACCCGCCATCGAACGGCTGCTCGGCTGATCGGAACGGGCGCCATGACGGCTATCGGTCATGCCACGGCGGTCCGCCCAGCCCCGCACGGTGCAGCGAGACTGTCAATTGTCACGGGCGCACTGCTTGGTGCGCTGGGCGTCGTGGCGGGGGCTTTCGCTGCGCACGCGCTTCGCGGCCGGGTCCCGCCTGAGGCGCTTGCGCTGGTCGATACCGCGTCTCGCTATCAGCTGATCCATGCGCTTGCGCTCATTGCAGCCGGCGTCCTCCACCTGATTCGCCCCTCGTTTGCAGCCCGGCTCTCGGCCGCCTGCTTCGCTGCGGGCGCGCTGCTCTTCTGCGGCAGCCTCTACTCGTTAGCGTTCGGCGCACCGCGAGCCTTGGGGATGATCGCGCCGATCGGCGGCGTGCTGCTGATTGCTGGATGGCTCGCTCTGGCGATTTCGGCCTGGCGTAGCCCGGCGCGTGCCCTGGATGATGCACACTAGCGTGCTTGCGGCACTGCCGCCCTCCTCCGCCGATCGCTTGTGAACCCCATCAACGGCAACGCCGATAGCAATACGCTGTACGGAACCGACGACAGCGATTCCATTCTGGGCTTCGATGGCAACGACACCCTCGTCGCAGGCCCGGGATTAGACACGCTCGACGGTGGGGCTGGCGACGACCAGTTTTATTCGCGCACCACCAATATGGCCGCCACATTCGACGATGGTGCGAATCTGGTGGCAGGCGGCGCCGGAAATGACCTATTCGTGGGCGGTCTGGGTAATGACTCAGCCTCAGGTGATGATGGCGATGACACCCTTTATGGCGAGGCGGGTCAGGATCAGTTCTCGGGCGGAAGCGGGGCCGATGAGTTGTTTGGCGGGGTGGGCACCGACAGCCTTGACGGCGGTACTGGCAGCGACACGATAGACGGTGGTGCAGATGACGACCGGATCGAGGGCGGCACCGACCACGACAGCCTGATCGGTAGCGCTGGAAACGATCATCTCGACGGCCAGGACGGCAATGACACCCTGATCGCCAGCACTGGGCTGGATACCTTGATCGGTGGCGCTGGCAACGACCGCTTGTACTCCCGCACCCAGTCCGACATTGGCGACGACGGGGCCAACTCGGTGGACGGCGGCTCGGGCGACGATTTGTTCGTGGGCGGGCTGGGCGATGACACGGCCGTCGGCGGCACTGGAAATGACACCCTCCAGGGCGATGAAGGGAGCGACCGCCTGAGCGGCGGCAATGACAACGATGAGCTCTACGGCGCCGCAGGTAACGACACCCTCGACGGTGGCGATGGCCACGACAACCTGGTAGGGGGGCTGGGTAACGACAGTATCGGGGGTGACACCGGGAACGACACGCTCATCGCAGGGCCCGGCCTGGACACGCTCCAAGGCGGCGACGGCAACGACGCAATCTATTCCCGAACCACCGATCTGGACTCCAACTTTGATGACGGCGCCAATCTGGCAAGCGGCGGCGCTGGAAACGATCTCTTTGCCGGCGGACTGGGGAATGACTCCGCCTCGGGCGACGACGGTAACGACACCCTGCAGGGCGAGGCCGGCGCGGATCAGCTTTCGGGTGGGAGCGGAAACGATCAGTTATTCGGCGACGAGGGCCGCGACAGCCTTGACGGCGGCGGGGGCAGTGACACGATAGACGGCGGTGCAGATGACGACCGGATCGAGGGCGGCACGGAGCACGACAGCCTCATCGGCGGCACAGGCGACGATCGTCTTGATGGGCAGGATGGTGATGACACCCTGATCGCCAGCGCCGGGCTGGACACGCTCATCGGCGGCGCTGGCAATGACCGCCTGTACTCGCGCACCCAGACCGACATCGGCAACGATGGTGCCAACTCAGTCGACGGCGGCTCAGGCGACGACTCGTTCGCGGGCGGGTTGGGCGACGACACGGCCGTCGGCGGCATCGGCAATGACACCCTGCACGGCGCCGAGGGTAACGATCGTCTCAACGGCGGCGATGATCACGACGAGCTCTACGGCGCCGAGGGCAACGACACCCTAGACGGCGGCGCAGGCGGCAATCTGCTGGTGGGCGGCGAGGGCAACGACCACTATCTGATCGGTAGCGCTCTTACCCGCGTCGTCGAGCAGGCGGGCGCTGCAGACAGCGCGCTTTCTCTGGTCGACTTCTTCAAGCGTCCCGCGGGCATCGAATCCTATGCGCTCGGCACAGGCGTTGCACGCTTGCCTTACTGGATTGACGGCCTGATACCGGTTGATGCGTCAGGCGGGTATTTCGCGACCCTGCTTGGTCCGGCAAAGCAGATGGGTTACACCTTTCCCAGAGAGCTTCCCACCTACATCACAGAGTCCCGGCCCACCGACGGCCAGGGCTTCGAGGCCTTTTCGTCCGCACAGCAAAGCGCCACCGCACAGGTGCTCACCTATCTGCAAAGCGTCGTCGATCTCCAGTTCGTGCCGGTCGCAAGCGCTGACGCACCCAACGTGATCGCGCTTGCGAACAATCTGCAGACGGGCAGCGCGGGCTACGCGCGCTACCCATCCAGCTCGCAGGCTGGCAGCGACGTCTTCCTCAACACCGACCCTAGCCAGCAAAACGCCAATCCGGTCGCGGGCAGCTACGGCGCGCTCACCCTCATTCACGAAATCATTCATTCGCTGGGCCTCAAGCATCCGTTTGCCGACGAGGACGACCCCGACGACAACTTCGCCGTGCTGCCTAAGCCCGACGAAACGCTTCGCTGGACCGTCATGTCCTATGACAACCAAGGGGACGCGAACAAAGCGTTCTGGGTCTCCAGTCTGCGACCACTCGACATCGCTGCGCTTCAGTATCTTTACGGGCCCAGTGCATCAACCCGAGCAGGCGATGATGTCTACCGAGTCGGCGCGCCTGACCCAGCGCGCACCGACGATATCACCCTCATCAGCCCCGCTCAGTCCAGCTTTATCTGGGACGGCGGCGGTAACGACCGAATCGATGCTTCACAGGCGCAGGCTGCCGTCGTCATCGCGCTCGAGCCTGGTTATCGGGGCTGGATCGGGGCCTGGGCCGAATCCATCACCGCAGCGGGGCAGATCACCGTTAATTTCGCTACCCGGATCGAGGCGCTCACCGGCTCGTCTTTCGGGGATAGGCTCTTTGGCAATACGCTGGACAATCTGATCGAAGCCGGCTCGGGTAACGACCAGGTCGCAGCGGGCGCCGGCCATGATCGGCTGCTGGGCGAGGCCGGCCTCGACTCCCTGGCCGGGGGCGAAGGCAACGACACACTGGCGGGCGGCAGTGGCGCCGATCGCATGTCGGGCGATGCAGGCAACGACCGATTCGAACAGGTCGACTCTGGCGATTACGCATGGGGTGGCACCGGGCTCGACCGCGCGGTGTTCGACGCGCCGTCCACGCTCTTTCGAGCCCGCTCCCTCGGGTCGGGCGATCACGTGCAATGGCTGATCGATAAGGCCGAAACCGGCTGGGCGAGCGTCATGTTGTCCGGCGTTGAGGAATTGATTTTTTCAGACCGGACCGTCACCTTGGCGAGCCTCGCCACCGACGCTTTGTCTGCGGCCGGAAGCGGCCTGGTCTGGCACTGGAAGAGTCATGCCGTGCTCTCGGCGACCCACGCAACCGGCGGCGTCAGTCCGGGCACGTTGGTCTCGAACGGGAGCGACGTAGTGGGCGCCGCCGATGTGCTGGCCGCGCTCAAGCTCTCGACCGGGCGCGCGCTCTCCCACTCATCGAACAACACACAGCCCGCGCCTGAACTGAGCCCGCTTCAGCGACTGGCAGCCGATATCAACGGCGACCTGTCGGTGACCTTACCCGATGCCAAGGCCCTGCTCGAGATTGCGCTGGGAACCCAGGCGCTTCCCAACGAGCCATGGCTGTTCATTCCGGAAGGCACCGATCTCGCGCTCGCAACATCGACTTCAGGCCAACGCTCATCGATCCCAGGTTCAGTCACGGGCAACACGCTTCCCGATGCCAGAACGCACAACTGGATCGCTGTGCTGGTTGGCGACATCGACGGTAGCTGGCGCCCAGCTGCGGCGAACGCAGCCGTCACGCTCCCTGATGACTATCTCCGGTCGCTCGCCGAACCACTGTCAATCGCGCCTTCGCAATGGGGTCTGGCCGACAGTCCAGTCCAGCCGGCGGTCGAGCTGACTGTGCAGCTTGACCCCCTGATGCTCGGCTAGCGCGCGCGCGCCGCGCTTCTCAGCATGAAGAGCGCGGTGACCAGAGGAATGAGTGCCACCACCGCAAAGCCGGCTGAATAAGAGCCGGTAAGGCTCAGGAGCCCAACGAAACCCGCGCCACCAGTCACGCCGCCCATAAAGGTGAGAAATTGCGTTGCACCGGTCGCCCGCGTGACATCGGCGGGCGCAACATGTCGCACCAGATCGGCATAGAACACCCCGTTCCATGACACGGCGGTGGCCGCACACGCAACGGTCACGCCCAGCATGAGCGCGGGCGAGGCACCGACCGGTACGAACGCGAGCATCATCAAACTCGCGGACGTACCCAATCCAAGCAGGCCTAGCAGTCGACCGGGATCCACCCAGCGGTCGGACACATAGCCCCAACCCACCCGGGCAACCACGCTCACGACCTGAGAGGCCGACAGCAGCGCAGCCGCTGCGGCGAGCGACATCTGATGTTCGATCTTCAGCGCCGACACCAGAAAGCTGAGGTACACCACCTGGGTGAAGGCATAGACGAGCGATACCAGGCCCAGCCTGCGTAGCGCAGGATTTTCAAAGACGATTCGAAGCGGCTGCCAGACCGAACCCGTGAGTGTCCGGACAAATCCAGCACCAGGCTCGCCCGCCGACGCCGGCGCTGCCTGCGGTCCCCTGGGCGGATCGAGGCTTCGTCGAGCGCCGCCAATCAGAAGGGCTACGACCAGCAGCACACATGCCATGACCAGCAATCCGGAGCGCCAGTCGATGAGCGCCACGAGGAACGGCATCAAGACACCGGTGATGGCTACGCCCGCTGGCACCCCGGTCTGCTTGATCGAGAAAAACAGGCCGCGTCGTTCCCGAGGGGAGTGGCGACTCAGGATATCGGCCGCAGTCGGATTGGGGATTCCGTAACCCACCCCGATCAGAACCCCAGCCACCAGCAGCAGCCACGCCTGCGTGAAAACGCAGCACACCAGTGCCAACGCCATCGCGAGCAGCGCGAACTGGCTCATGCGAACCGGACCGTGCCGACGCGATAGCGCCCCGCAGGTAAGCCCCGCCAGCATGGCGGTCAGGTAGGCGACGCTTACGAGCCATCCCACGTGCTGGGCCTGCATGCCGAACTCACTCGCCACCGCGGGCGCAAGCACCGACGGCACGGCCAGCGAAAACGACGCAAGCGCCTGCACGGCGAGTGTGACCGCCAGCGCAACGATCGGAGCGGGAGCAGGCGCAGAGGAAGGGGGCGAAGCATTCATGACGCGGAAGTCCGGGCGGCCTGCGGAGGTGGTCAGCCAAACGCTTGCCCGCCGATTCAGGGCGGTGCACGATTGGCGTACAGTTATGGCAGAGTTTAGCGGGTTGCCCTGCCCGTGGCTCCAAACCTGGTTTCATGAATCCCATCGAGCGCATCTACCGGATCGATCAGCTGATTCATCAGCGCGGCTGCGTGCGCTTTGACGATCTGCTTGCCGATCTGGAGATTTCGCGCGCAACGCTCAAGCGCGACCTGCAGCTATTGCGCGACCGGCTGAACGCGCCCATTGTGTTTGACCGCGAACGCGGTGGATATCGTTTCGGACACGCCAACGCCGGGCCGCAATATGAGTTACCCGGCCTGTGGTTCAACGACCGCGAGGTGTTGGCGCTACTTACCATGCACCGAATGCTCCAGGATCTGGACGGCGGTGGCCTGCTGGGGCCGCATGTTCAGCCGTTAATCGAGCGACTGGATTCACTGCTGGGCTCAGCCACCGGCAGCAGCACCGAACTGCGCCGGCGGGTTCGGATCATGGGCGCGCTCAAGCGTCCTGTGTCACCCGAAAATTTCGAACTCATTGGCCACGCGCTGGTTGAACGAAAACGTCTGGACCTCACCTACTACACACGTTCGCGAGGCGAATCCTCGCAGCGACAGTTATCGCCTCAAAGGCTGGTGCACTACCGGAACACCTGGTATCTCGATGCCTGGTGCCACCGCAGCCATTCGCTGCGCGTCTTTTCGCTTGACGCCATGGAACAAGTGCGGATGCTGGACCGCCCCGCCCATGAAATCGCGCTGGCCGATGTGGAAAGCCTTCTCGGCGAAGGCTATGGCATCTACAGGGGGCGAGGGCTGCACTGGGCCATCCTTCGGTTTTCCGAAAACGCGGCGCGCTGGGTTCGTGCCGAGGTGTGGCATCCACGGCAACGTTCGCGCGTGCTCGATGACGGGCGTTATGAGTTACGGGTGCCCTATGCCAACTCTGCCGAGCTCGAGATGGACATCCTGCGGCACGGTGAACAGGTGGAGGTGGTTGGCCCACAGGCGCTTCGAACCGCCGTGGCCGAGCGACTGATGAGCGCGGCCCGTCATTATTGCGTCACAGCTCAGGAGTCGGACAGCGAACCCGGGAACTGAAGGAAAGCCTGCGTGGCGGGCTGACTTGCAGTGTAAAGCCGCCCCTTACTTGCGCTGTAGCGCTTCACGCTCCATCAGTACAAACGTGTTGAAGGCATTTCGCCGGTTAGCGGCATCAAATGCCGGCATGGTCCGAAACCGCGACCAGTCCACGCGCGCATAGGCCTCATCGAAGTCGAGCATTTCATCGACTGCACGAGCCATCTCGTGACGCAGAAAACGAAGATAGTCGCGCGTCATGGCGAGGTCCGCCGACCCG
>CAIPNM010000390.1 GCA_903866395.1 uncultured bacterium
GGGTCAGCCAGCCTCCGACATCTTCGCCCGCACGGCCGCAAACTGCGTGTCGAACGATCGCCTTGCATCGGCCTCCACCGCCCGGAATGCACGGACCAATTCCGACCCCAGCGCGCTGACCTGCGCACGCCCCGATCCCGGTTCGATCAGCACCACCGGTTCGCCAAAGAAGGCGGTGAGCGACTCGATCAGGAGCGTTGCGCGCCGCTCCGACATGCCGAGCGATTGACCCGCAGCCGCGACGGTCCCGGTGCGACCGATTGCCTCCAGAAGCGCGATCTTGCCGGGGCCGAGTCGTGCGTCATCGCTAAAGCGCAATCGGATCGAGAGCAGGGAGCCGTCTGAAGTGTCCATGCGGTGATGATAAACCGGTGCTATCGTCGCCCAGATGACCGCACCCGACCCGCTTCCTCCTGTTCCCCGCGCGCGCGGCCGCGCGGTGGCGCTGCCCCTGCTGATCCTGGCTCTCGCGCTCCTCTGCCTGGGTTCGCTCGGTGTTGGGCGCTATCCGCTTCATCTCGGCGATGTGTTTGCGCTCCTTGGCGCTGCGCTGGGCGGTCCCGCGCATGGTCGCGATGCCATGCTCGAGCAGGTGTTCTGGCAGTTGCGCCTGCCGCGCGTGGTCGCGGCGCTTCTGGTGGGGGCGGCACTCGCCGCATCGGGCGCCTGCCTGCAACGCGCCTTTCGTAACCCGCTGGCCGCGCCCGAATTGCTGGGTGTGTCGGCGGGAGCGGCACTCGGGGCAGCGCTCGCCATTGTTGCGGGGGCCGGGGTGGTGGCGCTTCAACTCTCCGCGTTCGGGGGTGGGTTGATGGCCATCGCGCTGGTGCTTGCTCTCGGGCCGCTTCTTCCCGCGCGCGACCGGCTGCTCGGGCTGATTCTCACGGGCGTGGCAGTCTCCAGCCTCGCGGGGGCACTCCTCTCCGCCCTCATTGCAATGGCCGATCCGCGATCGTCGCTCCCCGCGATCAGTTTCTGGATGATGGGGAGCTTCAGTGCAGTTGACCCGGCGGCACTCGGCGGGCTTGCCGGGGCGCTTGCGCTGGCGCTGGCTCCCCTCGCGTTCCTTCGCTGGCGGATCGATGCACTTGCGCTGGGCGACGATGAGGCGCATGCCATGGGGGTGGCTCCGCACCTTACACGGCGGTGGGTGGTCGTGCTGGCGGCGCTCGCGACGTCGGCAGCCGTTGCCGTTGCCGGGGTGATCGGCTGGGTAGGACTGATCGTTCCGCATCTGGCCCGGATGTTGGTGGGGGCGGCGTTTTCGCGCTGGCTTGCGGCAAGCGCGCTCCTGGGCGCGGTGTTCATGCTGATGATCGACACGGTCTGTCGCGCCTTGGGCGAGACCGAGCTGCCGCCCGGGGTGCTGGCTGCGCTCATGGGGGCGCCCGTGCTGTTTCTGCTCATGCGTCGAGGAAATCGATGATGAGTCAGGTCAAGACCGAGCCCGCATCAGCCCAGGGTTTAGCGGAGCGCGGGTCGCCGGAGTTGGCTCTGCCACTCCTTCAGGTGGCGTCATTGAGTTTCGGCCCTGCCGGGCTGGCGCTTGCCGAGCCGCTCTCGTTTACGCTGGAGCGCGGTCGTTGCCTCGTTTTACTGGGGCCAAATGGTGCCGGTAAGACCAGTCTCATGAGAACGCTGATCGGCGCGTTACCCGCGCTGGGCGGCAGCATCCGTTGGGGCGGGCGAGTGCTCGCGGGAATGACTGACCGTGAGCGGGCATCGATGATGGCTTTTGCCGCGCCGCGACCGGTGGATGAGAGTGCGTTTACCGTAGAGCATCTGACGCTTCTTGGCCGGGTGGCTGCGCGCGGGGTATGGAACAGCGCAACCGCCGACGATCATGAGCGCGCGGCCGAAGCGCTTGCTCTCCTCGGGCTGGAAGGGCTGCGGGATCGCGTGCTCGCTCAGCTCTCCGATGGTGAGCGGCAACTGGCCCAAATTGCCCGTGCGCTTGCCCAGGACGCGCAAGCGCTGATTCTCGATGAACCCGCGGCCAGCCTGGATCTGGCGCGCCAGGCGTCGATTCTGGCAACGGTTCGGAAGCTGCTCGAAGGCGGCCGCGCGGTGGTGCTGAGCACTCACGATCCCAACCATGCGCTTGCGATTGCCGATCAGGTCTTGTTATGGGAGCCGGGGGGCCGGATTGCGTGGGGATCCGCGCCCGCGCTTCTGCAGGCTGCCCGGCTGTCTGCTGCGTATGGCGTGGAGGTCAGGCGCTATTGCGCTGATGACGGTGCGACGCTGTTCGGTCTGCGTAACTGAAGTTTGGCCGGAGCTGCGAGTGCGCTGGGCAGGCGCTCGAGACTCTTCAGGTTATGGACGGGCAGCATCGCATCGACCGAAGGAAGCAGTGCGCGAACGCCGGCTGCGCGGGGCTCGAAGCCCTCAAAGCGCAGAAGCGGATTGAGCCAGATCACGCGACGCGCATGACGGCGCAGCCGCGCAGCCTCTGCCGCGAGCAGCGTGCTGTCCTCGCGGTCCAGCCCGTCGGTCAGCAACAGCACGGTGGTGCGTGAGCCCAGCAGCCGCCGCGCCCAGAGCGTGTTGAATGACGCGAGGCAGCTGCCCAGCCGGGTGCCACCACCCCAGTCGATGATGTCGGCGAGCGTGCTTCGTACCGCTTCATCGGGGTCACGGTGCCGCAACCTGCGGCTGATTCGCGTGAGACGGGTTCCCAGCGCGAGTGTCTCGGTGCGTGGGTCAGCGGCGGTGAGCGCATGGGCCCAGTGCAGCATCAGGCGCGCATAGCGCTGCATCGAGCCCGAGACATCAAGGAGGAGCACGAGCGTCTGCGCTCGCCACCGCGGTTCGCGCCGCAGCAGTTCGATGGCAAGTGGCGAGCGCGCTGCGCGCCGCAGGCTTGCTCGCAGGTCGGGCGCACCGCGTCGAGCAGGACGCGATCGACGCGTACGTTCCTCGGGCAGATTGCGGGCAAGCAGGGCGGCCCGTTCGGCCGCGTCGTTGAATTCCTCGACCGTCATGGCGCGGAAATCGGTGGTGCGCAATTGCTCGTCACGGGAATAACCGCCTGAGCGCTCCCTAGCCTCGGTCGGCGTGACCGGTGCTGCCGCACGCGCTGCGCGCAGGCTTGCGAGCGCACGTGCCACTCGCTGGTTCGCTGCAAACCGGAGCGAGGACGAGTCGCCCTCGGGATCATTGCCCGCGGGCATGTGGGGTGCCGAGCGGCTGGCCGCACCGGGAACCGCTTCACCGGCGCGCCCCAGCAGCGCCTGCTCCATGAGACCAGGCTGAAATATGGCGTCGAAGAGCGCATCGAACACCGGCCGATGCTCGGGGGCATCGACCAGCACGCCGGCCAGTGCGCTGCGCACATCCTCGCGCTGTTCGATACCGATAATCGCCAACGCCTCGGTAGCGACCAGCGCCCGTTCAGGCCCCACGCGCAGGCCCGCCTCGCGCAGCAGTCGCACAAAGATCATCAGGTTGCGGACCAGTTCACCTGACGCGGCGGGCGCGGTCGAGGTCATTGCAGGCGCGCGGATCAGGCGGGCGGAGGCACAGACAACGGCGCGTCCGAGCTCACCCGGTCGATATCTTCCTGGTTCTTGAGGAGCACGCCGAGCGTGGCGTCAACCCGCTCGCGATCGAGCGCCACCGCATCAAGCGCCTGCAGCGCACGCACCCAGTCAATGGTCTCGGCCACGCCGGGGGGTTTGAAGAGCGCCATTGCGCGGACCCGTTGCACAAACTCGACCGCCTGACGACTGAGCGATGCGGCGGCCTCCGGAGCACGGCGCCTCACGATCTCGAACTCACGCTCAGTATCGGGATAGTCGAGCCAGTGGTAGAGGCAGCGACGCTTGAGCGCATCGCGCAATTCGCGCGTGCGATTGGAGGTGATCACCACGTGCGGCGGATGCAGCGCCTGCAGGCTTCCCAGCTCGGGGATGGTGATCTGATTTTCGCCCAGCATCTCCAGAAGAAACGCTTCGAAGGGTTCGTCGGCACGGTCGAGTTCATCAATCAGCAGGACCGCTGGCACTGGCGATAGCAGGGCCTTTAGAAGCGGGCGCTCGATCAACATCTCGCGCCGGTAGAGATCGCGTGCGATCCGCGGCGCATCGATCGGGCCCGATGCTTCCGCAAGCCTTATTTCAAGTAGCTGCCGCGAGACATTCCATTCGTACGCGGCTTGAGCGATATCAAGGCCCTCGTAGCATTGCAGACGGATGAGCGGCGCCTGCAGCATGGCAGCCAGCGTTTTGGCGAGTTCGGTTTTGCCCACACCCGCTTCGCCCTCCAGCAGAAGCGGACGTTTCATGCGCAGCGACAGAAACGCGACGGTGGCAAGCCTGCGGTCGCAGATGTAATCGTGGCGACCGAAACCGGCCATCAGCGAATCAATCGAGTCGATCGGGGTGTCCGAAGCGGACGCTGCGGAAGCGGGCTGATTCACGGCAGGGTGCCTGACAGAGTGGGGGCAAAATCTCGGCCGGAGCGATCAGGCCGATACGAGTGGCGAGTGTAGCCGAGCGGTGATCGGCTGGCGCAAGCCGCCCACCCAGATAGGCAAGGCGGTGCAGAGCCGGTATTATCCCGAACAGCCCGAATGGACGGGATCACCCAGACCCGCTAATTCCCAGCGGGCGCCCCTTTATCGGACGGAGACACGGATGCAGAAATCGCTGCACATCAATCCGGACAAGTGCACCGGCTGCCTGCAGTGCGAAATGGCCTGCAGCTTTGAAAATTACGGCACCTTCAACACCTCGAAGTCGCGCATCAAGGTGTTCGATTTCCATCACACTGGCCGCAAGGTTCCCTACACCTGCACCCAGTGCGACGAGGCATGGTGCCTGCACGCTTGCCCGGTTGAGGCCATCAAGATCGATGCGAGCACCGGCGCCAAGGTGGTCCTGGAAGACGTGTGTGTGGGCTGCAAGGTTTGCACCATTGCCTGCCCCTTCGGCACGGTCAACTATGTGCAGGACACCGGCAAGGTCCAGAAATGCGACCTTTGCGGGGGCGAACCGGCGTGTGCGGAGGCCTGCCCCACCGGCGCCATCACCTACGTCGACGCCAGCTGGACGGGCCTCGATCGCATGAAGCAGTGGGCCGACAAGCTCGGCAACCAGACCGCCGCATAAGGAGTACACGACCATGTCATGGGCTGGAAAAATTCTACGAGTCAATCTCACCCAAGGCACCTGCACCAGCGAGCCGCTGCGCATGGACTGGGCCCGCGACTATCTGGGCCAGCGCGGCCTTGCCACCAAATACTTCGTTGATGAGGTCGACCCGAAGGTTGACCCGCTGTCGCCTGACAACAAGCTGATCTGGGCCACGGGTCCGCTCACCGGCACCATGGCCTCCACGGGTGGCCGCTACTCGGTCATCACCAAGGGGCCGCTCACTGGCGCCATCGCCTGTTCCAATTCGGGTGGCTACTGGGGCGCTGAGCTCAAGATGGCTGGCTGGGACATGGTCATTGTCGAGGGCAAATCCGCCAAGCCGGTGTATCTCTCCATCGTCGATGACAAGGCCGAGCTGCGCGACGCCGCCCACCTGTGGGGCAAAACGGTCTGGCACACCGAGGAAACACTCAAGAAAGAGCTCCAGGATCCGCTCACCCGCGTGTCCTCGATCGGGCGGGCCGGCGAAAATCTGGTGCTGTTTGCCGCAGTGGTCAACGATCTCCATCGCGCGGCGGGTCGCTCGGGCGTGGGCGCGGTGGCGGGATCCAAGAACCTCAAAGCCATCGCCGTGCGTGGCACCAAGGGTGTGGGCAACATCCGCGATGCGAAGGCCTTCATGAAGGTCACGGCCGAGAAGAAAAAAATCCTGCACGACCATCCGGTCACCGGCCAGGGCCTGCCCACCTATGGCACGCAGGTGCTGATGAATGTCATCAATGAAACCGGGTCGCTGCCCACGCGCAATCACCGCGACGTGCAGTTCGAAGGTGCGAGCAAGATCTCTGCCGAAGCCATGCTCGCCAAGCGCCCCGATGGCAAGTCGCATCTGGTCACCAACCAGGCGTGCTTTGGCTGCACCATCGCCTGCGGTCGCATCTCCAAGATCGACGAAAAGCATTTCTCGGTCGTGAACAAGCCCGAATACTGGGGTGCATCGGGTGGCCTGGAATACGAAGCCGCTTGGGCCCTGGGAGCGGCTCCGGGGGTCGACGATCTCGAGGCCCTGCAATATGCCAACCTGCTTTGCAACGAAGACGGCATGGACCCGATTTCATTTGGCGCTACGCTCGGCGCGGCCATGGAACTCTACGACCTGGGCCTCATTACCCAGGAGCAGATCGGAATCGATCTCAAGTTCGGTTCGGCCGACGCACTCTGCCGGGCTGCCGAAATGACTGCTCGCGGCGAAGGCTTCGGCAAGGAACTGGGGCAGGGCTCCAAGCGCCTCACCGCCAAGTACGGCCGCCCGGATCTGTCCATGTCGGTCAAAGGCCAGGAGTTCCCGGCCTATGATTCGCGCGGCATCCAGGGCATGGGCCTGACCTACGCCACCTCTAACCGCGGCGCCTGCCACCTGCGCTCCTACACCGTGGCCTCCGAGATCCTCGGTATTCCGGTGAAGACCGACCCGCTCGCTACCGACGGCAAGCCCGAATTGGTGAAGGCGTTCCAGGACGCCACCGCGGTGTTCGATTCATCGGGCACCTGCGTGTTCACCACGTTTGCCTGGACGCTCGCCGACCTCGCGCCGCAACTGCAGGCAGCCTGCGATGATGCTTTCACGCTGGAAAACCTCAACGTGGTGGGTGAGCGCATCTGGAACCTGGAGCGCGACTTCAACAACCGCGCAGGCTTCACCCGTAAGGATGACGACCTGCCGCCGCGACTCAAGTCCGAGCCCGCCAAGGTGGGCCCCGCCAAGGGACTGGTGAGCGGTATCGACAAGATGCTGCCCGAGTACTACAAGGTCCGTGGCTGGGATACCGAAGGCCGGCTGACTGCCGAGACACGTTCGCGGCTCGGCCTGTAGGCGGGTTCGTGGGTGCGAGGCCCGGTTGCATCGGGCTCGCGCTCACCATGTAGCCTATCGGGCGACCTGCGGGTCGCCCGATTCATTCCAGCCCTGTGGTTCCAGCCCTTTGATTGACGGAGCACCGCGATGAAACACGTGATCATCGGAAATGGCCCGGCCGGCGTCGTGGCCGCGGAAACCATTCGCAAGCATCGCCCAAGCGATACCATCGTACTGATCGGTGACGAGCCGGTGCCGCCCTACTCACGCATGGCCATCCCCTACCTGCTGGTGGGGAACATCGACGAATCAGGCACCTATCTGCGTAAAAGCGCTGATCACTTCGACCAGCTCTGCATCACTCAGGCGCAGGGCCGCGTGACCGCCATTGATACCGCAGCGCGCCGCGTGTCGCTCTCTGACGGCCAGCAGTTTGACTACGACCGCTGCCTGATCGCAACCGGTTCGGTGCCGGTGAAGCCCCCCATTTCCGGGCTCGATTCGCCGTTCGTTCAAACCTGCTGGACCATGCATGATGCGCGCAATATCCTGCAGCTCGCCAAGCCGGGCGCGCGCGTACTGCAGATGGGCGCGGGCTTCATCGGCTGCATTATTCTCGAAGCGCTTGCCCAGCGTGGTGTGAAGCTCACCGTGGTGGAAATGGGTGATCGCATGGTGCCGCGCATGATGGGTCCGGTGGCGGGCGGCCTGATCAAGAACTGGTGTGAACAAAAGGGTGTACGCGTGTTGACCGGTACGCGGGTCGAGGCGCTCGAGCCCGCCTCGCCGCTACGTGCGCGCTTCTCGGGCGGTACCTCGGAAGAGTTCGATTTGGTGATTCAAGCTACCGGTGTACGACCCAATATCGGATTCCTGTCGAATACGCCTATCCGTTGCCTTCAGGGCGTGCTTACCGACGAGCATCAGCAGACCTCGGTCGAGGGCGTGTATGCGGCCGGTGATTGCGCCGAGGCGTTCGACGTTGCAAGTGACACCACCATCGTGTCGGCGATCCAGCCCAACGCGGTCGATCAGGCTTATGTGGCGGCCCTCAACATGGCGGGCAAGCGGATCGCGTCCCGTGGCGTCACGCAGATTAATGTTCTTGATACGCTGGGTCTCGTCTCCACCTCCTTCGGTCAATGGCAGGGCGTGCCGGGCGGTGATCATGTTGAAGTGACCGATGAAGCGCGCTTTCGCCATCTGCGGCTTGAATTCAAGGATGACGTCATGGTGGGCTGTAACAGCCTGGGAATGACCGAGCATGTGGGCGTGCTTCGTAACCTGGTGGAAGGCCGGGTCAAGCTCGGCACCTGGAAAGACGAACTCATGCGCGATCCCAACCGTCTGATGGAGGCCTACCTCGCCACCGCTCAGGCACAGGGCCAGTGGCAGGGCCGCGCGCGCGGCTCGGCGCGCGCCTGACCCGCCACGGGCGCCCCTCGCATGCGCATTACCTTCAAGCTGTTCGCCATGCTTGCCGACCACCTGCCCGCGCAGGTAGACGGCAACGTGCGTGAAGGCAACATCGTGAGCTTCGAAGTGCCCGAGGGCACGACCGTGCAACAGGTGATCGAGCGTTTTTCCTTGCCCGCGAAGCTGGTCCATCTGGTGCTGATCGATGGCCGCTATGTCGAGCCCAGTGAGCGCGCCTCGCGCGTGCTCGTCGAGGGTGAGACGCTCGCCATCTGGCCGCCCATCGCAGGCGGTTGAGGCGAGTTGCGCCAACGCGCCTGGCTTACCTCGTCGAGGGAGGCCCAGGCGAAGCTTGATCCGGAGCCCTCATTCATGCCTGATTTCGGTGACCACAGAATCATGGCCTGCACGCCGGCCGACCTCAAACGCTGGCTGGGTGAGCTCTGCGGCTGCGATCCGGCAATGGTGGCGCCGGGCGCCCTGCCGGCTGCCCGGCCTGGCGTGGTGGGTGCCGCGACCGTAGAGGCGGATGGCGTCACCTTGACGCTTCGCTGGCGTGTGCTCGAACCCCGCCAGATTGCGCTCCTCCGCATCCAGCAACTAGAGCTGGAATTTGACTATCTGCCCGCATCGGCCGCGGCTGCGAGGGCCTGGATCGAGCGGTTTGATCGGCATACCCAGCGGGGCGGTGGCTGAGGACTCTACAATGCGCGGTCTTGCCGAACGTCCTGGATTCATCCCGGATCGGCCGCCCTTTTTTCGGAGCCGCTCATGACAATCAAAGCCGATCTATGGATTCGCCGCATGGCCGCGCAGGGCATGATCGAGCCATTTGAGCCGGGGCAGGTACGGGAAGTCAATGGTAAGCGAATCGTTTCCTACGGCACCTCTAGCTACGGCTACGATCTCCGTTGCGCAAACGAATTCAAGATCTTCACCAACATCAACTCGACCATCGTTGATCCGAAGGCCTTCGACGAAAAGTCCTTCGTTGATTTCAAGGGTGATGTGTGCATCATTCCGCCCAACTCATTCGCGCTCGCGCGCACGGTGGAATATTTCCGTATTCCACGGTCGGTGCTCACCATCTGTCTGGGCAAGTCCACCTATGCGCGCTGCGGCATCATCGTCAACGTGACGCCGCTTGAGCCCGAGTGGGAAGGCCATGTCACGCTCGAGTTCTCAAACACCACGCCACTGCCCGCCAAGATCTACGCAGGCGAGGGCTGCGCGCAGGTGATTTTTCTCGAGTCCGACGAGGTGTGCGATACCTCCTATCGTGACCGGGGAGGGAAGTATCAGGGCCAGCAGGGTGTGACACTGCCGCGCACCTGAGGCTAGGACGGGCCGCGCGCAGGTTGGCCCAGCCGCGCGCTGGCCCCGGACTGTTGCAGCCTAAGCGTTCTTTGGCGATCGAGCCAGCGCGGGCACGGGTTGCTTAAGCTCCGTATCCTGGCTGAACAGCTGCTCGAGCGCGTGCGCAACGCCCAGGGTGAAGCGATCCCCGTGGCTCGGCCCGATCACCTGGATGCCAAACGGCATGCCGGTCGGGTCTAGCCCGCAGGGCAATGCAGTCACCGGATTTCCTACGACCGTGAGCGCCGAGGTGAGACCGGCCCAGTGAACATAATTGGCCATGGGTGCGCCATCGATTTCGGTGGGATGGGGCTGATCAAACGCGAAGGGAAAGACGGTGACGGTTGGCGCGATCAACACGTCGATTTCATCGAACAGGCGCTGAAACGCGCGATAGAGACGCAGCTGATCGCGGTGCGCGATGGCCATGCGTGTGAGGTCCATCTGCTGAGCGGCCAGCATGTTGCCCCGCACGTTTGCACCCAACTGCGCTTCATGGCGTTCGAATCGCTCTGAATGCTTGGCAAGCATGTAGGCGCCGCGCAGCCGCCAGAACACATCGAGTGCATCATCGAGCTGCGGCGTGAGCCAGGTAAGGCGCCTGAATGCGGGCGCGAATCGTTCGACTCGCCTACGGAAGGTTCGCCTGACCGCCTGTGATGTTGGTGCGCAGCCCAGATCATCGCTGACCGCCACCCTCAGGCCTGACAGGTCGATCGGGTCCAGCGATACAAACTGCGCGGGATCGAGCGGGTAGGCCATCGGGTCGTCGCGATTTCGCGTGGCCATGGCCGCTAGCATGAGCGAACAATCGGCCACCGAGCGCGCCATGGGGCCCTCCACCTCGAGAAAGCTCAGCGCGATCTCGCGCGTGATCGAGGGCACCACGCCAGCGCTTGGGCGGTGTGAAACGATGCCATTGAACGCAGCGGGCAGGCGGAGGCTTCCGCCAGTGTCCGAGCCGTGGGCAAGTGGCATCATGTGGGTGGCCAGGGCGATCGCTGAGCCTCCCGACGAGCCGCCGCAGGTTCTGGCGAGATCGAACGGATTGCGCGAGACCCCGAACACAGCGTTATGGGTGTGGGCGCCGGCGCCGAATTCGGGCGTGTTGGTTTTGGCGAGGACAATGCCACCGGCCTGGCGAAGCGCACTCACCACCGGATCATCGGCGACCGGCACATGATCGCGGTAGAGCAAAGAACCGTGGGTGGTGCGAATGCCGGCGGTTTCGGCCAGGTCCTTGATGCCGATCGGCAGACCATGCAGGAGGCCCAGTGGGCCGCCCGCCATGACCTGCCGCTCGGCCTGTCGCGCTTCATCCCGTGCCCGCTCATAGGCGGTGGTGACCACCGCATTGACGGCTGGATTCACCGCCTCGATCTGCGCGATACAGCTCTCCAGCAGTTCAACCGGCGAGAGCGCTTTACGGCCGATCAGCTGACGCGCCTCCGTGGCGCTCAGATCGCAGGGGCGCGCCACCTTACTCCTTCGGAATCTTTGCGGCAGTGGCCGCGGCCTGCCACCTGGCCATGTCGGCCTGCAGAAACTGCCCGAACTGAGCAGGCGAGTGCGCAGGGACGACTTCTAGCCCTGCCTGTAGCAGGCGCTGCTTCATGGCTGGCGCATTCATGATTGCGCCCAGCTCTTCATTGACCCGCTTGACCACCGCTTCGGGAGTTCGTGCGGGGGCAAGGAGGCCCACCCAGCCACCCACCCTAAAGTCGCGCAACTCGGCGATGCCTGACTCGGGCACTGCGGACACCGAGGGCAGACGGACGCTGCGGGCGTCAGCAGCGCTGGTGAGTGCGCGGACCTTGCCACTATCAACAAACGGGGCCGCCGAACTGGGTGAATCAAACATCACCTGAATCTGGCCGCTGATGATGTCGGTGATGGCCTGCACGCTGCCCTTATAGGGGACCGGCTGAATCTGCAGCCCCGTCATGGACAGAAACACCTCCATGGTGAGGTGCTGGATCGTGCCGCGACCCACATGCGCATAGTTGAGTTTGCCGGGATTGCGCCGCGCGAGATCGATGAACTCGGCGAGCGTTTTGGCGGGCGAGTCGGGTGCCACGAGCAGCAGCATGCCGCCGCTGCCCCCCACCTGAAGGACGGGCTCGAAGTCTTGCAGTGGCCGATATGGCAGATTGGCCACCAGCGCGGTGCTGATCGCAAAAGACGTGGAGGTCATGAGGAGCGTGTGACCGTCGGGCGCAGACTTGGCCACGAACGACGCGCCGATGGTGCCTGTGGCGCCGGTCTTGTTTTCGACCACCACCGGTTGGCCGAGGCGCCTGGCGAGTTCTTCGCCCAGCGCGCGCGCGGCCACATCAGACGCATTGCCAGCTGGAAACGGCACGACGAAGGTGATGGGTTTGGTGGGAAAGGCCTGCGCCTGCAGCTCGCCAGCGGGATGGCCGACCAGCGTGGCGGCCAGTGCAGCGAGCGCGGCCGATCGTCCAAGATTTTGCAGAATGCTCATGTCAGGGTTCCTCCTCCGGACAGTTTGTCATAATCGGAGCGAACGTTCCCGGATTCGCTGCGGCCCCTGAAATCGCCTGCCGAACTCGAGACCCGCCGTGCCCTCTGCAGGAGACCCCGCGTGTCGCTTCCACCGTCCCCCTCTCGATCGGCTGTTCCAATGACCGCGGTGCAGAAAATGCTCGCGCGGGCAAGTGGCCTGGCTCATGTCGCGCCCGGCGAAGTGGTCTATCCGGTTCCCGAGCTTGTCATCATCCACGACGGTTTTGTCGAGACTGCCTACCGCGAACTCCACGCGCTTGGCTACGGCAGCGTGATCGATCCGCAAAAGGTCGTGTTCGTGACCGATCACGAGGTTGCCTACGGTTCGCAGCGTGCGGTGGAGCGTGGCCGCAACATTCGAGCCATCGCCCGCGCCTGGAACGTGGGTGCCCTGTATGACGCTGGCCGTGGTGGCCATGGCCATATCTTTCCGATCGAGGCTGGGCTGATCCGACCAGGTATGTTCCTCTTCTGCTACGACATGCACTGCACGAATTTTGGCGCGGCGGGTGCGCTTGCCATGGCGGCGGGAACCGAGGTCACTTCAGTGCTTGCCACCGGAAGCCTCTGGACCACCGTGCCCCACACGCTACGGATCGATCTGCAGGGTGCACTCGCGGGCGGGGCCCATCCGCGTGATGTCGGCTTCCTGCTCGCACAGGGCTTTGCAGATGGGCGCTGGGGCGTGCAGTACGACTACCGGGTGGTGGAGTTTGGCGGGCCGGGGCTCGCCTCGCTCGATCTCGCGGCGCGCGTGGCACTCTGCAATTCCATCACCGAAATGGGCGTGGCCAACGTGCTTTTTGACGGTGATCCGCCAGGAATCGATGTCAGCGGTGCGCCCGACTTCCTGAGCGACGCCAACGCGCCCTACGAAGCTCGTATCAGTTTCGATCTGTCGGCGGTCAAGCCCCAGGTGGCGTTGCCGGGTGGGCCTGATCGTGCCGAACTGCTGTCGCGTGTGGCCGGTCAGCCGATTGATCACGCCACGATTGGTGCCTGCGGGTCGGGCATGTATGAAGACTTTGCCGCTGCCGCACAGGTGTTGAAGGGCCGCAAAATTGCTGACCATGTTCGAATGTTCGTGGTCCCCGGCACAGCCGCGACCGCCAGCCGGTTGGCCGATGACGGTCTGGCCCAGGTCTTTGTCGACGCAGGCGCCATGCTGCTGCCTCCGGGCTGTGGGCCCTGTGCGGGCGGCATGATGGCGCCGCTTGGGCCGGGTGAGGTGTCGGTTGCGACAGCGGCCACCAATCATGCCGGACGCTTCGGCGCGCATGACGGTGAGATTTATCTTGCCTCGCCCATCACCGTAGCCGCCTCGGCGGTGGCAGGTTGTCTTGCTGACCCTCGCGAACTCGAACCACTGGTTGCATCAGGAGCCTCGCAATGACGCCCTCCCTCATCCGGCGCGGCCGCGCGCATGTGTTTGGTGACAGCATCCCCCTTGATGAAGGCGTGATGGCCTTCAAGTACGCGATCGGTCGCATCACCGATCCGGCTGAATTGATCCCCCACCTGTTTGAGCCGATCGATCCTGGATTCGCCAGCCGCGTCGCGCGCGGTGACCTGGTGGTGGCCGGCGCCGACTTCGGTTGCGGCAAGCCGCACATACAAGGCTTCATTGCCATGGCGGCACTCGGCATGGGCGTGGTGTGTGGGTCCATGCCCTACAAGGCAATGCGGGGCGCCATCTCCAAGGGCCTACCGGTACTCACCGGTGGTGGCGAGCCCGCCGATTGGGTGTCAAATGGTGATGAGATCGAAGTGAATTTCGCAACCGGCGAGGCGCGAAACCTCACTCGCAACACCTCGGTGCAGTTGCCGCCCATGGCGCCGGTGCTGCAGCCCATCATTGCGCAGGGTGGCGCCAACGGGCAGCTCGCGGGCTGGCTGAACGAGCACCCGGCGCAGCGCGCCGCCGCGGGTGCTGCCAGCGTGCTCGGAAGCGGCATTCCGGTACGAGTGTTGTCGCGGCGGGTGGCGCAATCGGCGTGAAGGAGGGATCAGTGATGGCGCGAATCTCAGGGCGTTCGGCTTTTCTGGCGTTGCTTCAGGACGAAGGCATTACACATCTGTTTGGCAATCCGGGCACCACCGAATTGCCGATCATGCATGCGCTCGCCGAGCATCCTTCGCTCACCTACGTCATGGCCATGCAGGAGAGCGTCGTGGTCTCCATGGCCGATGGGTTTAGCCGCGCGTCGGGGCAACTGGTGGCTGCCAATGTGCATGTAGCCCCCGGTCTGGGCAATGCGATGGGGGCGCTATTTGGGGCCAAGTTCACCCGTACGCCCATGATCCTCACTGCGGGTCAGCAGGAGCAGGGGCACGGTCTGCGCGAGCCCCTTCTTTACGATTCGCTGGTTCGCATGGCTGAGCCGCTCGTGAAGTGGGCCATCGAAGTGACCCGCCTGGAAGATCTGCCGCGCATCGTTCGGCGGGCGGCCAAGATCGCGCGAACGCCGCCCATGGGCCCGGTCTTCATCTCCTTGCCGGGTGACATTCTCAACGCCGAGGCCGAGCTCGATCTGGGGGCGCGCACCGACATTGATTCAGCAGTGCGACCGAACGACAACGCGCTGATGCGGCTTGCGCAGCGAATCCTCGCGGCCAAGCGGCCGGTCATGATTGTTGGCGACGAACTCGTCTCAAGCAATGCACTCTCGGAAGCCGCTGATTTCGCGCAGACGATCGGCTGCCCGGTGCTCCAGCAGACCATTCCGTTCGGGGCGCATTTCCCGTCGGAGCATCCGTGCTTCATCGGTGCCCTGTCGCGCAGTCAGCCCAAGGTCAGACAGGTGCTGTCGGCCTATGATCTGCTGATTGCATTTGGCACCGATCCGCTCCGAATGTCGGTGGACAGCCCGGTGGATCCGCTACCCGACGGAATGCCCATCGTTCAGGTGGGCCTCATTGATTGGGATATCGGCAAAAATTACCCGGTCGAAATCGCCATCCGCGCCGATGTTCGGGAAACCTTTGCGGCGCTCACGTCGCTCCTGAAAGAGGCGGGTGGGGCAACGCTCGCGGACACCGCTGCGCGCCGCATTGAAGCGATCAAGACCGACAACTGGAGTGCCCGCCGGCGCGCGCTGGTTCAGACAATCGAGGCGAAGGCCGCGCAGACACCGATCGATCCTGATTGGCTGCTATTGAAGACGGTTGAGGCGCTACCCGAGAACGCGATTTTTGTGGAGGAGGCGCTCACAGCGGCGCCGCTGGTGCCCGCACTCCTTCCCTATCGTGATCGCTACGGATTTCACGGGCTCGCCTCAGGCGGGATCGGCTGGGGACTGCCTGGTGCGGTGGGCGCGAGCCTTGCCAATCCCGACAGGCCGGTGGTGTGTTTCACCGGTGATGGCAGCGCCATGTACACGATTCAGGCGCTTTGGACCGCCGCGCATCATCGTCTGCCGGTGAATGTGGTGCTCATCAACAATGGCGGCTATCGGATCATCAAGCAGCGACTGTTGTCGTTTCACGGCAGCCGCGAGTTTGTGGGCATGGACTTCACTGATCCGTCGGTCGATTTTGTCGGGCTCGCCCGATCGCTGGGGCTCGAGGCTATCCGGGTGAGCGATCCCGCCACGCTCGCTCAGACGCTGCAATCGGCGTTTGCGCGGCCGGGGACCAAGCTGATCGAGGTGATGGTGGAAGGCAGCGTGTGAACGCGAAGGCTGGCAGAGGCGTGAATCCGTCTCACGTCTGATCCAGCCGGAATACCGCGGCGGGTTCGATGCTGCGGTCCGCCAGTGAACCTAGTCGCGCGATCATGCGCTTGACGCGAGGTGCTGCCTGCAACACGAGCGAGCGCTGGGCAGGCGTGAGCCTGAGATCGGCGTGAGCCATGCATGCATCGGCCCAGGCAATGGTCGGTGCGTCCACGGCTTCTGCGGGCTCGGGAGGCGCGAGGCTCACAGGCCCCGGGTGGACTGGGTCTGAGGGATGGCGTTGGTGCCAGTCGGTGACTCGCTGAAAGGCATCGCCGATTCGCAGCACGGTGGCATCGTCCCAGGCGCGGCCCGCGATCTGCATCGAGGTGGGTAAGCCGTTGGTGGCGAAGCCGTTGCATACCGATAGCGTAGGGAAACCCGTGACTGAAAAGGGCGCAAGCAGATTGGGCTTGTCGCTCCAGAGCCCATAGAGAAAGCCGTGCGTTTCGCGCGCATCAAAGCGCGGGGCAGGGCCCGAGCCGACCGTGATCAGCGCATCAACCGATTGCAGCACGCGGGCCATCTGCTCAACCAGCATTCGCCGTTTGCGGTGAGCCTGAGACTGTGCGAATGCAGGCACCAGACAGCCAGGCAGCACGCGGCCGAGGAAGTCCTGCCCGAACCGGCCCGCATCCTCGCGCAGGACCGAGTGATAAATGGCGAACGCTTCCGCTTCCTGTATCAGCACCCGGACATCGCCGTAGTCCATCATGGGGGCAAGCGTGACCGGTTCAATACGGGCCCCCAGACTGCTGAAGACGTCGAGTGCGCGGGCCAGTGCAGCGGCCGCCTCCGGGTGGGCCCGCAGGTCGGACTCGAAAAAGTGGCGCGGAACGCCAATACGAATATCTTTCAGATGCCCCAGCAGCGCCGCAGCGAAATCAACGACGGGCGCGCGAGCGCTGGCGGGATCGCCCGGATCATGTCCGGCGATGGCCTGCAGCAGGAGCGCGCAGTCGTGTGCGCTGCGCGCCATGGGGCCTGCCGTATCGAGCGCGGGAGAAAGCGCGTAGATGCCAGACCGGCTGACGCGACCGTAGGTGGGTTTCAGACCCGTTACACCGCACAGTCCCGCTGGAATCCGGATCGAACCACCCGTGTCGGTCCCCAGCGCGGCGGGGGCGAGGCCCCCCGCGAGCGCTGCGCCGGAACCACTGCTTGAACCGCCACTGAAATGCGCCAGATTCCACGGGTTTCGCGCTGGCGGCCAGGGCAGATCCGTGGAGGGGCCGCCGTGCGCGAATTCATGCGTGGCCGTCTTTCCCAGCAACACGGCTCCCGCCTGTCGCAGCCTGCTCACGATGGTGGCATCGGCTGCGGGCTGATGCCCGATCAGGAGCCGGGAGTGCGCCGTGGTGGGCATGTCGGCGGTGGCAATGATGTCTTTGATCGCGCAGGGCACGCCATGGAGTGGCCCCAGGTCGTGACCGGCCGCCAGCTGGTCCTCGGCCGCCTGCGCGCGAGCGAGCGCCGAATCGGCGGCGACATGGAGGAACGCGTCGATCGGCTGGCCAGTGCCCTCGATGCGTTCGAGAAGCGCTCGCGTCCAGTCAACCGGCGAGAGTTCACGCGCGCGGATGAGCGCGGCACCCTCGGCGACGCCAAGCCAGGCGATTGTTGAAGGAGAGCGGGTATCAGCGGTCATGGCGGAGAGGTTCCTGGTCGTCCCCAGCCGCCTGCGAGATTTTTCAGCAGCTGGTTGGTGGCGGTCAGCCTGCGACTGCGCGCATCAAGCAGGCTTCGTTCGACGGACAAAGCGGTGGTCTGCGCCGCCACCACGTTCAGATAGCTGACAGTGCCCGCGCGATATTGGTTAAGCGTGAGCTCGAGCGCACGGCGTGCCTCGATCAGCGATTCGGCGAGGAGCTCGGTCTGTCGCTTGAGCGCAGCGTTGAGTGCAAGGTTGTCCTCCACCTCCTGCATGGCTGAGAGCACTGTCTGCCGATATTGCGCTGAGGCCTGCTCGAGCGTCGCCCGCGCGCTGTCGACCGCTGCTTTGCGCGCACCGCCATCGAAGGCAGCGAGCGCGAGGCTGGGACCGATCGTCCACGCGAGGGGGGGCACGGCGATCAGGTCGGCAAGCGTGCTCGCGCGCAGACTGCTGCTTGCCCCCAGCGTGAGGGTCGGGAAAAAAGCAGTGGCCGTGACGCCCACCTGCGCGGCCGCTGCCACGGCGCGCTTTTCGGCCGCGGCAATGTCAGGGCGACGGCGCAGCAACTCGGCCGGCAGCTGCAGCGGCACCTCGGGCGGCTCAGGCAGGCCCCGGGCGGCGCTCACGCTGACTGCAACGGGCATCTCACCCACCAGCACTGCGAGCGCGTTCTCCAGCAACGCGCGGCTGCCTGACAGTTCTGCGACCTGCGCCTGGGCGCTCTTGAGCTGCGTCTGGGCCTGAGCAACGTCGGTGGCCGGCACAATCCCCACTCGATAGCGATCCTGGGTCATCTGAAGTGAGCGCTGGTAGGCCTGGACTGTATCGTCGAAAAGCGCTGACTGCGTCTGCACGGCGCGAAGAGAGAGCCAGGTTTGTGTGAGCGTGGCCTGTAGCGACAGCCGGAGCGCCTCGAGATCGAATTCGTTTGCTTCCAGCCGAGCCCGTGCGACGTCCACCTGCTGGCTCAGTCGGCCAAAAAGATCCAGCTCCCAGTTGACCGACAAGGAGGGGCCGATCGAGGTGGTGCCGCTGTCGTTGCGGGTGGCGGAGACGCCGACGCCCGCACCGGGGAAGAGCGCTGACCGGCTGGCATCGATGGCGGCCTGCGCGATCCGGACCTGGGCCATGCTGGCAGCTAGACTCTGGTTACCGTTGGGGAGCCGCTGCTGCAGCGCGTTGAGCACATCGTCCCCGTAGAGGGTCCACCAGTCACGCGCAACGGCGACACGCTCCGCGGCAGGCTTGAGTAGTGCTGCATGCCGGAAATCTGCGGGTAATTCACGAAGCGGTTGCGGGGCGTTGAGGGGCGGGGGCGTGGTGAGCCCGCAGCCTGCCAGGAAACCCACGGCGAGCAGGGCTAACGCCCCGCGAGCAACGCGCAGACCGCGGTTGAGTGTTACCAGAAACACGCGGTGGTGGGTCGTGTGATCACAGCGCATGAGGCTTCTCCGCCGCGCCGGCCTCCGGGGCGCGAGGGCGGGCGCGTTGTCGCAAGGCCGCCATGCGTGCGGCCATGTGTGCGGCAAAGCGGCCCGCAGCGATCCGCAGCCGATCGATGCCCACGTACACCACGGGTGTCGTGTAGAGCGTGAGGACCTGGCTCAGCACCAGCCCCCCCAGCACTGAAATGCCCAGCGGCTGCCTGAGTTCCGCACCGTCGCCCGTGCCGATGGCGAGCGGGATGGCGCCGCAAAGCGCGGCTGCCGTGGTCATCATGATGGGCCGCAGTCGCGTTCGGGCGGCCGCATACATGGCGGCGCCGGGGCCCAGGCGCGAGCGGCGCTGCCGCGAGATGGCGAAGTCGATCATGATGATGGCGTTTTTCTTCACGATGCCGATCAACAGAATGACGCCGATCAGCGCGATCACAGAGAACTCGGTATTGAACCATTTCAGGGCAAGCAGCGCGCCCACACCGGCCGAGGGGAGCGTTGAGAGGATCGTGATCGGATGGATGAAGCTTTCATAAAGAATGCCGAGCACCAGATAGATGGCGATGATCGCAGCCAGAATCAGCACCGGCTGATTGTCGAGCGATTGGGCAAACGCGCGTGCGGTCCCCTGCAGCGTGCCGCGGATCGAGGCGGGTGCGCCCAGCGTGAGCATGGCGTCGCGAATCGCTTCATTCGCCTGCGACAGCGACACCCCCGGTGCGAGATTGAAACTGATGGTCGATGCCGGCGTACCCGACTGATGCGACACCGACAGCGGTGCGGCCGATTCCTCGATCCGGGCGAAATCGGTGAGCGGGATCCGCTCGCCAGTGCTCGAAATGAAGATCAGCGACTTGAGGGTCTCCGGGCTCTGCGTAAATTCAGGCGCGAGTTCCAGCACCACGCGATACTGGTTGAGCGGGTTGTAGATCACGCCTACCTGGCGCTGACCGAAGGCATTGTTGAGCGTGGCATCGATTGCGCGAACCGATAGACCCAGACGTGCGATCGCATCGCGATCGAGTACCAGCGCGGTCTGTCGGCCCCGGTCCTGGACGTCGCTGTCAATATCCACCAGCTCAGGTAGCCGGCCGAAGGCGCGTCGGACCCGGGGCTCCCACTCGCGGAGCTCTTCGAGCTCATCGGCCTGTAGCGTGAACTGATACTGGGAACTTGCCTGGCGGCCGCCCACTCTGATGTCCTGAACCGGCACCATGAAAAGCGTGGCACCGGGTTCGCGAGCGAGGCGCCCACGAAGCCTCGCCACGACGCGGTCGGCCGCCACCTGACGCTCGGCGAGCGGTTTCAGTGCGATGAACATCTGCGCCGAGTTGCGTGTGCCGCCGCCTGTGAAACCGGTGACCGACTCCACTGCCGGGTCGGCGCGGACAATCTCGATGAAGCGATCAAGCCGGCTCTGCATGGCCTGAAACGAGGAGGCCTGATCGGCGCGGATAAAGCCAACGATCCGGCCGGTGTCCTGCTGCGGGAAGAAGCCCTTGGTAATGGTGGAGTAGAGGTGAATGTTGAAAGCGATGACGCCCACGAGTGCGGCGAGGACCAGGGGTTGGTAGCGAAGCGCCCAGGCGAGCGACCGGTGGTAGCCCCGCACAGCGAGCGTCACCGGCAGACGCAGCCACCGGGCGACTCGACCCCGCGGGCGCCGGGGGGGACGGGGCTTGAGCAGCATCGCGCACATCATGGGCGTGGTGCTGAGCGAGATCAGCATCGAAACGAAGATGGCTGCAGTCATCACGATTGCGAATTCGCGAAACAGCCGGCCGATGATGCCGCCCATCAGCAAAATAGGAATGAAGACCGCGACCAGCGAGACGCTGATCGATACCACAGTAAAGGCCACCTCCCTCACGCCCGCAAGGCTTGCCTCGAGGACGCTTCGGCCCCGCTCTATTTGCCGGGCGATGTTCTCGAGCACCACGATAGCGTCATCCACCACAAAGCCTGTGGCCACGATCAGCGCCATCAGCGAGATGTTGTTCAGGCTGAGCCCTGCCCACTGCATGATCACGAAGGTGCCAGCGAGCGATACCGGTACCGCGATGCTCGGAATGATCGTGGCACGCAGGCTTCTCAGGAACAAAAACACCACCACGAACACCAGCGCGATCGAGATCAGCAGGGTGCGCTGCATCTCGCGAAGCGAAGCGCGGATGGTGGGGGAACGATCAGAGACCACTTTGAGGTCGATCGCGGCAGGGATTGAGGCCTGTAGCCACGGAATCAACGCGCGCACCCGATCCACCGCCTCGATGATGTTGGCATCGGGCTGCTTGTAGAGCATGAGCACCACGGCGGGTCGACCATCGGCCACACCGTAGTTGCGCAGGTCCTGCACCGAGTCTGTGACGCCTGCCACATCCTGAAGACGCACGGCGTTACCGCCGCGCCAGCGCACGATCAGCGGCGCATAGTCGGCGGCGGTCTTGGCCTGATCGTTGGCGTCGACCTGCCACTGGCGGGTGGCATCCTCGATCATGCCTTTGGGACGGTTGCCATTGGCGGCAACTACCGCCAACCGGATGTCCTCAAGCGATAGGCCGGAGGCCGCCAAGCGGTTGGGGTCGGCCTGGATACGTACTGCCGGCAGCGCGCCGCCCCCGATCACCACATTGCCGATGCCGTCGACCTGCGCGAGACGCTGCGCGAGTACCGTCGACGCCGCGTCATACATCTGCCCGCGTGACAGGGTGGCCGAGGTGAGCGCGAGAATCATGATCGGCGCATCTGCAGGGTTCACCTTCCGGTAAGACGGATTCGACGGCATATCGGTGGGGAGCAGGGTGCGCGCGGCGTTGATCGCCGCCTGGACCTCACGTGCGGCGGCGTTGATATCGCGCTTGAGTTCGAACTGCACCGTCACGCGGGTGCTGCCCAGTGAGGAGCTCGAGGTGATTTCAGTGACCCCGGCGATTGCCCCAAGCGTGCGCTCAAGCGGCGCGGCCACGCTCTTAGCCATGGTCTCGGGGCTTGCGCCAGGCAGGGATGCCGAGACCGAGATGGTGGGAAAGTCCACCCGGGGTAGCGGTGCGATGGGTAGCGACAACCAGGCTAGCCATCCAGCCAGCGCAATGCCGATGGTGAGCAGCGTGGTGGCCACCGGCCGATGAATAAAGAGCGCGAACGGATTGGCGGCGGAAAACATGGTCAACCCTGCGCCTTGTCAGGGGTGGCGCTGGGCGCTGCGATTGAGGCGAACGCGAGATAGATGACCGGCGTGGTGAAGAGCGTCAGAAGCTGGCTCACGATCAGGCCGCCCACCATGGTGACGCCCAGCGGGTGACGCAGTTCGCTTCCCCAGCCGTCGCCCAGCATGAGCGGGAGCGCGCCAAGGAGTGCAGCCAGCGTGGTCATGAGAATGGGCCTAAACCGCAGCAGACAAGCCTGGCGGATCGCCTCATGTGGCGACAGTCCCTCTTCGCGCTCAGCCTCGAGCGCGAAGTCGATCATCATGATCGCGTTTTTCTTTACGATTCCGATCAGCAGAATGATGCCGATCACCGCGATGATGTCCAGATCGAGTCGGGCCATGAGCAGCGCTGCGAGTGCGCCAAGTGCAGCAGAAGGCAGGGTCGACAGAATCGTTATCGGATGAATGAAACTCTCGTAGAGCACACCGAGCACGATGTACATGGTGATGATCGCGGCGAGAATCAGCCACAGCGTGTCGGAGAGCGATGCCTGGAACGCAAGTGCGGCGCCCTGGAAACCGGTTTCGATGCTGGCTGGCAGCTCGGCACGGGCGATCTCCTCGCGAATCGCGCCCACTGCTGCGCCGAGCGATACCCCTGGCGCTGTGTTGAATGACACGGTCACGGCCGGGAACTGGCCGACATGGTTGATCGCGAGAAGCCCCGGGCGCTCGATAATTCGGGCGACCGCCGACAGCGGCACGGGCGCGCCAGCGGTGGAAGCAACCTGGAGCTGTGAAAGCGCTTCGAGTCCCACACGATGTCGCGGCGCAACCTCGATCACGACTCGATACTGATTCGACTGCGTGAACATGGTGGAGATCAGGCGCTGACCGAAGGCGTTGTAGAGCGCGCTGTCGATGCCTGCCACGCTTACTCCCAGACGGGCGGCGGCGGCCCGGTCAATCTCCACAAATGCGCGCAGGCCCCGGTCCAGCAGGTCGGTGGCCACATCGGCGAGTTCGCGTCGCGCCTGAAGACGTTCGAGGAGTTTTTGCGCGCCGGTGCGAAGCGCTGAGTCATCGGGCGAGGACATCAGTAACTGATACTGCGTACGTGACACCCGCTCTTCGGTCGTCAGGTCCTGAACAGGCTGAAGATAAAGTGTGACGCCGGCGACTGCGCGGCTCGCGTCCGTGATCCGTCGGATAATGTCGCTCACCGAGGCGTCGCCCCGGTCTTGCCGCGGCTTGAGGCTGATCAGCATCCGACCGGTGTTGAGCGTGGTGTTGGCACCGTCGATGCCAATGAACGAGGACAGGCTTTGAACCGCTGGATCAGCGAGCGCGATCTCGGCGAGTTGCTGCTGACGCTCCGCCATGGCTGCAAACGATGTGGCCTGCGTGGCCTCGGTGGTGGCCTGGAGAAGGCCGGTGTCCTGCACCGGGAAAAAACCCTTGGGGACCGCAAAATAGAGTGCGCCCGTGGCGGCTACGGTGGCCACAAAAACGGAGAGCGTGAGGGTGCGGTGCGCGAGCACGCGGTCAAGCAGTCGCCCGTAGCCGGCAATCAGCGCGTCGAAGAAGCGTCCGGTTACCCGGTATAGCGCGCCGTGGTCGCTTTCGTGGCTCGCGCGCAGGAGCCGCGCGCAGAGCATGGGCGTGAGGGTGAGCGACACCACCGCCGAAATGAGAATGGCGACTGCGAGCGTGATCGCGAATTCATGGAAAAGACGGCCCACCACATCACCCATGAAGAGAAGTGGGATCAGTACGGCGATGAGGGACACAGTAAGTGAGATGATGGTGAAGCCGATCTCGCGCGCGCCCTGAAGCGCAGCCGCGAGTGGCGCCATGCCGCGTTCCACATGACGCGCGATGTTCTCGATCATCACGATGGCATCGTCGACCACGAACCCGGTTGCGATGGTGAGCGCCATTAGCGTGAGCGTATTGACCGAAAAGCCGGTGAGGTGCATGACCGCGAAGGTGCCAACCAGCGATAGCGGCACGGCCACGCTCGGAATCATGGTGGCGGTCGCACTGCGGAGGAAAACGAAGATCACGGCGACCACCAGCCCAACGGCAAGCAGCAACTCGCCCTGCGTGTCGCGCACCGAAGCACGAATCGTGACGGTGCGGTCGGTGAGAATCTGCAGATCGGTGGAAGCGGGGAGCGTGGATTGCAGTCTGGGCAGGAGCGCGCGCACCCGGTCAACGGTCTCAATCACGTTTGCGCCCGGCTGGCGATGAATGTTGAGAATCACCGCGGGGGTGCGGTCGGCCCATGCCGCCAGTCGGATGTTCTCCGCCTCTTCCACCACATCGGCGACATCGCCCAGCCGTAGCGCATTGCCGTTTCGCCAGGCGAGGATCAGCCGTGAGTATTCGGGCGCTGAACGGATCTGATCGTTCGCGTCGATGGTGGATGCCTGGGCGGGGCCGTCGAAGCTTCCCTTGGGCTGGTTGACATTGGCCGCCGCAATCGCAGTGCGAATATCATCCGAAGACAGTTTTGCTGCGGCGAGCGCATTCGGATTGATCTGGATTCGAATGGCAGGCCGCAATCCCCCGGAAATCGACACCACGCCTACCCCCGCCACCTGCGACAGCTTGGGCGCCAGCCGGTTTTCCACCAGATCGTTGAGTCGGATGGGCGCGAGGGACGGCGAACTGAGCGCAAGCGTCAGGATGGGTGCGTCGGCCGGATTGAACTTGCGGTAAATCGGCGGCATGGGCAGATCGGTGGGGAGCAGGTTGCTCGCGGCGTTGATCGCCGCCTGCACCTGCTGCTCGGCCACTTCGAGCGGCAGGTTGAGCAGGAACCTGAGCGTGATCACCGAGGCCCCGCCCGAACTGATCGATGACATCTGGGCGAGCCCGGGCATCTGCCCGAACTGGCGCTCGAGCGGTGCGGTGACCGAGGAGGTCATCACATCGGGGCCGGCGCCGGGGTGAAGCGTGGTGACCTGGATGGTGGGGAAATCCACCTCGGGTAGCGCAGAAACCGGCAGCACCCGCCAGGCCAGGGCGCCTGCGATCAACAGGGCCACCATCAGCAGCGTGGTCGCTACCGGCCGCAGAATGAACAGGCGCGACAGATTCATGGAGGGCGTTGGCGGGCGCTCAGCCGCCCTGCTGCTGGCGGCGCCGCTCGCGCATCTGTTCGATGAAGGTCTGCCGCTCGTCGGGGCTCATTTTCATGAAGCGCTCTTGCTGCTCGGGTGGCAGGCGGTCGAGCCAGGGCGGGCGGTCGTTCGCGGGTGCCCCGGCGGAGGCTGGGGCTGCTCCCGAGGAGGGTGCTGCCCCCGAGGAAGATGCTGTGCCGGGCCGTGCACCCGTCGTCGATGCGGGTGGCGCACCTGTCGTTGGCGCCGCACCGGGACGCCCACGAGCAGGCGCGATCACCTCCACCTGCGCCCCTTCGCGCAGCCGGTCGGCACCGTCGGTCACCACCCGATCGCCGGGGGAAACATCGCCGCGAACACCGGCCCAATCGCCTTCCACGGCCAGCACTTCGATGGGACGCACCGACACCGCGCCGGTGTCGCTGATCCGGTAGACGAAGCTGCCTGTCGCACCGCGCTGCACCGAGTTGCTGGGCACCACCGTGGCGCCGGCCAGCGTGTCAAGGTGCAGGCGAATGTTGACGAACTGGTTCGGGTAGAGCGCCCCGTCGCGGTTATCGAACTGTGCTTTGACGCGGATCGTGCCCGTGGCTGGGTCGATGGCGTTGTCGAGGCTGCTCACCGCGCCCGAGGCCAGCCGGGTGCGGCCATCCCGGTCCCAGACCTCAACCGTTGGACGTTCAGCGCCCCGCATGCCCGCGCGAAGCCTGGGCAAGGCTGCCTCGGGAAGGGAGAAGATCACGCTGATGGGCTGCGTCTGGGTGATGGTGATGAGTCCCTGTGGATCTGAGGCGCGCACCACGTTGCCGAGGTCAACCTGGCGCAGACCCACCTGACCGCTGATCGGGGCGGTGACGCGGGTGTAGGAGAGCAGCAGTCGCGCATTGTCGACCGCGGCCTGATTGATTCGGATGGTGCCACCCAGTTGCTTGACCAGCGCCTCCTGGGTGTCGACCTGCTGGCGGGCGATGGAATCGCGTGCGGCGAGATCGCGGTAGCGCGCGAGGTCGATCTGTGCATTGGCGAGCTGCGCCTGGTCGCGCGCGAGCTGCCCCTCCGCCTGGGCGAGCTGAACTTCGTAGGCGCGGGGATCGATTTCGGCAAGTAACTGACCGGCCCGGACCTGCTGACCTTCGGTGAAGTGGATGGCGCGCAGTTCCCCTTCCACGCGCGCTCGGACGACTGCGGTATTGAGGGCGAGGATGGTGCCGATTGCCGGTTGAATGACGCGCAGGTCACGGCGGTCGACGGCGCCGGCCGACACCGGCATGGCGCGATTGCCGCCACCCCAGCGTGCCGCGCCGCCCGGCCCAGCCGCGCCGCCTGGCCCGCCGGCACTCCGTGTGCCAGGGGTTCCTGCTCCGGCGCCTGGCTGCCCTGTCGTCCCCCCCGACCCAATCGAGGGCGATGAGCCCGCGGGGGCGGCCAACCAGTGTTGCCAGCCGAACCATCCTGCAATTGCCGAAACGAGCAGCAGGACGATAACGGCGGTGGCGCGATGGCGGCGCTTGCGTGGGGTGGGGGAGGGGGCGGGCATGGCGGTGATGAAGTCGCAGGCACTATACGACAAACCTGCGAGCGGGCACTTGCCCTGATCGAAAGGCGGTTACGCTTTGATGCAGGCCGTCACGCTTTCCCCCGCGGGCCGATTTGCATACCATCCTTCCGCGGCTGTCAGACCTACTCACTAAGGAATCCGATGTCCCCCTGGAGTGCTGCCCGACCGGGCGATCGCCTGACTGATGTTGATACGCCCGCTCTGCTTCTCGACCTCGACGCCTTCGAGCGCAACCTGGGGCGTATGGCCAACGCGCTTGCAGGCCGCGGTGTGCGGCTGCGTGCGCACGCAAAGAGTCACAAGACACCCGAGATCGCACTGCGGCAGGTGGCGCTCGGTGCGGTGGGGATCTGCTGTCAGAAAGTGAGCGAGGCCGCGGTTTTCGTCGAAGCAGGGGTACGTGACGTACTGATCACCAACGAGGTGGTGGGCGCTGGCAAACTCGCGCGTCTGGTTGCCCTCGCGTCGCGGGCGCGCATCGGTGTGCTCGCCGATGCCGCCGCCCCGGTTCGCGATCTTGCGCAGATTGCAGCGAAGGCTGGTGCAGTGATTGACGTCTATGTGGAAGTCGACGTGGGGCGGCGTTGCGGCGTTTCGCCGGGTGAACCCGCAGCCGAACTTGCAGCACTGATCGCGGGGTTCGAATCGCTTCGATTCGCCGGCCTTCATGTCTATCACGGTCCGGCGCAGCACAAGCGGAGCGCGGCTGAACGCAGCGCCGCCATCAGTTTTGCGACCGACTGCGCCCGGGTGAGCCGAGACGCGGTGCTCGCGCGCGGCCTGGCGTGCGAGACCATTACGGGGGCCGGCACCGGTACTTTTCTGCTCGAGCGCGATTCAGGCATCTACAACGAAGTGCAGGCCGGTTCCTACGTGTTCATGGATCGCGACTACGCTGACAACCAGCCCGCGCCCGATGACCTGGGTTTTGAGCATGCGCTTTTCGTGAGAACCACGGTCATGAGTCGCCCGAGCAGCGCGCGCGCGATCGTGGATGCGGGTCTCAAGGCCTCAAGCGTTGATAGCGGTATGCCGGGGGTGTGGAACCATCCCGGTTGGCGTTATCTCAAGGCCTCCGATGAACATGGCGTGATTGAATGCACCGAGGCGAGCCCACCCGTTCTGGGCGAGGCCCTGATGCTGATTCCCGGTCACTGCGATCCCACAGTCAATCTGTATGACGAGATCATCTGCTTCCGCGGCGATCGCGTCGAAGCCGTGTGGCCGGTGGCCGCGCGCGGTGCGCTTCTTTAAGGACGCTTTCATGTCTGCCCATTTCGATCTGTTGATTCGCAACGCCCAGGTGATCGATGGCACGGGTGCGCCACGGTTTTCTGCTGATATCGGTGTTCGCGCCGACCGTATCGAACGGGTGGGTGATCTGTCCGGAGCGTCCGGATCGACCGAGATCGACCTGGGCGGGCGCGTGGCGTCGCCAGGCTTCATCGATGTACATACGCATGATGACCGGCTGCTGCTGTCCGATCGCAGCATGGCGCCCAAGGTGAGCCAGGGTGTCACCACCGTCGTGGCGGGTAACTGTGGGATTTCGCTTGCGCCCTTGCCAGTGCCGTTTTCGCAAGGCGTCACACCGCCCCTGAACCTTCTCGATGATGCCGGCGACTGGTTCCGGTTCCGCGACTTTGCGGCCTACGTTCAAGCGCTTGAGGCTGCGCCAGCCGCCACCAACTGTGCGCTCCTCGTGGGACACACCACGTTGCGGCTCGCAACCATGGCGCGCACCGACCGACCCGCCGAGCCGGCCGAGATCACCGCTATGCGCGCGCTGGTGGATGAGTCCCTGACGGCGGGGGCCATCGGTGTGTCAACGGGCCTCTTCTACGAACCCGCTATCAGCGCGCCTGCGGAAGAAGTGATCGAGATCTGCCGGCCGCTCTCCTGGCATCGCGGCATTTATTGCACGCATATGCGCTGTGAAGGAGACCGGATTGCTGATTCACTGGAAGAAACCTTCCGCGTGGGGCGTGAACTTGATGTGCCGGTGGTGATCTCGCATCACAAGATCATTGGTCGCGCCAATTACGGTCGCTCTGCCGAGACGCTTGCCATCATTGAACGCGCGATGTCGCGTCAGACGGTTTGCCTTGACTGCTACCCCTACGCCGCGGGGTCGACCATCCTGTCGGCCGATCGCGCAGCCACCTCCGAGCGCGTTCTGGTCACCTGGTCGCGTGGCATGCCGCAGCACGCGGGCCGAGAGCTGGCTACGATCGCGTCTGAGTTGGGGGTGTCACAGGAAGAAGCCATCGCCCGTCTACTGCCTGCCGGCGCCATCTATTTCCGGATGCATGAGGACGATGTCAAGCGCATTCTCGCCTTCGAGCCCACGATGATCGGCTCGGATGGCCTGCCCCATGACGATGCGCCTCACCCCCGCCTCTGGGGAACCTTCCCGCGTGTGCTTGGACACTATGCGCGCGGGCTGGGCCTGTTTTCCCTCGAGCGCGCCATCCACAAAATGACGGCGCTCAGTGCCCGCAATTTCGGCCTGGTCGATCGCGGCGTGATCGCCGAAGGTGCGTATGCCGACCTGGCACTCTTCGATCCCGACAGGGTTGATGCCGGATCGACCTACGAGCAGCCTCTGGAGCGCGCACTGGGCATTGATACCGTGGTGGTGAACGGCACAATCGTCTGGCGCGAGGGCCGAGCCGCTAGCAACTATCCCGGACGCGTGTTGCGTCGCATGTCCTGATGTCGCGTGATGAACCGAAGGAAGCTTGAACCATGACACCTCTGTTTGCCAGTCAACGACGAACGCTCATGATGGTTGCTGCCGCCTCGGCAGCCAGCGCTGCGCTGCCCATTCGACAGGCAGCCGCGCAGACGGGTACCCCCATCGCCCAGGGCAGTTTCCCGTCGCGTCCGCTCAGACTCCTGGTCGGGTTCTCCGCCGGGGGCGGCGCTGATGCGATCGCGCGCAATGTGGCAGGGCGGCTCGCGACCCAGTTGGGCCAGAACGTGGTGGTCGAGAACCGCCCGGGGGCCAGCAGCACCATTGCTGCCGGGGTACTGGCCGAAGCGCCCGCCGACGGTTACACGCTGATGCTCGCGGATTCATCGCTTCTGATTGCTGCCCGGACCATGCAGAAAGCGGGGCTGGATGCCCGCAGCAGTTTTGCAGCGGTCGGTGCCGTCGCCACTGCGCCGCTCGCGATCGCAGTTCGCGCCGACTCGCCCCTTCGATCGTTGGAAGACATGGCGGCGGCGGCCAAGCGTGGCGAGACGCTTGGCTATGCCACCTCGGGCATTGGAACTGTCCACCATCTCGCCATGGAACTGCTGCAGGTGAGAGCCTCCATCCGCCTGAACCATGTGCCGTACAGGGGGGCTGCGCAGATTGTTCCCGATCTGCTGGGCGGTCAGATTCCCCTTGCAGTATTAAGTGCGGCCGCGGCGCTTGGGCATGTGAAGGCCGGTCGCATGCGGGTGCTGGGTCTCACCAGCCCCGAACCATTCGCGGGCGCCGAAGACTGGCGACGCGTAGCCGACTGGCTACCTGGTTTTGATGCCTCGCCGCGTCTCTTCGTGTTGGCGCCCGCCGGCACCCCCGCGCCGGTGCTTGCCCGGCTTGAGCATGAGGTGACGTCTGCGATCGGTGATCCCGAGGTCAGTCAGGGGCTCAGCAAACAGGGCGCGGTGGCACGACAGCGGGGCGCATCCGCACTGGCCCGCGACATTGCCGAAGAACTTGAGCGCTGGGACAA
>CAIPNM010000391.1 GCA_903866395.1 uncultured bacterium
GCTGAGCAATAGCCCGAGAGCTGCCAGGTGTTCTCCGGCAGGCCCTCCAGATCATTGGTGAGCTGAGATTGGAGAAAGCGAAGCGCGTCATCGCCTTCGACATGCAGCACACCCAGGTCTGCAATCGGCGACACCCAGCCGAGGGCAATTAAGTGGGGGTCGACCGGGCGGTCGGGATAGTGCACCTGCGGCCCGGATGAATCGAACACCAGGGCGCCGTCACAAAGCGTGGCGAGCGCCTGCGCATGGCCCGTATCAGCGGTGGGTGGGATTAGGGAAGCATTCACGGTGCGTATTATAGGAAGGGCTTTGATCTTGCTGCACATTGAAACCCTGATGCCAATGTTCCGAATACTTCCAACGCTTGCCCGGACCGTGCTGGTTGGGGCGGCGTTTGCGTTGGGCGCAGCCTCGGGCGCAATCGTGTCGTACCGGCTGACACCGCTACATCAAGACCCCCAACCGAGGCGAGTGGTGATTCCGCTTGGATCCGGGCCTACAGCGCTCGCCTCGGCGTTTGAGCGAGCGGGCTTCACGGTCTCGGCCAGTAAGCTGGCCTGGATCGTTAGGCTTCGTGGCGATGGCGCACGTTATCGCGCGGCGCTTTACGATGTGACGGGAGGTCTCCCGCTCAAGGGCTTGCTGGATATGCTCGCTAACGGCGAGGGGCAGCCCGCCACCCTCCGACTGATTGAAGGGCTCACCTTTCGCCAGGTCCGCGAACTGCTCGATCACCACCCCCATCTGGTTCCGGATACGCGCGCCCTTGATGAGCCCTCGTTGCTCGCCCGGATCGGCGCGCCGGGTGCAAGTGGCGAAGGCCTCTTCTTGCCCGATACCTATCATTTCGCCCCAGGCACCAGCGCAATCAGCGTCTATCGAGAGGCCTGGCGGGCGATGGATCGCGTTTTGCAGCGTGAGTGGAGCCGTCGCTCAGCGGGACTTCCGATCGAGACGCCCTACCAGGCGCTGGTCTTGGCTTCGATGATAGAAAAGGAGACCGGGCGCGCTGAAGATCGCCCCATGGTCGCGTCCGTCTTTGTGAACCGGCTCAAAAAGGGCATGCTTCTTCAAAGCGATCCGACGACCCTGTATGCGCTGGGCCCGACCTTTGAGGGACGTCTGCGCCGTCGTGACCTTCAGCTTGACCATCCGCACAATACTTATGTGCGCCCTGGGCTTCCCCCCACCCCGATTGCGCTCCCGGGCCGCAGCGCAATTGAGGCCGCGCTCAGGCCAGCTGAGTCAGCAGCTTTTTATTTCGTGGCTCGGGGTGACGGCAGCACCGAGTTTTCAAATGATCTCAGAGCGCATCAACGCGCGGTCGAACGCTTCATACTTAAACGATGAAACCAGGACGATTCATTACTTTTGAGGGGATCGATGGCGCGGGAAAGAGCACCCACATCGCCCCGTTTGCGGCACTGCTCGAGGCGCGGGGACTGCGCGTGCTCATCACCCGTGAGCCGGGCGGAACGGAGCTTGGCGAACAATTGCGCGAACTCACGCTCAATCAGTCCATGGCGCCGCTCACCGAATTGCTGCTGGTATTCGCAGCGCGGGCTGAGCACTTGGCCGCCCGAATCCGGCCAGCCCTTGCCCGAGGCGAATGGGTGGTCTGCGATCGGTTCACCGACTCAACCTTCGCCTACCAGGGATCGGGTCGAGGCATCGGTACCGATCGTGTCCGTCTCCTCGAGACGCTGGTCCATCCCGACCTTCAGCCGGATCACACCTTTCTGTTTGATCTTGCCCCCTCAGAGGCCGCCAGGCGCCGAGCGGCTGCGCGTGCCGCAGACCGCTTCGAGACCGAGGACCTGCAGTTTTTTGAGCGGGTCCGGTCGGGTTACCTCGAGCGAGCGCGAGAATCTGCCGGGCGGTTTACCCTGATCGACGGTATGCGAGGGGTTGACGAGATCAAGAAAATACTTGAGAAAATGTCTGTAACTTTATGAATCATATGCCAAGTTGGCTAGCGAGGCCGTTACGTTCTTTACTCGCCTCGCGCGCCGCGCTGCATCACGCGCTCCTCTTCTCCGGTCCCGAAGGCGTCGGCAAAGAGTGGCTTGCCCGGTCGCTGGCGGCTGCCTTGCTCTGCGACCAGCCGCGCGAAGATGGCTTTGCCTGCGGGCAGTGTGCTGCCTGCCGATGGCTGTCCCAGGATTCCCATCCTGACTTTCGGGGCGTCCGGCCGTCGGCTGATGAGCCCATGGCGGAGGAGGGCGAGGCGCCCAGCACGCGACCAGCCAAGGTGTCGCGAGATATCCGAATTGAGCAGATCCGTGGCCTGGCGGGGTTTGTCGAGGTGGCTAGCCATCGGGGCGGTGCGAAGGTCATCCTCATTACACCGGCTGAGGCGATGAACAGCGCAGCCGCCAACGCGCTGCTCAAGACACTCGAGGAGCCCCCGCCGAACACCTACTTTCTGCTGGTCAGCAGCCGGTCGAGCCGATTGCCGGCCACCGTCCGTTCACGTTGCCGGCAGGTGCCAGTCCCGATTCCGCCGCATGCCGAGGCCCTTGCCTGGGTCATGGCCCAGTCGCGCGCAGAGGAGGAGAGGGCGCTGCAGTGGCTTGCGTTTTGCGGGGGCGCGCCGCGCCGCGCACTGGATCTCGGTTCGAGCGATCAGGCGGTGCTTCATCGCGATCTGGTCGAGACGTTTGCTCACTGTGAGCATGAGTCGTTGGTGAGTTCAACGGACCGGCTTAATGCGAACGAGCCCCGCGTCTGGGTGCCTGTGCTTCATGCCTGGTGTGTAGACCTGTCACGATGCGCTGCGAGCGCCGCGCCGAGGTACTTTCCTTCCGAAGCGGCGCGCCTCGAGAGCCTTGCAACGCGCTTGGATATCAAAGCGCTGCTTGCCTTCGAGCAGTGGTTGCAGCAATTGCAGCGGTTGATTTCCCACCCGCTCAACCCGAGATTGGTGGCCGACGACGCCCTGAGTCGATACCTCGCGGTATTTGAGCCTCGCCGTCAGGCGGCCTGAGCCTGACTAAGTGACTGACCTGCGGCTAACGCGGGATCCAAGCGCTTGGAAGCGGCGCGCCGGTAAAATGCAGCATGCTAATCGATTCTCACTGCCATCTCGACTTTCCGGATCTGCTCGACCGGTTCGAAGACATCCGTTCGAACATGGCCGCGAATGGTGTGACGCGCGCGCTTTGTGTTGCGGTGAATCTCGAGGATTTTCCTAAAGTGCTCGAGTTGGTCGAGCGCGCGCCCGAGCTGTGCGCCTCGGTTGGCGTTCATCCGGATTACGCCGATGTGCGGGAGCCTGACGTCGACACCCTGGTGCGGCTTGCGGATCACCCCAGGGTGGTTGCAATCGGCGAGACAGGGCTTGACTACTACCGGGTCCCGGCTGAGGAGCTCGACTGGCAGCGCGCCCGCTTTCGTACCCACATCCGGGCGGCACGCGCCTGTGAGAAGCCCCTGATTGTGCACACTCGGTCGGCTTCATCCGACACGATCTCAATCCTTGCGGAGGAGGGCGCACGTGATGCAGGCGGCGTGATGCACTGCTTTACCGAAGACTGGGCGTGCGCGAGTGCAGCGATCGACATGGGCTTCTGCATCTCTTTTTCAGGAATCGTCACGTTCAAGAGCGCAGCAGCGCTCCGCGAGGTCGCGATCAAGGTACCCGACGACGCACTGCTCGTTGAAACCGATTCGCCCTATTTGGCGCCCGTCCCCCACCGAGGCAAGACCAACGAACCGGCCTATGTCCGACACGTCGCGGAGTTCCTCGCCCAACTCCGGGGCGTATCGCTTGAGCGAATCGCTTCGCTTACCACTGCGAACTTTGAACGCGTGTTCGGCGCCTCTCGGCCGGACCGGGAGTAGCCATGACGCTGTCGCTTCGATTTCTTTACAACGCGGCGGCGCTTTCCGCGGTTTGGCGCCTGGGCCGGGTGCTGGTGCTCAGCCTACTGCTCTCGCAAGTGGCGCAAGCGCAGTCACCCACTTTCTGGCGTGCGATTGAGACCAACGACATCAATTCGCTTCGCACTGAATTGATGCGCGGGGCCAATCCAAATGCTCGTCATCCGGATCATGGGCCGGCCATTGTCGCGGCGGCGCGGTTCAAGGCATTCGACGTCGTGCGTGTGCTGGCCTCACTGAACGCCACCGATGTGGATGCAGCGAGCGTGGCCGATGAAACGGCGCTGATGCTGGTATCCACGCTTGGCGACCGGCGCTCATTCGACGCCCTGCTGCAGCGAGGCGCGCAGGTCAATCGGCCTGGCTGGACGGCGCTGCATTACGCGGCAAGCGGCGGTCAACTCGAGCTGGTCAAGGTTCTGATTGAGCAGCATGCTTTTATCGACGCGCAGTCGCCGAACAACACAACCCCCCTCATGATGGCCGCTCGTATGCGCGCGTTGCCAGTCGTTCAGTACCTCATCGACCAGGGCGCGGATCCGTCGCTTCGCAATCAGGCGGGGCTCGACGCCGCAGCCTATCTCGAGCGCAACGGCGAACGACAGTGGGCCATCTGGATGAAGGAACGCGCCCAACGCTATGTCGCCCAGTACGGTACGGTTGAGCAGCCGCGCTGGACGGCGAGCGAGAGCAGCGATAGCGGGGGCCCAGCAGGAAGCGCGCAGACCGATCTTGCGCCCGTGCAAATGAATCGCGAGGTGAGCGTGGTGCCAGAGACGCGCCCACAAAATACGGGCGCTCCAACCAGTAGTATGGTCAGTGCGCCAGGCCCGGCGGCAGGCGCGGCCCGTCCGGCTGCTGCATCGCAAGCGCCAGCACAACAGGGCGGGGGAACCGCATCAACCGGGGCGAAGCCACCTACGGCTGCTGTGCCTAAGCCTGCCTCGCAGGGCGCATCCGCGTCGGTCGCGCCATCGCAGTCCCCGCAGTCCGCCGTCCCGAAGCCGGCAGCGCCGCCTGTTTTATCGACTCCTACCCCGGTGAGCCCGGTCGCGCCCGCGGCCAGGGCGCCCGCTGCCGCGACCGCGCCGGCTGCGCCAGCCCCCGCTGCGACGACCAAGCCCGTTTCGCCCATTCCACCCGCAGCCTCAAGACCGGTTGCGCCCACCGCACCGACTCCAACGGCGGGGGCGGGCGGGGCAGTAGCGGCACAACAGCCCAAGGATAGCGAGCCCTTGTTTTTCTCTCGTACGCTCAGCATCCCTGCTGACCCGCCAAGCGCCACGCCGACCCGCTAGCGGGCGTGATGGAACCGCAGCGAGCCCGTACGCGCTGAGTCTCCGATTCAATGCTGGGTTTTGCGCCCTCAGAGGATGACAGCGTGCCAGACGCCAGTCCGATGCCAGTGATCGAGCTCCAGGGGCTCTCCCGTACCTACAAAACCGGCGCGGGCGATGTTCTCGCGCTCCGACCCATTGATCTGCGCATTGTCGCCGGAGAATTCGTGGCGATCATGGGTCCGTCTGGGTCGGGGAAATCCACCTTCATGAACCTGGTTGGCTGCCTGGATTCGCCCAGCGGCGGTAGTTACCGTCTCTCGGGTCAGCCAGTTCATCAGCTGTCCGGGAATGCGTTGGCTGCCTTAAGAAACCGGCGAATTGGCTTCGTGTTTCAGCAGTTCAATTTACTCGGCCGGGCTAGCGCGCTTGACAACGTTGCCATGCCACTGGTCTACGCTGGCGTAGGCAAACGCGACCGGCAGGAGCGAGCCAGGCGCGCCTTGGATGATGTCGGTCTTAGCGATCGGCGGCACCACACGCCGGCACAACTATCGGGCGGACAGCAGCAGCGCGTCGCGATCGCTCGGGCCTTGATCAA
>CAIPNM010000392.1 GCA_903866395.1 uncultured bacterium
CACGCTTCGCTACCCCGTTAGCACCTACAAGGTGTTCCGGGATGCCGCATTGCGTTACACGCTTTTCGGCAACAGTGTCGTTGACGGCACAGCCGGTGAGAACACGGTTCCTCTGATCTACTTCATCAACCCCAAGGACGCTTCGGGCGCTTACCACCCCGCCATGATCGTTGTGGCGTACTCAGTACCCGAATCGCCTCACTATCTGCGCGATGTGGTGAGGCCGCCCGGAGGCGGAGACACCTCCATCACGGTCTGCAATCAGGGCTTGGGTGGAACCGGGTATGGCAACCAATGCGTCACCCGCTCAACGGTTCGTCAGAATTTCTTTTTCCGCGTACCCCTTCGCGATTACGGACTGACCACTGGCCTCTGCGACAACACCATGTCGGCGTCGCTGTTCAGCGATTACAAGAAGGTTGCCGCCACGACCTGCAACACACAGACGACGGTGGAGAACTATGCGTCGATCGCCGATAACGGCGTCATGATCGATGGAACCTCGATCTATCCTGTACTGAACAACATCCTTATCACCGCGCAGGAAGAGTCCAGCCTGAACATGCACGGCTGCCATGTCGGGCAGGGGTTCGGTTACCACTGCCACGCTGACGGGTTCTCAGCAATGGGTAACGGCCTCAGCCTCTACAACCTACGCGACTATGCTGGCCAGAGCCATCCGCCGCTGCTGGGCTTCGGGTTCGATGGAATTGCGCTCTACGGTCGCTACCTGTCGAGCCATCCGGACATGGTTGGCTATACCGCGAGCGCCACTTTGCCCACCTCGACTGCGGCAGCGACCGGCGTTGAACTGGACGCCTATGGCGGACATACGCACCTGATCGACGGCGTGTCGAGCTATCACCAGCATTCGCGCCCGTACTCGGCAAAGACCCTCAGCAATGGCTCAGTGTCAGGTGGAACCTCCTACACGGTTCACTCGCTGATCACGGGGGCGTGGCGCGGCAGGATCAACGAGATTCCAAACTTCTGGGATGGAACCAAGCCCAACACCCGCGGCGTGTTCCCCCTCCTCACAAATTGAGGTGAGTACGCGTTCGGCTGGCGATCGAAAATCGCCCAAGCTCGAACTGCTCCGCGAACCGCTTGTATTGTTTTTTGCCGCAGGCGCCCTCCTGTTCGGCCTTGATCGCGCGGTCGACTCCCTTCGCGGCGACGCCGAGATTCGCGTACCGGCGCCGGTGCGCGCCGCAGCCGCCGCGAAACTGGAGGCATCCCTTGGGCGCGCGGCCAGCGACGACGAAGTGCGCGCGGTGCTCGAGACCTGGATACGCGAAGAGGCGGCCTATCGAGAGGGTCTGCGCCGTGGGCTCGACAAGTCTGACCCGGTCATCCGCGAGCGCGTGGTGCACAAGACTCTGGTGGCGCTGCACCGCGAAAATGCCGCTCCAGAGATCGACGATACCGAACTTGAGCGCTGGTTTTCAGTCCGTCTTCAACGCTATTCGCAGCCAACGATCTTCGATCTGGAGGTGATGACGCTGCTGATCTCAACGACGGATACCGAGATCGCAGCGTTGCTCGAGCGCTTGAACCGTTCTGAGCAGCAGCCTGCCGAGCCTGGCCCGCAGGCCCGTCTGCACATCTACCGCGGTGCGCCAGAGGGCTTGCTGGTTCGGTCATATGGCGCCGGCCTCATCGCAATGGCTCGCTCAGTGGCGCCCGGACAATGGGTTCGTGTGCCGGGTGATCAAGCTGTCCATTTGCTGCGAGTGCATCAGGTTCAAGGGGCTGAGCCGCCGCGCTTTGATGGCCTGCGTGCCCGCGTTCTCGACGACTGGCGGCGCGAACAACGTGAACAAGCGCTCGAGCAGCGCCTCAAGCAACTGGTTCAGCCCTATCGAATCAGGTACACCACCGATTGACCGCGGTGATACGAAAAAGAGTTCACCTCTGCGTGGTGTCGATCGCCCTGGCAGCGAGAATGTCGCTCTGCCACGCTCACGATATCGAACAGATCGAAGCCGACATCCGGTTGCTGAGCCCGGACCCCTCCGCCGCGCTTGACCTCCAGCAGGTCGCAAGTGCCTACGGCCTGTTGGGGATCGAACATATCCTGTCGGGTATCGATCACCTGATGTTCGTGGTTGCACTCGCTGTGTTGATTGGCTTCAAGCGTCAACTCGTGATCGGAATCACCGGCTTTACCGCGGCGCACAGTCTTACGCTTGCGCTCGCCGCGCTGGGCTTGATGCGATTGCCGTCGGCACCGATCGAGGCCTGGATCGCGCTATCGATCGTTGTGGTGTGCGCAGAAGCCTTGCGTCCGCGCGACTCGATGACACGTCGCTTTCCTTTTGTCGTGCCCTTCGTGATCGGACTGATTCATGGGCTGGGCTTTGCGGGGGCCCTGTCGGAGGTTGGATTGCCCGTTGGGTATCGCGCAGCCGCGCTGCTGTCATTCAACCTGGGTGTCGAGGCCGGTCAGCTGTTTGTGATTGGCTGCGTGTGGCTGATCGTCAGACTCGGGGCGCAGTTTGCCTGGGCTGACCGGGCCAGAGCGATGGTGCTGTCGGTATTCGGGTCCGTTGCTGCGTATTGGACGATCGAGCGGGTGTGGGTGCTATTGACCCTTTGAGGGTCGCGCCCGCTGTGTCCTACGACTGGGCTTCTTTTGGCCTTTTTCGGCAAAGCGTTACAGTTTCGCGTCGCCGCGCCGGGTGCCGGGCGGTATTTCGGGAGCGAACCATGGACATGCAGCTGAAGGGCAAGACTGCGCTGGTCACCGGCGCGAGCGTTGGAATTGGCGCGGCCATTGCGAAGGCTCTGGCCGCTGAAGGGGTGCGGGTAGCGATCAGCGCCCGTCGTGTTGACAAGCTGCGTGACACCGCAGCCGCCATTACCGCAGCGGGTGGGCCCGAGCCGGTGGTGCTCGAGTCCGATCTTTATGTGGCCGACGCGGCCTCGTCGCTCGCGGCACGCGCCGTCGCGGCGTTAGGCAGCGTTGACATTCTGGTGAACAACGCCGGGGGGTCGCGCTCGTTTTCCAGTCTGCACGTCACCGAGGCACAGTGGACCGAGGCGATGACGCTGAATTTTGACCGCCCTCGGCAGCTCGCGGACGCGCTCATCGATCAGATGATTGCCCGCAACTGGGGGCGCATCATCAATATCACCGGTAAGAGCGAGCCCGATCATGTCAACGGCGCTTTTTGCGCCAAGGCGGCGGTGCACAGCTGGGCCAAGGGCTTGTCGCGAATGGTGGGCAAGAACGGCATCACGGTGAACTGCATCCCCCCAGGTCGCATTCACTCAGAGCAGATCTTTCGCAATTACTCGCCTGAGTATCGTAAATGGCAGAGCGAGAACGAGATTCCGGTGGGCCGATACGGTGAGCCGGAAGAACTCGCAGCGCTTGCGGTCTTCCTCGCTTCGCCGCTTGCTGGGTATATCTCGGGCACTGTGATCCCGGTGGACGGGGGCTTGCGCCGGTACCAGTTCTGATCGCAAGAGGGGGCTTTGATGCGCGAAGGGACCGGGGCAGGCAGGTTAGGTTGGGTCGGGGCTTTGCTGGCAGCCGCGCTGGTCGGGGTGACATCGTCCGCACTCGCGCAGGCGGGCGCGACAGACTGGCCGCGTCAGGCGATCCGGTTCGTGGTGCCTTTCGCGCCTGGTGGCACCAGCGAGATCGTTGCCCGATCGGTCGCAGGCGAACTCACCAGACAGCTCGGGCAGAGCGTCTACGTTGAAAACAAGCCGGGCGGGGCGGGTGTGACCGCGATGACGGATGTGGCCAAGGCTGCGCCTGATGGTCACACCCTCGTACTCGGACACGTAGGCACGCTGGCGGTCAATCCCTGGATGCTGAAGAGTCAGCCCTACGATGTGAATCGCGATTTCGCACCCGTCACGCTGCTCGCCAAAGTGCCTAACCTGTTCGTGATTCATCCGGACGTCCCTGCGAAAAACTTTCGTGAGTTTGTCGACCATGTTCAGCGTCATCCGGGCAAGTTCAATTACGGCTCGGCTGGCAACGCGAGTGCCGGGCATCTCGCAATGGAGTACCTCAAGCTCGTGACCGGCATGCGGATGGAACACATCCCGTATCGCGGCACCGGACCGCAGCTGGTCGACCTGCTCGCAGGCCGTACCGAGGCGTCCTCGGCGGGCATGCCTGCGCTTGCGCAACACATTCGAAACGGCAAGCTACGAGCGATTGCAGTGGGTACGCTTGAGCGGATTCCTGCACTGCCCGATGTCCCCACCGTCGCCGAGATGGGGTACCCGGGCTTCGAGACCTCGCAGTGGTACGGCATGCTGGTGCCGGCCGGCACGCCTGAGGCCATCATCCTGCGCTTGCAACAGGAGTCGCTGAAGGCGCTTAAGTCGCAGGCGGTGGCTGAACGCTTTGCCAATGACAATGCACTGGCCGGCGGCGGGCCCCCCGCCGAATTCGGAGCCTTCATTCGCGCCGAGCAGAAAATCTGGAGTGATATCGTCAGGCGTGCCAATATTCGCGCCGACTGATGGCTCTGCTTGGTTTGATTCACCTCGTATTTCATTTCACGGAAAGCTCATCTCGTGACCTCCCTGCCCGATAAAGCCTCGCCCGATGTGCTGGTGATCGGAGGCGGCAACGCCGCGCTCTGCGCTGCATTGATGGCGCTTGAATCCGGCGCGAGCGTGCGGCTACTCGAGGCCGCGCCGCGCGAATGGCGTGGCGGCAATTCCATGCACACGCGCAATCTGCGCTGCATGCACGACGCCCCACAGGACGTGCTGGTGGAGGCCTATCCGGAAGAGGAGTTCTGGCAGGATCTGCTGCGCGTGACGGGCGGACTCACCAACGAGTACCTGGCGCGGTTGGTGATTCGTTCGTCTTCAACCTGCCGGCCCTGGATGCGGCGTCATGGTGTTCGGTTTCAGCCTTCGCTATCGGGCGCCCTTCATACCGC
>CAIPNM010000393.1 GCA_903866395.1 uncultured bacterium
GACCGCGATGAAGGTGACCGCAAGACCGAAACACAGCACGGCGCTCAGAATGCGGCCAATGGGCCCGAGCGCGCGCGAGCGCCCCGAGCCGATCCAGTCGAGCCATGTCATCGGGGGATTCCGTTGAGGGTGGGCCAGATTGCGGCCCGGGGTTCAGCCGGGGCCGGGGTCGGCGAAAAAATAGCGGCGGAGCGCACGCGAGATCAGGAACCGGACAGGCCGCACCGGGCGGCAAACTGCGCTTACTTGAGCAGACCCGCTTTGCGATAGGCAGCGGCCGCGCCCGGGTGCAGGGGAAGCGGCGCAACCCGGGTGAGGCTTTCGGGCGTGAGTCGCGACAGGGTGGCGTGCGACTTCTGCAGGAACTCGAAGTGCTTGAGCATGGCCGACACGATGGCCTCGGCTTCGCCATCTTTCATTTCGGCCGCAGCCATCACCACCACGCTGCCACGCACCGTGGTGGCCGCTTCGGGCGAAAACGCGTAAGTGCTGGCGGGCACGCTGATGGTTTCGGTGCCCAGTTGCTTGTTCAGTCGATCGATGGCCTCAGGGCCCAGTCCAATCAGCTTGAATTGCGTATCGCGGGCGGCATTGACGATCTGGCTCGATGGAAACGCGAGCATGTTGATGATCAGATCGATCTGGCCGTTTTTCATCATTGCGAGGCCATTGTTGTAGGCGACGTAATTGAGCCGTCCGCCCCAGCTCTCGATGTCTTTCACGCTGAAGCCGTGGGCGCTGAAGACTGCCTCGCCGGCGACCGCCATCAGCGTGCCTTTGGAGTTGAGCGCGACCCGGACCGGCATCTTGCGCTCGCGGATCTGGTCGATGCTGGTGATGCCCGAGGCGGTGGTGGCAAGGATCTGCACGGCCGCTTCCGGATCGATCATCGCGATTGCGCGGACGTTCTTCAGCGGTTGGGTGAAGGGCTCAATCCCGGCTTCAGCCTGGCGCGCAAGCTGCGCGTGCGCGATACCGAGTTGCACCTTACCTTGCGACACGAGGAGCAGGTTACCGGCCTCGCGACCGGGTTCGTACGTGAACGAAATGCCGGGGTACTCTTTTCGGAGCGTCTCGCCGATGGCCGTGCCAACCGCGCTCCAGGCGCCGCCTACCGACCCGCCCGCGAGGGTGACTTTGGCGGGAGCGCCCTGGGCGCCTGCCGCGGCGTGGATAGCGATACCCGCGATGGTGGTTGCTGCGCCGGCGAGCAGCCGCCGGCGGAAGATATTGGAATGGTGGGGCATCGCAGTCTCCTCATGATGTTGCATGTTTTGACCCGATTGTAGCCGCCGTTTAGGGCCCCGTGAGGCCAGGCAAAGGCAGGCCCTGCTATCAGCGGGTTTATTGCACGGCACCAATCGGTTAGAATAAAGGGTTTTCCAGCGAACTTAAGCGATGGATGTTCCATCTCGGACAAGACGATGAGTGAAACTTTGAAACCCTCCGAATCGTCCCGCCGCTCGGCGATCGGTCTTGTGGCCGCGGCGGGTGCAGCAGGCGGTGCGGCCGTTGTGGTCCCCTTTGTCAGCACCTTTGCGCCTTCGGAAAAAGCTAAGGCCGCCGGCGCGCCGGTTGAAATTGATGTCTCTGCCTTGCAGCCCGGCGAACTGAAGCGGGTGGAGTGGCGGGGCAAACCGGTCTGGGTGCTTCGTCGCACCCAGGAAATGCTCGCCACGCTGAAAGGCACCGATCCCCAGGTGGCCGATCCCGGATCGATGCGCACCGCGTATCCCACGCCGGACTATGCGAAAAACCCGCATCGCTCCATCAAGCCGGAATACCTGGTGGTGGTAGGCATCTGTTCGCACCTTGGGTGCTCACCCAGCGACAAATTCGCCACCGGCCCTCAGCCGTCGCTGCCCGACGACTGGTCGGGCGGGTTCCTGTGCCCCTGCCACGGATCCACCTTCGATCTGGCTGGCCGGGTGTTCAAGAACAAGCCGGCGCCCGACAACCTCGAGGTGCCGCCCCACCGCTATCTGTCCGACACCCGCATCCTGATCGGTGAGGACAAAGTCGCCTAACCGACGACGTCGTCGAGTGGCGAGAAACCTTAATACCTTACCGGACGATGGGGCGCTTGGTGCGCATAATCAAGAACCCCTCATCCCGCTCGTGAAAGTCGCGAGGAGTAACTGAAAAATGGCGCAGCAAAAGCAAGTTGAAACCACCGGCCTTCTTGGCTGGGTCGATCAGCGTTTCCCGCTGACGGCCACCTGGAAAGCGCATCTGTCGGAGTACTACGCTCCGAAAAACTTCAACTTCTGGTACTTCTTCGGATCGCTCGCCATGCTGGTGCTGGTGATCCAGATCGTCACCGGTATTTTCCTCGTCATGCACTACAAGCCGGATGCCTCGTTAAACGAAGCGGGCGTTCCGGTGGCCTTTGCCTCGGTCGAGTACATCATGCGTGATGTGCCTTGGGGCTGGCTGGTGCGTTATCTGCATTCCACCGGCGCCTCGGCATTCTTCGTGGTGGTCTACCTCCACATGTTCCGCGGCCTCATCTATGGCTCCTACCGGAAGCCGCGTGAGCTGGTCTGGATTTTTGGCTGCCTCATCTTCCTTTGCCTGATGGCTGAGGCGTTCTTCGGTTATCTGCTCCCATGGGGTCAGATGTCCTACTGGGGCGCGCAGGTCATCGTGAACCTGTTCGCGGCAATTCCCTTTATCGGGCCGGAGCTGTCCATCTGGATTCGCGGCGACTACGTGGTGGGTGATGCCACCCTCAACCGATTCTTCGCGTTCCACGTCATTGCCATTCCGCTGGTGCTGCTGGGTCTGGTGGCCGCACACATCGTGGCGCTCCACGAGGTCGGCTCCAACAACCCCGACGGTGTCGATATCAAGGCCAAGAAAGACGCCAACGGTGTGCCGCTCGATGGCATTCCTTTCCACCCCTACTACACGGTGCACGACATTCTGGGCGTGTCGGTGTTTCTCATCGCGTTCTCGGCCATTGTTTTCTTCGCGCCCGAGGCGGGGGGCTACTTCCTCGAGTACAACAACTTCATTCCGGCTGATCCGCTCAAAACGCCGCCACACATCGCGCCGGTCTGGTATTTCACGCCCTACTACTCGGTGTTGCGTGCTGTCACCGACGACTTCCTCATGTACTGGATGACCCCGTTCCTGGCGCTCTATGGGCTGCTGGTGCTGGGCACTGCGCGCCAGGCAAGCGTCAAGGTCATTACCCTGGCTGCGGTGGTGGTCCTGATTGCCGGCTTTTTCCTGGTCGAGGCCAAGTTCTGGGGGGTGGTGGCAATGGGTGCTGCGGTGCTCATCCTCTTTGCCATGCCCTGGATCGATCACAGCCCGGTGCGATCCATCCGCTATCGGCCAGGTTGGCACAAGTGGGTCTACGGCGTATTCGTGGTGGTGTTCCTGGTGTTGGGATACCTCGGGGTTCAGCCGCCTGAAGAACTTCGGAATCTGGTCGCCAAGATCGGCACGCTCCTCTACTTCGCCTTCTTCATGCTGATGCCCTGGTGGAGTTCAATGGGCGAATTCAAAAGCGCCCCGGATCGCGTCACGTTTGCAGCGCACTGAACGCTGGAGTCTCCAGAAAATGAAAAAACTGTTCGCTCAGCTGGCTGCGCTCCTCGCCTCCGCCGTCATCGCCGGGGCGGCCGTCGCAGCGGGAGGCTCGTCCTTCCCGCTCGATCGCTTTCCGGTAGATAAACTCACCGATCAGGCAGCGCTCCAAAATGGCGCCAAGCTGTTTGTCAACTACTGCCTCAACTGTCATGGCGCCTCGGCCATGCGCTACAACCGGCTGCGCGACATCGGTCTGTCTGAAGATCAGATCAAGCGTCACCTCATGTTCACCGCCGATAAAGTGGGTGAGCCCATGAAGGTTGCTATTCGCGCCGCAGACGCCAAAGAGTGGTTTGGCGCGCTGCCACCCGATCTCTCGGTGATTGCCCGGGCGCGTGCGTCTCACGATGGCTCTGGCGCCGACTGGCTCTACACCTATCTGCGCGCCTACTACCGTGACGGTACACGTTCAACCGGTTGGAATAACGCGCTGTTCGAAAATGTCGGTATGCCGCATGTGCTCTGGCCCATGCAGGGCGCGCGCGGCGCAACCATCGAGGACATTCGTGAGGCACGTGATCCCAAGACCGGAAAGTCCGAAGGTTTTGTGCGCACCACGGTCAGCTTTGATGCTCAGGGTCATCGCACGGAAGCCAGCGACAAGGTCACTGGTGGTCATCCGCATGCGGGTAAAACCATCAAGCTCGGTAAGGCTGAGGGCGGTGGCGTATCGTCTGCCGACTACGATTCGCAGGTTGCCGATCTGGTTGCCTTCGTCACCTATATGTCCGACCCCACCGCGGGAACGCGCGTTCGGCTCGGTGCCTGGGTTCTGATGTTTCTCGCGTTGTTCACGGTGTTTGCCTGGAACCTGAACCGCGTTTACTGGAAAGACGTCAAATAGACGGTACTGCCGTCGTCCCCGGCGTGGTGATACGGTCAGCCTGCTGACCGTTGCCTCGCTTTCCCTTTCGGCCGAGCATTCACGGAATCCGCCCGCCATGATGGTCCTGTACTCCGGAACCACCTGCCCGTTTTCTCAGCGCTGCAGACTCGTGCTGTTCGAAAAAGGCATGGACTTTGAAATTCGGGATGTTGACCTTTACAACAAGCCTGAAGACATCTCGATCATGAATCCCTACGGCCAGGTGCCCATCCTGGTCGAGCGCGATCTGATTCTCTACGAATCCAACATCATCAATGAATACATTGACGAGCGCTTTCCGCACCCACAGCTGATGCCGGCTGATCCGGTGATGCGTGCCCGGGCTCGCCTCTTCCTGTTCAATTTCGAGCGCGAGCTGTTCGTGCATGTGCAGGTGCTCGAGCGTCGTGATCCCTCGAAGGAAGCGCAGAAGCTGCAGGACAAAGCGCGCCAGCAGATTCGCGACCGGCTCACGCAGCTCACTCCCATCTTCATCAAGAACAAGCACATGCTGGGTGAAGAGTTTTCCATGCTTGATGTTGCGATCGCTCCGCTTCTCTGGCGCCTCGACCACTATGGCATCGAGATGCCCAAGAGCGCGGCGCCGCTCCTGCGTTATGCCGAGCGCATCTTCTCGCGTCCCGCCTACATCGAGGCGCTCACGCCCTCGGAGAAGGTGATGCGTCGTTGAATCTGTCGCGCGTTGGCGTCGGGCCCTGGCTGAGGGCCGCGCCCTCGTCTCGTCAACCGGACGCCCCGCACAACCATGGCTGAGCTGTCGACCAAGCCCTACCTGATTCGCGCGATCCACCAATGGTGCGAGGACAGCGGCTATCGCCCGTATCTCGCTGTCATGGTTGATGAGCGAACCCAGGTCCCGCGCGAGTTTGTCCGCAATGGCGAAATCGTTCTCAATGTGTCGGCGGTAGCCACCAACCGGCTGCAGTTGGGCAATGACCTGATCGAATTCGAAGCCCGGTTCTCCGGCACGGTTCGCCAGGTGTCGATCCCGATCGAAAATGTGTCGGCAATCTATGCGCAGGAAACCGGCCACGGCATGGCGTTTGATGTGCCCAAGCCGCTTGCGCTAGCACCCGAGCGCGGGGCGCCGGAATCTGGCGGGGCCAACAAGGCAGCGCCGGGCGCCGGATCATCTTCCCCCCGACCAGCTTCGCGACCGAAGCTGGTCCCCCGTCCGACGCAGCCGCCCGATATTTCGGATGCGCCGTCCGCTGATGCCGCGGCTCCGGGCGCCGCCGCAGCCTCCGCAGGAGTCGAGCCCGCACCGGCAGCGCCCGCGCAGGCAGCACCCACGCTCGCTCCGTCCGAACCTGAGGCTGCAGCGCCCCTGAGCGGTCCGGTCCCAGGTTCAGCGCCGGTCCTGCAGGCGGTTGATTCGAACACACCGCCTGGGCGCATCCCGCGGTCGGCTTCGCCCAAGGCGCGTCGGCGAGGCAAGCTGTCTGCGGTGCCCGATGGCGCGCCCGCGGGGAGCGATACTCCAGGCCCGATCACGACGGCGACCGAGCCGTCGCAAGCCCCTGCGGCGCCGAGGCCAGCGGGCGCCGAGGCGACCCCTGCAGACGGTTCGAATCCGTCGTCGTCGACCGGATCGGCCCCCGATGAGCCACCGCCATCGCCACCGGTCCGTCCGCAGTTAAAACGCATCAAATAACCCCAACGCGGCGTATCATCCGCAGCGCGCGGGGCACAGCATTGCCGGCTTAGCTCAGTTGGTAGAGCAACCGCCTTGTAAGCGGTAGGTCACCTGTTCGAGTCAGGTAGCCGGCACCACCGACCTCAGGCACATCACCCCCGCGCACGGAGGTGCCCTGTCGCCAGGCGACGGGGGGCGATCACCAAGCAGTTGACGCAGGAGGTTCTGATGAGCAGTGCATCGTTGATTTGGCGGCGCCTCGCCGCAGTCGCGCTCGGCGCGGTGACGCTTTCCTTCAGTGGATTTTCGCTTGCGCAGGAATGGCCCTCGCGGCCCGTGCGGCTCATCAATCCCTTTACCGCCGGCTCTGCGGTGGATGTGGTGGCGAGGCTCATCGCAGCCCGCTTGTCCCAGAACATGAACGTGCAGTTCATCGTCGAGAACCGCACAGGCGCCTCGGGCAACATCGGTACCGAAGTGGCCGCACGCGCGCGGCCCGACGGTGAAACATTCCTGGTGGGGTCGCCCGGCACCATGGCGATCAACCCATGGCTATTCAAGTCGCTGCCCTACGATGCGGAGAAAGACTTTGTTGCGGTGACGGTGCTGGTTAGTTTTCCCCAGGTGATGGTGGTGAACCCCAAAATTCCGGTGACCACGGTTGCCGAGTTTGCAGCCTGGGTGAAAGGTCAGCAGGGTCGGGTCAATTTCGCTTCGTCCGGGCAGGGCAGCACCTCGCATCTTGTGATGGAACTGATTCGCGCCGAAGCGAAGCTCGACATGACGCATATACCGTTTCGCGGTGGATCGCCCGCAGTACAGGCGGTCATTGCCGGTGATGTGCAGGTTGCGGTCGAGGGGCTCCCGTCGCTGCCTGGGCATCTGGCGGCGGGAACGATTCGTCCGCTCGCTGTGACCTCGGAGCGTCGCAGCGATGCGCTCCCGAATGTGCCGGCGCTCTCCGAAACCTATCCCGGATTTGATGCGGCGGCATGGGTCATTCTGTTTGCACCAGCGGGCACGCCGACCGCGATCGTCAGTCGCATGGCCGCTGAGGTGAAGAAGTCGCTCGAGGCGCCGGAGGTGCAGGAGCGGCTGGCCAAGATGGGCGCCACGCCGTCAGGCCTCGGGCCTGTCGAGACGGCCGCGTTTCACAAGCGCGAACTCGCTAAGTTCAAACGTGCGGTGGAGATCTCGGGCGCAAAGGCCGAGCAGTAACCGACGCGAAGGCTTCGGGCGCCGCAGCCAAAACGTTGCGGGCGCGAGGGGGTTGGGCGTGGCGGTTGCGCGGTGGCAGGCGTGAACGCGTCAGGCAGTCATCGGGGCGGCGGCGCTGATTGTGCTCGGGCGCGTAGCGAGGCTTTGCCGGCCTGAGCCGCCACATGCTGGCCGGCGAGCATGGCCAGCCCGAATGATTGCGCCAGACCGTTTCCCGGCAGGTAACCGGCGCCGCCTATCCCGGAGATGGACGCGGCGGCACCCCCCGCCGCGTACAGCCCCTTGATCACACTGCCGTCGCTGCGCAGTACCCTCGCGTCCGTATCGACCCGCAGGCCACCCTGCGTGTGTGCAAGGGCCCCGGTGACCCAGGCACCGTAGAGCGGGGGCACGAGCGTAGGGCCGAAACGTTGGCGCCCCCACTCGGGGTCGTGGCCGCTTGCCACGGCTGCGATGAAGCGTGCGAAGGTTTCCTCGAATGTCTGCCGGGGGATGTTGAAACGGTGGGCGAGGTCGGCCGGGCTTTGCGCAATATGAATCTTCCCGGCCTCAAACGCTTCCCGATAAGGGCCCTGGGTGCTCGCCGATGCGTGAATACGGGCGTCGAACACCTCGAGCGCAACGCCGCCAGGCTGCGCCAGCACGAAGGCTGCAAGCTCAGATGGGCCGATGTCTTCTGCCACAAACCGTCGGCCTTCGCGGTTGACGATAAACGCACCCAGAGGAGGTAGTGACATGCCCAGGCGCGTGCGGCCCTCGGGTGGGTTCACGTGACCTTGGCCCTGATAGCCTTGCATGAAGCCGAGATCGGCGCCGAGCGCGCGGCCCAGGCTGACCGCGCGGCCGTCGTTGGCGCCGGCTCCGATATGGAGCGCGCCCTTCATTTCCGGGAGGTATTCGGCAAGGAGCTCGGGGTTTGCAGCGAAACCGCCGGTCGCAAGCAGTACCGCAGGTGCAGCGAAATCGCGGCTCTGGCCGTGGACGCTTGCCCTGAGTCCGCGGATCTGGGGCTTCCCTCCTGCCGACGACGGATCGAGTTCGGTGAGAAGCTCGATCGCCTCGGCATCATCAACGCGATGAATCAGCGTACAGGCGCTTACGGCTGCGCGCAGCAGCGCGTGCAGTTCGCGCCCGCTTTCCGCTGGGGTGGCGTGCAGGCGCGCAGCGCTATGCCCTGGAACCGAGAGCCCAGCCAGCAACTTGATGGGCAGACCCGCGACATCAGCGAGGAAGTGCACAGCAGGCGCGCTTTGCGCGGCGATCGCAGCGAGCACCGGCGGATCGACCGCACCGCCTGCCTTCGCATGGGCGTCGCCAGCAAAGCGGTCGGGATCGTCGGCGATACCCGCCTGGGCTTGGTAGCGCGTGCCCGCTCCGGGGAACAGGCCGCCGCTCACCATCAGGTTGGAGGGACCGCCTGGGTCGCGTTCTAGGAGCAGCACGGATGCTCCGTGATGTGCGGCCACCAGCGCGGCCATCATGCCGGCGGCGCCTGCGCCTGCGACAAGCAGGTCTGCGTGAGGGGTAGAGATCGAGACGGAAGGCATCGTGTGGCGCTTGAACGGGTGAGGGATTCGGGCGAGTATTTGGCAGCCTTTTTTGGCAGCCTTTTGCCGAGCCATCATAACTTGACCGCCATCTCTGTCCCGATCCCGATCCACGCAGCCGGACCCACGCCTGGGGCTCGCACGCCGGAGTCTGCCTATCCGTCGATGCTCGCGCCGCTGACGCTGGCTGGTAAGCGTCTGCGTCACCGCATCGTCCATTTGTCGATGACCACCTTTTCCAATCGCGATGCCAAGGTGGGGCCGACGCTTCTCAACTATTGTGCGAGCCGGGCTCGCGGTGGCGCAGCAATGCTGGTCACCGAACCCATCAGCATGGCGCGTCATCATCATCTGGCCACGCGCGCCGACGCCTGGAACGACACGGATCTCAATGGCCTCAGCCGGCTCGCTCATGCCGTTGAATCCGAAGATTGCCGGCTGATCGCGCAGCTTCTCGAGCGGGGTCGTGCCCGCAATCAGCCTGGCCGCAGCTTTGATGGCATTGGCATGTCGGTGCTGCCCGACGATCTCAGCTGGTCCATGCCGCGTGCCCTGCTGCGCAGCGAAATCGCGCCGCTCCTCGATGAATACGCCAAAGCGGCGGCGAGGCTCAAGCGCTGTGGCTGGAGCGGCCTTGAGATTTCCGCGGGACACGGGCATTTCTTTCATCAAACGCTCTCGCCCTGGTCGAATCGCCGCACCGATGACTACGGCGGCGACCTTGAAGGTCGGACCCGGCTGCTGCGCGAACTGATCGATGCGATTCGCGCCAACTGTGGAGGCGACTTCATCCTGGGTTTGAAACTTCCCGGAAACGACTGGCTCCCGGGCAGTATCGATCCCGCCTACGCCGCCGCGGTTGCACGACGGCTCACCTCGAGCGGCCAGGTCGATTACGTTTCTTTCTGCTGGGGAAGCCACTCTCGGACGCTCGAGCGACATGTGCCCGATGGCTACACCGAGCGCGTGACGTACCGATCGACCATTCGCGAGCTCGCACAGGCCATTCCCGAGGTCCCTGTGATCGCGGTCGGCCGGATCACCGATCCGGCGGAGGCTGATGCGATCGTGGCCGACGGCACGGCGGCGATGGTGGGTATTGGTCGCGCGCTCATCGCCGATCCCGCTTGGGTGAACAAGGCGCAAGCGGGGCGTGCCCACGACATTCGCTACTGCGTGTCATGCAACACCTGTTGGGAACGGATTTCCCAGCAGCGCCTGCCGATTGGCTGTGACAACAATCCTCGGGTGGGTCTCGCAGACGAAGTCGACTACCGGCCGTCGCGTGCCGAACATGCCCGGCGTGTGGTCGTAGTGGGCGCGGGCCCAGCGGGCCTGGAGTCGGCCTGGATCGCGGCGGCACGTGGTCATCGGGTGACGGTCCTCACCCGCGGCGATGAGGTGGGCGGCAAGCTGCGCCTGCGCGCGCGGTTGCCAGGTGGCGAGTCGGTGAGCAGTGTGTATGACTACCAGCACGCGGCAGCGCTTCGATACGGATGCGAGTTCGTCACGCGCCGCGACGCGCAGCTGGCGGACGTCCTTGCCTACGAACCCGATGCGGTGATCCTCGCAACGGGGGCCGACATGGTTCCCCCGTCATGGCTGCCGGACGATGTCCGCGATTCCGGACTGGTGCCCGATCTGCGAAGCGCAATGCGCGAGGTGCTGCGCCACGGCGGGCGGCAGCCAGGCTCCGCCGTTATCTTCGACATGGACCATGGTGAAGGCACCTATGCCGCGGCCGAGTACCTGCACTCGGTTTTTGATCGGGTCGTGATTGTCACGCCGCGCGACACTGTGGCGCAGGACCTGCCGATGGTCGTCCGTCAGGGTATCTTGCGGCGGTTGAGTGAAAAGCGCATCGGTGTGGTCACCCTATCCGAGCCAGTGTGGAGCGAGCGGGTGGAAAGTGCGGCCGAGCTGGTCTGCGTGAATGTCTATAACGGGGAGCAGACAGTGGTGAGTGACCTGGCGTTTCTCGCATGGTCCACGCCCCGAGCGCCAGAGGTCACGCTCGCGCTTGAGCTTGCCGAACGCGGCATCGTGTTTCACAGGGTGGGGGATGCCCAGGCGGCGCGTTCGCTGTATGCGGCCACATCAGAGGGGCATGCCGCAGGCCACGCGGTTTGATGCTTTAAAGGACGCAGGCGGCCCCGTGAGGCTCAACCCTGTGTCAGACCCCACTGAGCAAGCGCCTCGGGAGCCAGGCCCAGCGATTGAAAGTAGTCGGTCGGCAACTGATCGTAGGCGCGATCAGGCAGCGGCTCGAAGTCACCGGGGGTCCAGCTGCCATCGACATCGCCGGTGAGCACGCCAACCAGATTCACCGCTGCTAACTGACCAGCGCGGGCGCTGACCGCGGTATCGGTGGATGCAACGGCATGACGTGTGTACGCCGAACCCGTAGCGGCATTCCAAAGCGCCTCGGACTCGCCCGCAAAGCGCCAACCAGCGGCGGGTGCGTCGTCCACGCCGAGCGCGAGCTTGAGAATGGCATCGGCATCCGTTCGCGTGACCTTGCCATCGCGATCGACGTCCGCAGCAAGCACCTGATAGGGCGAGACCGGCATCACACTCTGCGAGCCGTCGCCCGCGAGCGGATTGGGCGTGCGCCCGTTGGCGAGCTTGAGTGCAGCCAGCGCATCGGCCGCGCTGACTGCGCGCGCGACTTCGCCAGCGCCTGCCTCACGGCCGGCGGTCACGCGCAAGAGCCCATCAAAGTCGAGCCCATCGAGCGACCAGCGGCCATCGACCCCGCTGGTGGTGGCCGGCGCGGTCGGAGCCGGGGTTGACGTGACGGTTTGGGCCTGAGCGCTCACCTGAACATCGTCTAGCAGCGCGTGGCTTTTCCAGTGGTAAGTGATGCCGGTGAGAGCCGCCGCGCGGGCGCCCGTTGCCCCAGCGTTGGCTGCGCCCGGCGCGAAGGTTGCCGGCACTTCCGCAAGCAGGCCGACTTCAGCCGTTGACGCGCTCGGGACGTAGCCGATGTTGCCTGCACTATCGCGGTAGATGGCTTCGACGGAGATCACCTTCCCGACATGGGCCTGGGTGAGTTGAAAGGACGGCGTTGGCGAGATTGAGCTGACCGGTATACCGTCGGCGCGCCATACCCAGCGAATCAGACTGCTGGTGGAAAACTCATCGGGATCGGTGAGCGTGTGTTGCGCTGTGAGCGTCTGGCCTTGAACCGGGCTTCCTGTGATCAGTACTTCCCCGCCTGGCGGTTTCGGGTCGTAGTAGCTGCCGACGATCCCTATCGTGATGGTCGGGCTGCTCACTTCGCCGCCGCTCGCGCGGACCGGGACGGTGCTCAGAATGTCGATCGTTGGATAGCCATCGATCACCCGTCCGAACACGGCGTAGCCGTTACCGTCAGTAGCGCGGTTGGCATCGAGAAAAAGGTTGTCTGCAACATTAATGAAAAACTGGCTGGTCGCGCTGTTCGGGTCGCCTGTGCGCGCCATTGCGATGGTTCCGAACGTGTTGCTGAGCCCGGTCACGGAGGTGCTTTGCAAAGCGATCGGTGTCTGCGTGGGGGTCTTGTAGGAGATCTGACCGGTTGAGTCGACCGTGTACCCGCCGCCCTGGATCATGAAGCCGTCGATCACGCGGTGAAAAATCGTGCTGTTGTAGAAGCCGCTCTTCACATACTGAACGAAATTGGCAACCGTGCTGGCGGCCCGCGTCGATTCAAGTTCGATCAGCAGATCACCGTAATTCGTACGAAGCCATGCTCGGGGAAGCGCCGGGGCGGCTACGCTGACAGCCGACCCGGCGGCTGCGCTCGTCACGCTTTCCGTGGTGCCAGTCAGGTCCGTGTAGGACGCCGTCACCGTGATCGACTTGTTGGCCTCGGCTGCGCTCACCGAGAAGCTGCTCTGGTTCATTCCGGCTGCGGGCTGCCCATCGATATTCCATTGCCAGCGGACGGCGCCCGGCTGGCCGGCCGCCGGGATTCCGTCCTGGTCGGTCAGGCTATGCGAGGCGGTGAGCGTGGCCCCCGCGGCGGGCGTGCCGCTGATCACAACGCGGCCGCCTGGCAAATCGTTTGCATTGATGACCTTAATGGCCTCACTGGAAACGTAGCCGGTGGTCCCTTTCAGATCGGTGTACGAAGCAACCGCAGTGATGGCCTTACCCACCATCGCCTGGGTGAGCGTGAGGGAAGCGGATTGCGCGCCTGGAATCAGGGTCCCGTCTGCTTTCCAGTAGTAGCTGAGCGCACCGGGTTGCCCGCTGGCAGGGATGCCATCGATATCTGCCAACTGACTGAGAGCGACCAGGGACCTGCCCTGAATCGGAAGCCCGGCAATCGTGACACTTCCAGTCGGCGCAGCGTTGGTGGTTGGCGCGGGTTCCGGCAGCACATCGATGAGGGTCACGGCTGATGTGGGTTTGGAAACTTCACCCGAACCGTTATCGACGACCAGGACCGCTTTCAATTTCGTCATCAGGTCGGCGCCGACGCTGGCGACGCGGCCGAATACCGCATAGCCGTTGCCGTCGCTCGCATAGGCTGCATCGAGGAACAGGTTGTCAGCCAGGTTGATGAAGAACTCGCTCGTGGCGCTGTCGGCAACGGAGGTGCGCGCCATGGCAAGCGTGCCAGTCAGGTTGCTC
>CAIPNM010000394.1 GCA_903866395.1 uncultured bacterium
CGCTTCAACCACACGCTCATCACGATGGACGGTACCTGGATTCTTCTTGCAGAGGCTGGTGGCATTCTTGCCCTGGTGTTGCTCTTTGTCTGGTGGACCATGCGGGGCAAGAAATAACGCGGGCTCAGTGCAGCGTGCGGGGCACGGCAAGCGTGAATGCCGCGATGGGCTGATCGAACCGGTGCCCGTCTTCGGCCACGAAGAAATAGCTGCCTTCCATGGTGCCGATCGGCGTTGCGATGCGGCTGCCGCTCGTGTATTCGAATTTTTCGCCAGGCTTGAGGAAGGGTTGCTGACCCACCACGCCCAGGCCTTTTACCTCGACGACTTCATCCTGTTCGTCGCGGATGGTCCAGTGCCGGCTGATCAGTTGCGCCGCCACCTTGCCGGTGTTGACGATGGTGACCGTGTAGGCGAACGCATATTGGGCCGCTGACGGATCGGACTGATCGGGCAGATAGCGCACCTGCACGCTGATGCTGAACTGATAGCGAGGCTCGCTCACGTGACTGACCTTCGCGGTGGTGAGTGGGGGAGGGGCTGCCTGTATCCGGCAGCGCGTGGGCCCATGTCGCAGCGCCCGTCCGGCGCCTGCCAGGCTCGAGGGTAAACTCCCATTGTATTGGACTTACCGTCCGCGCCTGCCAAGGCCTTTCCGATGAACCGTTCATTTCGCATCGCACCGAGCCTCCTGTCTGCCGATTTCGCCCGCCTGGGCGAGGAGGTGCGCGCCGTCGAAGCCGCGGGCGCCGACCTGATCCACTTCGACGTGATGGATAACCACTACGTGCCCAATCTCACCATCGGGCCGATGGTGTGTCAGGCCATTCGCCCGCATGTGAGCATCCCGATCGATGTGCATCTGATGGTCCGCCCAGTGGACCGACTGGCGGCGGATTTCGCCAAGGCAGGCGCCAACCTCATCACCTTTCACCCCGAGGCGTCCGACCATGTCGATCGCACGCTGCAATTGATCCGTGACAGTGGCTGTCGGGCAGGGCTGGTTTTCAATCCGGCGACACCGCTTCACTACCTCGACCATGTGATGCATCGGCTCGACATCATTTTGCTCATGTCGGTGAATCCGGGCTTCGGAGGCCAGCGCTTCATCGATGCAACGCTCGAGAAGCTGAAGGCGGTCCGGGCGCGGATCGATGCGCACGTGGCAGCAGGCGGTCAGCCAATCTGGCTCGAGGTCGATGGTGGCATCAAGGTTGAGAACATCGCTCAGGTGGCGGCTGCAGGTGCTGACACCTTCGTAGCGGGTTCAGCCGTTTTTGGCGCACCCGATCCCGCGGGCGGCTATGTTGGGGTCATGGGTCAACTCCGCGCTGCGCTCGCAGCACGCCAGGCCCCGCCGGCTGCCTAGCGCTCAACCAGGACCGACCTCGATGGATGACTTCTCCCGCCGCTGGTTCGCCCGCGCGGTACTGATCGATCTAGATGGCACGCTTCTCGACACCATCGATGACCTGGCTGCCGCGGCGAACGCCATGTTGGTCGAACTGGGCAGACCCGAGCGTCCGATCGCCGAGGTTCGGCGGTTTGTCGGGAAAGGCGCCGAATCGCTGGTCCAGCGCACGCTCACCGGAAGCCTCGACGCGCCCATCGATCCCGTCACGCTTGCCGAGGCCCTTCCGGTCTTCCGGCGACACTACACGCGGGAAAACGGCTTGAGTGCGCGCTGCTATCCCGGCGTGGTCGAGGGCCTGACCGCTATGCGCGCAAACGGTCTGAAGCTCGCCTGTGTCACCAATAAACCGGTCGCTTTCACCTTGCCGCTCCTCGACCGCACCGGCCTGTCCGCCTGGTTCGATATGGTGGTTGGTGGCGACTCGCTCCCGCGCAAGAAGCCTCATCCTGCCCAGCTTCTCCATGCCTGCGAGGGGTTTGGCATTGCACCGGCCGACGCGGTGATGATTGGTGATTCGGCCAACGATGCGCTTGCCGCTCGCGCAGCCGGTATGCCGGTGTTTGTGTTGCCCTATGGCTATAACGAAGGCCAGAGCGTGACCGCGCTCGATGCCGACGCGGTGATTGAATCGCTCGCGCAGGCTGCCACACTGATCAACCCGCTCACACCAGCAATTCGCGCGGCAAATTCACCAGCACATCGTTGACGCTTCTGACCCCCTGTCCCGGGGTCATGTGTCGGCGCATCAGGTTGCGGGTACTCGCGGCATCGCGGGCGGTGATCGCCTGCAGTAATTCGCCGTGCTGCGCGTAGGAGGCCTCAAGGTCACCGAGCGCGCCAAAGGCGTGCTTGCGGTAGGCGCCAGTGAGTGTTCGGGCACGCAGGATTTCTTCCCGCAGGTAAGGGTTCCTGGCGCCCCGATAGAGGCAGTCGTGAAAAGCCCGGTTGGCTTCCTGCCAGCCCTCACGGTCGCTGCGTTTCACGACGGCTGCCGCCCTGCGATGCAGCCCCGTCAGCGTGTCGCGTTCGTCATCGCTCATGCGTTCGCAGGCCAGTTGGGCGCAGAGGCTCTCGAGCTCGCTCAGCACCTCCCAGATTGCAAAAAGGCGCTGAATGTCGACCTTGGCCACCACCGCGCCCCCGCGCGGGGCAGCGGCAAGCAGCCCCTGCGCCTGCAATTGCAAAATGGCCTCGCGAACCGGGGTGCGTGAGACCGAGTGTGCAGCCGCGAGCGCTACCTCATCCACCGGATCGCCCGGTTGCAGGGTGCCTGACTGCACGGCTTCCTCGATGGCTTGCCGGATGGTGTCGCTGGCTTTCAATGAAATACGCTCAAAGGGGTTCCCGGGATACTGACCACAGGGAATTGCCGGTCGGCTCGATTTATACGCTAAAGTTCGATTGGTATACAGAACAAGATCATCCGTATTTACCCGCTCTCGCGGCACCAGCCAGCCCGGCACAACGGTCCGCTTGGGTATTCGAGTCCATTCAGGTTCCCCAGGGGGCAGAGATGAATGCAATAGGTCAGGCGGTTCACGCAAGCAGCGCGTTACGCGGCATCCGTGTGCTCGATTTTTCGCGGGTTCGTGCCGGCCCCACCTGCGTGCGGATGCTGGCTGACTTTGGCGCCGATGTCATTCGGATCGAGCCGCCTAAAGGCGTGGATCCGAACGAAGGCATGTTCGCCGCCGACCGTATGGGTGGTGACTTTCAGAATCTGAACCGCAACAAGCGTTCGCTTACGCTCAACATGAAGAAGCCGGGCGCGATGGAGCTTCTTGAGCGCCTCATCAAGCAGGCCGATGTGGTGGTCGAAAACTGGCGGCCCGATGTCAAGGCTAGGCTTGGGCTCGACTACGAAAGTCTCAAGAAGATCAATCCGCGAATTATCCTTGCGAGCATTTCAGGCTTTGGCCAGGACGGCCCATATGCCGAGCGGCCCGGTTTTGATCAGATCGCGCAGGGCATGGGCGGGATCATGTCGGTCACGGGTTTCCCGGGGCAGGGTCCGGTCCGCGCGGGGCTCGCGGTGGCCGATTCCAGCACTGGGCTTTATGCGTCGATCGGCATCATGGTTGCGCTCCTTGAGCGCCAGCAATCGGGCGTTGGGCAGTGGGTGCATGCCTCACTGCTTCACAGCATGATCGCCATGATGGATTTCCAGGCCGCGCGCTATCTGAACGACAACGACGTGCCGATTCAGGTCGGCAACTCTCACCCCACCAGCGCGCCGATGGGGCTTTTCGAGGCTTCGGACGGTCACTTCAACTTGGGCGCATCCGGCAATGGCAGCTGGATCCGGCTCTGCAACCTGCTGGGTAAGCCCGAGTGGATCAACGACCCGGAACTCTCCACCGAAAAGCTCCGCGTGAAGAACCGCGAGCGCTGCGATGCCATCATCACTGAGATCTTCCGCACCAAGCCGGTTGCCTACTGGGTCGATGCGCTCAACGAGGCGGGCGTGCCCGCCGGTCCGGTCTACACAATCCCGCAGATGTTCGATGACGCGCAGGTGAAGCACCTGGGCGTGGTGAAATCGGTGGAGAGCGCGCAGGGTCCCATGCGGCACTTCCTCACCCAGCCCGTCACCCTGTCGCGCACACCGGCCGACGTCGTACGAACCGCCCCGGGTTGGGGCGAGCATACCGACGAGGTGTTGAAGGGCGTGGGCTATGACGACGCTGGAATCGCCGCGCTGCGCGAGCAGGGCGTCATCTGAGCGCCTGAGCGAGGGGCACGCCCCCCGATCGTCCCGCCTTCCGCGGTTCGCCCGGCGCGAGCCGCTCACGGAGTCCACCATGGCCAATCCTCGCGTCCCGTATGCCTTCACCAGCGACCGACCGCCGATCGCCCCGCCGTCGGGCGGCCGCATCCTGGTGCATCTGGTGGTTAACGTCGAACACTGGCAGTTCGACCAACCCATGCCCCGCACCATCCTCACCCCGCCGCACGGCAAGGAAACGGTGCCTGACATCCCCAACTTCGGCTGGGCCGACTACGGCATGCGGGCTGGGTTGCCACGCATGATCAATGCCATTGTCGAGCGTGGGCTGCCCGCGTCCACCAGCTTCAATGCTGGCGTGATCGACGCCTATCCGCGGGCGGCTCAGGCCATGCACGACGCCGGTTGGGAGTTCATCGGCCATGGCATGCACCAGAAGGCGTTGAATCACGTCGGGGGCGAGGCTGAGGTGATCGAGGCCTCGCTTGCCAAGATCGCGGCGTTCACGGGTCATCGTCCGAGGGGCTGGCTGAGCCCGGGGCTGCGTCAAACGCATGACACGCCCGAGCTCCTCAAAGATGCGGGTATCGAGTACACCTTCGACTGGGTGATCGACGACCTCCCCAGCTGGATGCACACGGCGCGTGGCCCGCTCATGGCCATGCCCTACAACCTCGAACTGAACGACTCGATCATCTACGCGGTCGAGAAGCACTCGTCGCCTGAGTTTTATCTGCGTCTCGAGCGCACGCTGGAGCTGTTCGTTCGCGAAAGTCGCAACCAGCCACGCGTGCTTGCGCTGGGACTCCACCCCCACCTGGTTGGGCCGCCCCACCGGTTTGTCTATTTCGAGCGCATGCTCGATCTGCTGATGCGCACCGAAGGCGTCACCTTCATGACCGGCGGGCAGATTGCAGACTGGTTTGTCGGGCAGTGCCCGCCGCCCAAACCCTGATCACAGTTTTTCACCAGAGGTCTTCACATGGTTAGCCGAGCCAACGATCCCCATCAGAGCATCCGTGACGGCGTGCGCGCCGTTGTTCAGCAGTTCGACTCCCGCTACTGGCAGGAAGTTGATGAAGCGCGTGCCTTTCCCGAGGCGTTCGTCACCGCACTGACCGACGCCGGCTGGCTTGGTGCGCTGATCCCCGAGGAATACGGCGGTTCGGGGCTGTCGCTCACCGAGGCTTCGGTGATCATGGAGGAAATCAATCGTGCGGGTGGCAATTCCGGCGCCTGCCACGGGCAGATGTATGTCATGGGGTGCGTGCTGCGCCATGGCTCGGAAGACCAGAAAAAGCGCATCCTTCCGGCGATTGCGGCGGGCAAGCTTCGCATGCAGTCCATGGCCGTGACCGAGCCCACCACCGGCTCCGATACCACGCGGCTCAAGACCTTCGCCGAGCTTAAAGGCGACCGCTATGTCGTGAACGGCCAGAAGGTCTGGACCTCGCGCGTGCAGCACTCCGATTATCTGCTTCTCCTTGCCCGCACCACGCCGCTTACGGAAGTGAAGAAGCGCTCTGAAGGTCTGTCGGTGTTCCTGGTCGACCTGCGCGAGGCGATCGGCAAGGGCATTGAGCTTCGGCCGATTCGGAACATGGTCAATCACGAAACCAACGAGCTCTTCATCGACAACCTCGAGATCCCGGTCGAGAACCGGATCGGTGAAGAAGGCAAGGGCCTCAAGTACATTCTTGACGGGCTGAATGCCGAGCGGATCCTGATTGCGGCTGAGTGCATTGGCGATGGCTACTGGTTTGTCGAAAAGGCAAGCCGCTACGCAAGTGATCGGGTGGTGTTCGAGCGGCCAATCGGCAAGAACCAGGGCGTGCAGTTCCCGATTGCCAAGTCGTATGCCAGTGTCGAGGCTGCGAGCCTGATGCGCTATCGCGCGGCCGAGTTGTTCGATTCGGGCGAGCCCTGCGGAGCCGAGGCGAACATGTCCAAGCTTCTCGCGGCCGACGCCTCCTGGGAAGCGGCCAACGCGTGTCTGCAGACGCATGGCGGATTTGGCTTTGCGGCCGAGTACGACGTTGAGCGCAAATTCCGTGAAACGCGGCTTTACCAGGTGGCGCCTATCTCCACCAACATGATCCTGTCCTACATCGCCGAGCATGTGCTGGGCATGCCGCGCTCGTACTGATCGCGTTCATGGCCGATTTCGCATCATGGATCGGCCGTTCGCGCGCCGAGACCGAAACCCTGGATGCTCGGCTGGTGCGTTGGCTCGCGGCCACGCTCGAGCGTCCTGACGGGTCAGACGCCCGCGTCGGGCAGGCGCTGCCCGCGGGCTGGCACTGGACATTGTTTGCGCCAGTGGCTGCGCAGTCGTCGCTCGGTCGGGACGGTCATCCGTCGCGCACGGGTGACTTCCTGCCGCCCACTTCGCAGCCGCGCCGGATGTGGGCCGGTAGCAGGCTTGTCTGGCATGACCAGTTTAGGGTGGGCGATCAGGTCACACGAACCAGCACCATTGCGTCGGCCGACGAGAAGTCGGGCCGCAGCGGCACGATGGTGTTCGTCACGCTGGCCCATCGGCTCGAAGTCGGCGGTCGGTTGATCGCCGAAGAGGAGCAGGACCTGGTCTATCGGGGCGATGCCAGCCCCGACGAGATCGCGGCGCTCGCGCGCCTGGCTGAGCGTGCGCGAGCAGGCGGCACTGCGCCCGAAAAAACCGGGGCGTTCCAGCAGTCGGTCACGCCGGATCCCGTGATGTTGTTTCGCTACTCGGCCGCCACCTTTAACGGGCACCGTATTCACTATGACCGCGACTATGCGGGTTCGGTGGAGGGCTATCCCGGCCTGGTTGTGCATGGGCCGCTGATTGCGAGCCTGCTTCTTGGCTTTGCCGAGACCTTGGTGGCGCCAGGTGCGCGCGTCACCCGTTTCGATTTTCGGGCCAAACGCCCGACGTTCGACATCACGCCCTTTGCCCTCCACGCTGATGCACCTGATGCGGCGGGCGACTTCGCGCTCTGGTCAACCAACAACGTTGGCGAAGTGGCGGTCGAGGCACGGGCCCGCGTCGAGCGCTGACCCGCGCTTCGTTCACGCGAACGCGAAAAGCACCCCGCACGCGGCACCGGCCGACAGTGCGGCGCAGGCGTGGCGTAGTGTTCCGGCGAGTGCCTCGCGCTTGGCGAGGGCGCTGCGCAACACCGCCATCGCCAGGCCACCGAGTGCGAGCTGCACGAACACGATGCCGCTCCAGTAGGCGAAGAGCATCATCGCGCTCACTGCTTCGATCGATTCAGCCGCAATCTGGCCGTGCACCGAGCCCGCGACGCCGACGACCAGAAGCGCGCCGAGCCGAGATGATCCGGCCGCCTCTTGCCCGCGCCACAGCCAGGCCGCGGCGAGCGCAAGGCTCGCTGCCACCCAGAGATCATGTGCGGGCCATCCGGTAGCCCCGGCAGCAAAGGCGAGCGCGGTGAGCACTGAGCCCGCGCAAAACGCAAGAAGCGTCCGCGCGCCAAGACCTGGTGCAGCGGCGAGCATGCCCAGGGCGAGTAACGCCACCAGGTGTGGCCCCGAAAGGAATGGGTGTGCCAGCCCCGAAGCAAACGCCTGCCAGGCATTTTCGGGTGGTGCATAGTCGTGCGCATGGTGTGCGAGCGCCGCGATCGGTGCCCCGAACGC
>CAIPNM010000395.1 GCA_903866395.1 uncultured bacterium
CCCGCTGCAATCAGCGTCATGTCGCCACCGGCACGGATCACCGCGCCAGCGATCGCCGTCGAGTCGACCACATAGATACCGCCCGTGGCTTCAACCCGCAGGTCGCCCGCCGCCGACAGGCCACTGATCGTGAGTCCGCTGCGGCTCCCGTTATCGATCTGCAGGTCGCCGTCGGCGCTCAGGATGAGCGCGCCCTTCGAATTGGCCGCGAACATGCCGGCTGCCGCCACATCGAGATCGCTCACGATCTGTAGCGTGATCGCGCGCACGGTGCGGCGGTCCTTCACCCACTGGCCGCGTTGCACATCGGCAAAGCCATCGGTCGAGGCGAGCACAGGTAGCGCACCGGCTGCCTGCGTTTCATTGGCACCCACCTTGCGCCATTGGCTGGGGCTCACAAACGCGTTTTCATCGGCCAGATCGAGCGTGGTGTCCTCGCCCAGGTATTCCCATACCTGGTAGCGGATGTCCACGATGTCATCGGGCCCGGCCTTGGCGAGCAGTGCGCGCTGCGACTCGGGCAGTTCGTTGAGCGTGCCCGGCACAGAGATCACCGTGCGTGCGCTCATCTGGCCGATGCTGGCCTCGATCCGCTCGGGCGGCTGGTTTTCCACCCAGCCATGAATGCGAAGGCCTGCATCGAATCCGGCATCCGAGGACGAAGCCAGATACTCGGCATCCGATCCCTGCAGATTGCCTTCGGCGTCCGCGCTCGCGGTCATGCCCCAGACATGGATGCGGAATTCGGTTTCTTCCTCAACCTCAAGATTGCCAAGATCAAAGCGCAGCGTTTCGAGCGTCGCCGTGGGATCGAGTTCAATCTTCACGATCGAATTAAAGCCATCTCCGCTGTGGGCGAGCGCCGCATAGCGCGCGCCCTGGCCCTGGAAGCTGCGGGTGGTCATCTCGATGGCGGCCACGCGCACCAGCTTGTCGCCGCTTTGCGTGGAGAGCGGCGTGACCGTAAAGCTCACATAGCGCTCGGGGTCGAGCTCGGTCTGCGTCTCGTTCTGGAAGGCGGGCCAGCGACCATCGGCCTCTGCCGCCACCGGCTCGGACTGCCAGAGTTCACCGACCGACACGCCGGCCTCGTGCGCAACAGCCTCGAGCGCGGTGTCGCCGCTTGCGCCCGCGCCCGGCTCGAAGGAGGCGAGGAGCTTGGGCGCCTCATACACCGCACCAAAGACCTGCACCCCCGTGCCACCGGCCTCGCTCGAAGTGATCGCTTCATCAAGCGGGCGTACATTGATCGCCGCGCTGCCCATGACGGCGCGCATCAGCCTGACATCGGCCACCTGCACACCCTGATTCGGAAGCCCTTCCCGATCCGCCTTGGTGGCAGTGAATTCGATTCGATAGTGGCGATAAGCCGTGTCGTTGGCGAACCGGATGAGACTGACCGAGCCCTGCTCATCGGCCAGTCCGCTCTCAGCCTCGCCGAGCTTCACCCAGCCCGCGGCATCCCAGTCACTGTCGCCGCTCTCCATGCCATAGATCGCTACCGCTGCAGGGTCGGTCTGCCACAGGCTGTCGCCGCTTCGGGACGCGAGCCACAGCGTGTTCATCGCAAGGGGATCGGCAAACGACATCGTGAGCCCGGTGCCCGAGCCCTCGAGGTTCACATAGCTTGTGCCGGGCTCGCCATCGATGGCTTTGTCAACGCCGGCTCCCTCGGGCACTGTGCCGAACGATTCGCCGACCGACTGCGGGCGCTGCACCGCCTGGAACAACTCGGCCTCAGCCAGTTGCAGATGGGCATCCGGAATGAGCGACGCTGCAATCCCGCTCAGCTGCGGGAACACCACCTTGTAGAAGCGATACGGGGTGTCATTGCCAAAGAAGAGCATCGACTCGACCGCCGACTCAAGCCGCCCGACCGGCGACTCGAAACCGGTGGCCCCGCCACCCAGTTCCTGCCAGCCTGCGTCGTCCCAACCCGAGCGGGTATTTGACCCCCAGACCTGATAGGTGGCCGGGTTGAAGTGGGTAAGCTCGCCCGCGGCCGGCGCCACCAGCCGCAACATGTTGAGCGCCTCGGCGGTTTCGAGCGTGACGGTCAAGCCACTGCCCGAACCCTCTGCGTTCAAGTAAATCGTCGCGGGGTTGTCATCGAACAAATTGGACGCCGGCTGATCGGCGAGCTCGCCAGGCGAGCCTGCGAGCGGCGCAAAGGACAACTGCACATCCGCAATCTGCAGCTCGCTCAGCTCCACCCCATCCACGGTCTCGGCACCGCGGGTGGTCGGGAACACCACCTTGTAATGGCGATAGGGCTCAACGCTGTCGAGGCGGATCAGGCTGCTGGAACCCAGGCCCTGGCCCAGTCCTGCGGGCGCATCGCCCACCAGCGTCCAGGTACCCCGCTCCCAATCAGGCGCGTCATCATTCGAGCCGAACAGCTCGACGCTGGTCGGATCCCAACCCGGGCGGCTGGCGGCCGCGATCAGTTCGATCTGATTGATGATGCGGGGCGATGCATAGCTCACCTGGAAGCCGCTGCCCGCGCCGGCGCTATTGCGATAGACGGTCTCGACATCGCCGTCGTTCACCCGGCTGACATCCTGACCCTCGGGCGAGAGCCCGCCAGGCGAAGCGCCGACCGAGGAGATGTCGGCATCAAGCGGCTCGCTCGGCATGCCCCAGGCATAGATGCGGAATTCGGTTTCAGCGGTGAGCTGCAGCCCACCGTCTTCCTGCAGTTCGACCCCATCCGATTCGATCAGGCGACCGACCCGGAACTCCCAGGTCTCAGCCAATGCGCCCGGCTGAAGGTCAATCTCATAAAGCTGCGCAAAGCCATCCTGGCTGGTGGCAAGCGCCGCATGCCGCGCGCCTGAGAAGGCCGCAGCCTGCTCGGTCGTGATCGACACGCGGTCGACCCGCACCGCTTTGCCGGTCTGGGGCGTGAGCGTGAAGCTGAGAAAGGCATCGGGATCGAGCGTGTCGCCGAACACGCGACTGAATGCCGGCAGGCGGTCGATATCCGCAAGCGCCGCGCCCGGCAGCACCTGTTGGCCAAGATTGGCGTCTGATTGAACCAGCGGCCCGAGCACGATCGGCGCGCCCGCCGCGGGCATGAACGGCACATGCAGTTTGCCCGTCACCTCGCCAAGGGCATCCTGGCCACCCACCGGATCCCAACTTGCGATCAGCACGATGGGTACATCGGTGACCGAGCCTGCGGGCGGCCCGCTGAGGCCATCGGATGCCGACACCACAATGTTCCGGCCGCGCAGATTCGCAAGTTCGGTTGCGCGGGTATCGGGCACCTGCACATTCATGTGCGGGTAAAGGAGCGCCATGACATCGGCTGCCAGCGGATAGCGCGCCACCTCGGCCATCGCGTCGGCACTACCAAAGGTCGCCTCAATACCTTCCGTGTCGCTTGAGCGCACGGCCGCGTTCAGCTCAGCGATCTGCTCTTCACTGATCACATTGCGCTCGACCGCCGCATCCAGCAGCGCCCCGCGCGTCACTTCAAGCGTGATGTCCTGCGGCGTGTACACCAGCCGGTTGTTGGCGTCGAGCGCCATCCCACCTGCCTCGATCGAGGCGGTGGCATCGTCCCAGGCGGTGGGTTCGATCAGGTTGAGATCACCGTTGGTCTCAACCAAATTGATGCTGCCAAGCGCGCGCGCGGCGACGCCGCCGTCACCGGAGATGCCGCTATCGATCCGCGCAGCCACCAGGCCGCTGCCGCCGTCGAGCTGAATGGTGCCGGCGATGATGCGTGAGGTGGCACCGATCCCCAGCATGCCGTCGGTCGAGAGCACCCGCACCTCATGCGCCTCGGCCACGGTGAGCATGTCGAACTTGTCGAGCATCTCGCCGGCCTTGAGCGACCGGCCGTCATACTCATAGCTCGCCGCGATGATCTGCCCGATGCGAATCGGAAGGTTGCGGTTCTTGTTGTCGATCTGCTCGATCGTGATGTCGCCAGTCGCCACCACATTGAGCTTGCCGCGCGGATCCTTGATGCGGATCGTGATGTCGTCATTGGCCTTGATATCGGGCACCGCGCCCGAGAACACCGCTGTGCCCGAAACCTCAAGCGCATTGGATGAAAGCGCAATCGGCTTGAAGCTGTCGTAGTCGTCGGTGCCGACCGCATTGCCGTAGGTAATGCTGCTCCGAAGCTCGAGCCGCCCCGGCGTCTGAATGTTGATCGTCTGCTTCTTCGACCCCAACATGGCCTCGACCGCAATCGGACGGTCCGCCTTCAGGCCGTACGTATAGAAGTCCTTCAGGCCCGTGATGGTGGTGGTCTTGGTGGTCACGGTCTTTTCACGTAGCCAGCCACCGCCTGTCGTAATCGGCGGGTCTTCGATAATTTCCTGGTTGTTGAAGTCGCTATCGAAACGGCTATCAGCCTTCGCGGGCTTCCAGTCCTGCCCCAGGTACTTGATCTTGTTTGACTCGGTGCTTTCCCAGGGCGTATGGCGCTCGGGCTGGCCCGGATAGAGCGCCACCTTCTCGATGTCGCGGATCTGCTGGCCACCTGCGAGCTGGGCAATCTCGGTCCACTTGCCCGTGTCGGTGAAATCAAGCACCGGGAAGCTCACATTGCCGGTGGCGCCCGACCAACGGTAGAGCTTGTTGGTGGTGACATCGCGCACCAGCGAAACATCTTTGGTGAGCGAGACCGCAGGGTTGCTCTTTTGCAGATAGACCGCAACGAATAGCTCGTCGCCATCGATCAGATCATTCGGGACTTCGGCCGCTTCGATCAGAAGTTCGGCTTCGCTGAGCGGTGTGCCGTCGGTGAACTTGGTGCTGGTCGACTTCGCTTCGGCGTCGGGCGCGAGCCAGTCCCAGTCCCAACCGATCAGGTTGAAACTCTTCTGCTCATAAATCTTGACGGTGGTGCGGGTTTTGGCCTGACCGGCCGCCCACACGTAATAACGACCCAGTTCGGGCTGATACAGAATCGGCGCATAGTCGGCTGCGGTGGAGTCGGCCTGCAGGCCCGTCTGCCGGCTCTGCTCGGTGTAGGTGATGCTTGCGACCCCGCCGTCCAGCTGCTCGAGCGTACCCTGATAGAGCGCGCGGTCCATCCGACCGTCCGCCACGGTGAACACTTCGCGGCGCAGAGTGTCGGTGTCGGTGATCGTGATGCGGCCGACGCGGTTCTCCGACACATCAATTGAACCAACCGCCAGCCGAAAGCGGGTCTGGTTGACGATATTGACCGCCGCATAGCCACTCGCCACGCGGATCCGGCCATTACCGGTGCTCACCACCTGACCGGTCAGATTGATGACGCCCGCCGCGGGCTTGATGTCATCCAACAGGATGAGGCCCTGCTCGGCATCAAAGGCACCATCAACCGATGAAAGCTTGTCCGGCCCACCAAATTCAATGCCTGGCAGCAGCGCGCCCTGGCTGTCCGTGAAGTTGCTGGTGCGTGACGGATTGAACTGCGGCGTGAAGGTGAGATCGATGCTGTCCACGCCCGACTGGATCAGGCCGTTGACGTTCAGATACCGGGCATTGATGTTGATCTCGCCCATGGCAAATACGACCGAGGCACGCGTCGCGTTGGCCTCGATCGCATCCAGAATCTGTTTGCTGCGCTCGGTATCGGTGAGCACAATCTTGCCGACGCGACGCTCTCCGGCCTCGTTGTTGAGCGGCTTGCCGTAGGCTTCGAACCACGACAGGTATTGCTGCGGATCGGCGCCGCTGTGGTACCAGTCGTCGGTCGCGAGATTGAAATCGCCCAGCGCAGTCAGCTTGACGGAGGCAGCGCGGAGCTCGCCCGTGACGTTGATGCTGCCTTCCATGTTGGTAAGGAAGAGCGCGCCCGAGGCATTGCTGATGCGGCCCCGCACATACAGATCCTGCGGCGCCTCGGGCAGCTTGAAGGTGCCACCCACGTCGTACCACTCTTTCGGATAGGCGTCCTGGGTCACCCGGATCACGCTCGCGCCCGGCGCCGCAGCGGCATCGCCCACCCGACTGCCCTTGAACCAGGTGCTGCCCGCCGCCATCGTGACCAGCTCTTTACCGATGCGATCGGTGCGGCCAGACGGCAGGATCCCGAGTTCATTGACCACCAGGCCGAATGGCGTCGCGTTGGTGATGGTGATGTTGGCGCTGCCGTGGGCCACCGCACGGCCGTCGCTGACCGCCTCCTCAAGCGCGGTCTTGCTGACGTCGTCGGCATACACATAAATGCCGCCGCCCGACGCCTGCAACGGCGGCAGCTTGAGGAACAGCTGATCGAACGATGCGCGTGCGGCGGTCACGCCGTTGGCGGTTTCAGCCAGCCCAAGTTTTTTGAGCTTGGCGTCGATCTGCTCCAGAAGCACCTGGTAGCGCGCCACCATCTCAGCGTTACCCGAGTGGCTCTGAATCCAGTCGACGATCTTCGCCCGGTCTTCGAAGAGCGAGTTGGCGACGTTCGCATACACCAGCTGCGGGAGCGGCACATCCTTGGGCTTGACGACATAGAAATCGTCGGCGAGCGTCATGGCAAGGCTGATGCCCTTGTCGCTCGATATCGAGTTGATATCGCTCCAGCCGTTCGAAAAACTTTCGGCCCGCGTGATGGTGATGTCGGTGCCGGTGCGCTTGTACCACTGGCCAGCGGTGGTGCGAACAATCTCGCCCTGCTTCACCAGATAGGAATTGACCGAAGCGGTCATCTGGTGATTCGGTTCGATCGGTGTCCAGAGCCGCGCGTTGGTGTAGTCCTGCTGATCGAGGACGAGGTTGGAGTCGGTGTTCGTACCGGCAGCGGGGGCATACTCGTAATAGCGCTTGCCAGACAGCGCCTTTCCGAA
>CAIPNM010000396.1 GCA_903866395.1 uncultured bacterium
CGATATGCGCGCATCATTCCCACCACCCAATGGGCATCACCCGCTGCATTACCGCCACCCGGAGGCAGCATCCGCATGGCGAGGAAAAACAGCATCACCCCCAGCACGAACACCAGCGCCGGGTTGGCCTGCCAGCCCAGGTGCACATGAAGCTGTCCGCCAATCAGCGTGGCAAGCGGCGGACATACGCCCATGGTCATGCCGATGAAAGCCATCACGCGCGTACGCTCAGGACCGGCGAAAAAATCCTGCACCAGCGACCGGCCCACCACCATCGTCGCGCCAGCGCCCAGCCCCTGCACTGCCCGGGCGAGGATCAGCTCATCGATACCCGGCGCAAACACTGCGCCAAGCGAACCCGCCAGCGCGATGAGCAGCCCGCCCAGCACCACCGGGCGACGCCCATAGCGATCGGATAGGGGGCCATAGATAACCTGCGATACGCCGTAGGCAATCACATAGGCACTGAAGGTGAGTTGCACCCGTGTGGCATCGGTGGAAAAAATCTCGCCCCATTCTTGCATCGAGGGCAAACAGATCGTCATGGCAAGCAGCCCGAACACGATCTGCGCGAGCAGATAGGGCATGAGCCCGGCAGGACGGGCCCGGACGTCGGCGCTCAAAGCGAGCGCCCGGGAATTCGATAGGGATGCGACATGGATTGGGCTTGAGCGACGCTCGCCGCTCAGACCCCCAGGTATCGGTGCCAGAGCGAGCGGTCAGCCGCCAACTCGGCCGAGGTGCCGCGCCACGCCACCTGCCCTTTTTCCAGGATCACGTGATGGTCGGCGATTTCCACCAGCCTGCTCACGTATTTGTCGACCACCAGGAGGGTCTGGCCCGCTTCGCGAAGGAGTCGCAGGCAGCGCCAGATTTCCTCGCGGATGAGCGGTGCCAGCCCCTCGGTCGCTTCGTCGAGAATCAGCAGCCGCGGATTGGTGACCAACGCGCGACCGATGGCCAGCATCTGCTGCTCGCCGCCCGACAACTGCGAACCGAGATTGTTGCGACGCTCCGCGAGCCGCGGGAAAAATTCAAATACCTTGGCGGGCGTCCAGGGGTCGGCCGTACCGTTTCGGACCGCGCTAAATGCTGTGAGATGTTCCTCGACGCTCAGGTTGGGAAACACCTGCCGGCCCTCGGGCACGATGCCGATACCCAGCCTTCCGATGCGGTCGGCAGACTGTCCGCTGATGAGCGCTCCACGAAAACGCACATCGCCGCCCGCCAGGGCCTTCAAACCCAGGATGCTGCGGATCAGCGTGGTCTTACCCATTCCGTTTCGACCGAGAAGGCCCACCACCTGACCTGCGCCAATCTCCAGGTCAACCCCGAAAAGCACTTGGCTCGCGCCGTAGGCGGCGCGCGCACCCGATACCTGCAGAAGCGGCTCAGCCATGCCCGCGCTCCGAGTCGGTTACGCCCACTGTCGCCACCACGCCCGCGTCATCATGAGGGTCGAGTTCGTCACCCAGATACGCCGCGACCACCTGGGGATCGTTCCGAATGGCTTCGGGCGACCCGCTCGCGATCACCGCGCCGTTCACCAGCACGGTGATGCGGTCAGCCAACTGAAACACGGCTTCCATGTCGTGCTCCACCAGTAGGATGGCGCACTCGGCGCGCAGACTCTGGATGAGCGTGACCAGACGCTTCGATTCATCGGGGCCCACGCCTGCCATCGGTTCGTCGAGTAGCAGCACCCGCGGCCCCGTGGCAAGCGCGAGACCGATCTCAAGCACGCGCTGCTCACCGTGCGATAACTCGCTCGCCAGCACATCGGCGCGCTCAGTCAGACCCAGCCGCGCGAGCACGGCATCGGCCGCCTGCGCGAGCGCCGTTTCCGAGGTCACCGGCCGCCAGAACGACAGGCTGCTGCCCGAGCGCGCCTGGACCGACAGCGCGATATTGTCGCGAACCGTGAAGGACTTGAAGAGTCGCGTGATCTGAAACGAGCGTGCCAGTCCGCTCGCCACCCTTTCATGGACGCTCGCCTGGGTGAGATCGGCGCCGTCAAATACGATCCGGCCCGAATCAGGGCTCAGATGCCCCGAGACCTGTGCAACGAAACTGGTTTTACCCGCGCCATTCGGGCCGATGAGCGCATGAATTTCGCCGGGTGACAGATCGAAGCTCACATGATCGGTGGCGCGCAGTGCACCGAAATTTTTGACCAGTGACTCCACGCGAAGCAGTGCGCCAGCCATTAGCGCGCCCGCCCCGGCCAGCGCAGGCCTGCCAGCCCCTTGGGCGCAAACAGCACCACGGCGAGCAGCGCCCAACCCACATAGAACTGCCAGTAGACCGTGAATTCGGCGATCAGGTCTTCAAGGATGAGGAGCAGCAACGCCCCCCACACCCCGCCCGCAAGCGTGCCCACGCCGCCCAGAATGACCATGATCATGAGCACACCCGACTGCGTCCAGTGGAGCAAATTGGGGCTGACATAGTTTTGCTGATTGACCATCAGGGCGCCGGCTAGCCCGCCCATGGCACCCGCGATCACGAACAAAATGAGCTTGTAGCGATATACCGGAAAGCCCACGGATTCCGCGCGAAGATCGTCATCTCGAATGGCGAGAATCACGCGCCCGAAGCGCGCGTGCATGAGCCGGTGAATGAGCACCAGACACACCACCAGAATGGCCAGCACCAGCAGGTAAAACGCCACCTCATCCTTGAAGTCGATGCCAAAGCCAAAATTTGAACGGCGCTTGATGTTGAGCCCTTCATCGCCCCCGTAGGCCTTCACCGAGTTCACCAGGTAATAGATCATTTGCGCAAACGCAAGCGTGATCATGATGAAGTAGACGCCGCGGGTTCGAAGGGAAATGGCGCCGATCACAAGCGCGAACAATGCCGACACCAGAATGGCCGCAGCAAAGCCGATCCAGCCGTTTGGCACGCCTTCATGAATGAGGATGCCCACCGTGTAGGCACCGACGCCCACAAAGGCTGCGTGCCCGAACGACACCAACCCCCCATAACCCAGGATCAGATTCAGGCTCGCTGCAGCCAGGCCATAGATGAGCATGCGGCTCACCATGCTGGTGTAGAAGTCAAGCCCCTGCGACCGGAACACAAAAGGCAGGGAGATCGCCGCGGCCAGCACCAGAAGCCATAAGGCCGCGCGACCCCGCTGCTGCGACAGCGAATTCGATGGGGAGGCGGGCCGCATCATCAACCGCGCGCCGCAAAGAGGCCTTGCGGCCGCACAAACAGCACCACCGCCATCAGCACATAAATGAGAATGGACGCCACCGCCGGGCCCGCTGCCGAAGCCCATTGGGGCGGCAGCAATTCGCGAAACAGATGCGGCAGCATGGTGCGGCCAAAGGTATCAACAAGCCCCACCAGCACCGAGCCCACGAATGCGCCACGAATGGATCCAATGCCACCAATCACGATGACCACAAACGCCAGAATCAGAATGCTGTCACCCATGCCGACCTGAATCGCGAGCAATGGCCCGAGCAGCGCCCCGGCGACTGCGCAGAGCGCGGCGCCTACGCCAAAGACAGCGGTAAACAGCGCCCGAATATTGACGCCCATCGCCATTGCCATCTCGCGGTTAGAGGCCCCCGCCCGCACCAGCGCTCCCACGCGCGTGCGCGTGACCAGAAACCAAAGCAGCAGCGCGATCATCAGACCCACGCCGATGATCATCAGCCGATAGCTGGGGTAGTAGAGACCGGGCAACAGCTCTACCGGGCCCGACAGCGCCTGCGGCGTGGGCAGCGACATGTCCGAGCCCCAGATCATGCGCACGGCCTCGTTGAGGATCAGGATGAGCGCAAAGGTGGCGAGCACTTGCGCAAGATGATCCCGCTGGTAAAGCGTTCGAAGAAGCGTTGCCTCCAGGAACATGCCCACCAGCGCGGTGAGCGGCACCGCCAGCACGATCGCCAGCCAGAAGGAGTTGACGATCGGCGCGAGCCACGCGGCGAAGAACGCCCCCACCATGTAGAGCGCGCCATGCGCGAGATTGATCATGTCCATGATGCCGAAGACCAGCGTCAGCCCGGAGGCCAGCAGGAACAGCATCAGACCAAACTGCAGGCCGTTCAGGGCCTGTTCGACTAGAAGGATAAGACTCATGTGAAAAGCGGCCGCCCCTGGGTGGGGCGGCCCGCGATCAGCCAGCAGCGCCGGCGATCACTTCATGGGGCAGTCTTGGACGTAGGCGTCACCGCGGTTGACCATCACCGGGGTGTTGCTCACGACATTGTTGACCAACCGGCCCTGCGCGTCTTTCTGCACTTCGCGCAGGTAGTAGTTCTGGATCGGATACTGGTTGGTGTTGAACTTGAACTCACCGCGCACCGATTCGAACTTCGCTGCCTTGACGGCTTTCAGCACCGCGTCTTTGTCTTCGATCTTGCCGCTCACCGTCTTGATGGCCGCATCAATCAGGAGCGCGGTGTCATAGGCCTGGGCTGCGTAACCGGTGGGCAGGCGCTTGTACTCTTTCTCGAACTCGGCCACGAAGCGCTTGTTGGCGGCGTTATCGAGGTTCATCGCCCAATGGGCCGTGTCTTGGAGGCCCAGCATGGCATCGCCCACCCCACGAATGATGTCCTGATCGGCACCAAATCCGGGAAGCAATAGACGCGTTTGCTTATTCAGACCCGCAGCCACGAACTGCTTGATGAAGTTGGTGCCCATGCCGCCAGGAAGGAATGCGTAGAGCACGTCGGGCTTGGCCGCGCGAATCTCGGCGAGTTCGGCCGAGTAGTCGAGCTGGCCGAGCTTGGTGTAGACCTCGTTGACCACCTTGCCGTTATAGAAGCGCTTGAAACCCGCGAGCGAGTCTTTACCCGCCTGGTAGTTGGGTGCAACCAGGTAAGCGTTCTTGAAATTCTGGTTGGTGGCGTGCTGGCCAGCTGCCTCGTGATAGGCGTCATTCGGCCAGGACACCGCAAAGAAATACGGGCTGCATTCCTTACCTGCGATAGGTGAAGGCGCGGCATTGGGGCTCAGATAAACGGTTTTGCCCTCAATGGCTTCGGGCAGGCCCGCCAGCATGATGTTGGAGAACACGACGCCAGTGAGGAAATCAACCTTGTCGCGCTTGACCATGCGCTCGAAGAGCTGCTTGCCGACATCGGGCTTGAACTGATCATCGGCGATCAGCACTTCGGCCGGGAGACCGCCCAGCTTGCCGCCGTTGAGCTTGACGACCAGCATGAAGGCATCGCGGATGTCGTTGCCAATGGCAGCGTTGGGGCCAGAGAGCGTGCTCACCAGACCCACCTTCACCTTGTCGGCAGCACCCGCAGCGCCGCTCAGACCCAGGGTTGCAGCGGCGAGTGCCGCAGCCAGCATTTTCAAGCGCATGAGAGGTCTCCTTTCTAATTACGAGTGGCCAGAATCTATCACGAGGGGCATGGATCACGGGCAGGTTTCCCTGGCGCCACCCGCTTCCAGAACGCTGAAAACGAGCGGCAGCGCTGCTCGGGATCAGCATAGAGGCGCGGCGAGGCCTGCCCGACCCCGTCTGGCAACCAGTCGCCCAGGTGCAGATTGGCCAGGGTCTGAGCCGACCGAGGCGGTGGCGCCTCGCACCAGACCACACCATCGGTCAGCTGCCGCATCGCGGCAAGCACAAAACGCCAACGTCGTTCGCTCCAGGGCCAGCGGCGATGAAAAGAGGCCACCAACACGCCCACGGCCCGCCGGCCAGGCGGCGCTGGTGCAAGCGCCCAGGGATGAACCAGCCACGCACCCTCCAGATCGTGCGCGTTGCCCCGGGCAAAATCGAACGGCGGTTCGGAATACAGGCCCGTCGGGTGCGAGGGCCGGACTGTGCGCACCGATGCGTCGGCCGGGCCAGGCGGTGTTCGCGCGAGCGCATCCAGCGCTTCATAGCTCGCGTCGAGAAGGGACCTCGAACTGTGCCAGGCACGCGGTGCAAAGCGCGCCACATTCTCGGCATTGAACAGATAGGGCTTGCTGCTTCCCGTGCCCGCAACCCATTGCCAGGACAGATGGTTGCTGGCGAGATCACCATCGAGCAGATGGCCGACCATCCAGTCGGCGCCCACCCGCCAGTGGATTTTCCGGACGTGCACCAGGTAGGACGCAAGCCACAGCCGGGCATGGTTGTGCAGCCAACCGGTCTGGATGAGTTCGCGTACGGCATGGTCGACCACCGGCACCCCGGTACGCGCTTCGAGCACATCATCGGGGAGCGCATTGCGGTAGACCGCATCCGGTAGCGGCCCGGGGTGAAGCGATTGAAAGATGGCCTCGCCATCGTGCCGCCAGGCGTGATGGAAATATTCCCGCCAGCCCAGTTCGATCGCAAAGCGATGCGTGGTGTCAAGACGATGCCGTTCGCTCACCGCCGCCCACACCTCGGGCACGCTCACCATGCCGTGCGTGATGTAGGGCGACAGCCGGCTGACCGTGCCATCGAGATGGTTGCGCGTGCGGGCGTAGGCCCACGGGTCAAACGCTGCAAGTCTCGAAAGCGCGGCCTCGCGGGTGGGCGCAAAGTCGCCCCATGACGGGTCGGCAGGTGGGCTCATCGATCGGCCGCGCCTGGCGCCGTCTGCCCCACGCCCACGCCCACGCCCACGCCCACGCCCACGCCCTTGCTGCCTCGCGCTTCACACCCGCGCGGCCCCATCCCCGAGTGGCTCTCAGACACCTGCCGATCCTCGTGCCAGGCGGGTCCGAACCTTCGCAAGCACCGCACGCAGAAACCGCATCAGCAACCAGATAACCAGCAGCGCGAACACCACCAGCAGGACCAGCAGCACCGCAAACACCGCGGGCTTGCTGACCGCCAGCCACAGCATGCCCAGCGACAGACCGTCTTCGGTGAAGCTGGCGAGCAGGTTGGACACCGGCTCGGGCAGCGTGTTGATCGCCGCACGCACGCTGGTCTTGGCGAGCTGCGAGCTCGCCGCCAGCGAGCCCCCCAGAAGCGCGCCCGCCACCCCCATCACCGCGCTATCGGCGCCCAGCACGGCCGCCGCCAGCGCCGCACCGGCGGGCACCCGGATCACGCTGTTCACCAGATCCCAGAATGAATCGAGGCCTGGAATCTTGTCGACCAGAAACTCGGTGAGGAGCAGGAGGCCGCTCAGCCCGAGCAACACGGGATGCTCCAGCAGCTCGAGCGATGCGGGAAGATCCACCCACCCCAGACGACTGGCCATGCCGGCGGCAAAGAGCGTGGCATAAAGCCGCAGGCCGCTCGCCCAGCCCAGCGCTGCAGCCAGCGCCAGCACCGCCGCCTGATCGGAATCAGGCATGGTCGGACTCCTTGCGCCGACTGCGTTGGGAGGGCTCAGACACGCCCTGTCTCCAGCAGTCCGCCCTCGCGGATGAACTGCGCGCGCTCGCGGATGCTGCGCATTTCATCGGTCGAGATCCGCGTCAGGTTCTTGACCTGCAAGGCCATCCGCGGGTTGGTGGCAAGCCGCGCCTGATGACGCGCCAGGAAATCCCAATAGAGCGTGGTGAAAGGACAGGCCCGATCACCGGTGCGTTCACCTGGGCGGAACCTGCAGCCACCGCAATGGTTGGACATTCGCTCGATATATTTGCCCGTCGCCGCATAGGGTTTGCTCGCCATCAGGCCACCATCGGCGAACTGGCTCATACCAAGCGTGTTGGGAAGCTCCACCCACTCGACCGCATCCACATACATCGACAAATACCAGGCGTGTACCTGCCTCGGCTCAACCCCCAGGAGGAGCGAATAAAGCCCGGTCACCATGAGGCGCTGAATGTGATGCGCGTAGCCGAGGCGAAGCGTCTGACCGATCGCATCCGACAGGCAGGCCATCGGTGTCTGGCCGGTCCAGTAAAACTCGGGCAAGGGCTCGCGCGCATCGAGCGCGTTCATTTCAAGATAGGCCGGCATCCTGAGCCAATAGAGCCCCCGTACGTATTCGCGCCAGCCAAGAATCTGCCGGATGAAACCTTCGACCGAGGCCAGGTCGGCGCGGCCCGCGCGCCAGGCGTCTTGCGCTGCGTCAATCACTTCAAGCGGTGACAGGAGCTTCAGATTCAGCGCGGCCGAGAGCAGCGAGTGATACAGCCAGGCCTCACCCGCCCAGATCGCATCCTGCCAGCGGCCAAAGCCACACAAGCGATAGGCGATGAAGTCATTCAAGGCGACCAGCGCTTCCTCGCGGGTCACCGGCCAGCCGAATTCAGTGAGATCGCCCGGGTGTGACGCAAACCGTGTGTTGACCAGCCGGATCACGTCGAGGGTGATCTCGTCGGGCGCGAACCGGCGGGGCGCGGTCAGCATGCCAGGGCCCTCGGCGCCGAAGGCCTCGCGATTGTCGGCATCGAAGTTCCACTGCCCGCCCGCCGGGCCCCGACCATCGGCGGCGTTGGCGTCGTCAACCATCAGCACATCATGGCGACGACGCATCTCGCGATAGAAATACTCGAGGCGCAGCTGCTTGCGTCCGGCCGCATGACGTGCGAATTCCTCGCGGCTGCAGAGAAAATGGCGATCGCTACGCACCTCGAGCGACACGCCCAAGCGCGCGCACTGGTTGCGAATCGCCTCCAGCACCCGCCAGTCGCCAGGCTCGGTCATCACCACCGCCTGCGGCATCGCCTGCGTGAGGGTCCGTTCGAGAGCGCTTGCGAGCGATGCGGCTGGCCCCTCTGCACCATCGAGCGCGTGGTAGTCAACCGGCCAGCCTCGCGCCTCGAGCGCCTGCGCAAAATGGCGCATCGCCGACAGAAACACCGCGATCCGCTGTTTGCCGCTCGGAACGTGGGTGGATTCCTCGATCGCCTCACACATCCAGAGTCGATCGAGCGCCGGATCAAAGCCGTCGAAAGCGCTCGCCTGGAGGTCGAGCTGGTCGCCCAGCACCAGGACCCAGTGGCGGGGCTTACGCGGCGGATGCGGCTGGCTGCTCGAGCGACGGGGCATGACTTGCTTTCGGTAAACGGTTGATCCGCACTCAGCCCGGCGCAGGCCGCGCGCGGCGACACCGCTCCGAGCAATAGCGGACCGACTCCCAATTGCGCGCCCAGGCCTTGCGCCAGGTCATGGTGCGGCCGCAGGCCGTGCACGGTTTGCTGGGAAGGTATTGCTTGTTGCCCTTGAACATGGCCGCGACCATAGCGACGGCGGCCTCCCTGCGCAAATGCAGGGGTTTGGGCAACCCCGCGGGAACACACCCGTTCCGGTCAGCCGCTCGGGTGCGATCAGCGCGCGGGCGATACACTCGGGGGCTTCGCCGACACCGGCCGCAACCGCACACACGGTTCACGCCGAGTTCGCCTCCCCGACCAGGATCTTTCGATGAACGCTCCGCTTCGCGCCACCCCCTATCCAGCCACCCCGCCTGCCCATCCCGACGAGGTCTCGAATCTCCCGCGCGAGGAGGCCCTTCGCCGGCGCTACGGCCCCGAGGCCACCCTTCCCCCTATGCCGGCGAGCACGATCGTCGACACCCTGCTCCGACACCGGTCGGTGCGCGCCTTCAGCGACCAGGCACTTCCCGATGGCACGCTCGAGATGCTGGTCGCAGCCGGCCAGTCCGCAGCGAGTTCGTCCAATGTTCAGGCCTGGAGCGTGATTGCGGTGCGCGACCCGGCGCGAAAGGCCCGGCTCTCCATGCTGGCAGGCAATCAGGAACACATCCGGCGCTGCCCGTTGCTCCTCCTATGGGTGGCCGATCTCGCCCGACTCGACCGCATCGCAGCCTCGCGCGACATCGAACCCCACGGCACGCGTTATCTTGAAATGCTGCTGGTGGGCGTGATTGACGCAGCACTCGCCGCGCAGAACGCCGTGCTCGCAGCCGAGTCAATCGGTCTGGGCACGGTCTATATCGGTGCCATGCGTAACGAGCCTGAAAAGGTGGCGGCCGAAGTGGGCCTGCCCGCCGATGCAATGATTGTCTTCGGGCTGTGCGTGGGCTTTGAAGACCCCTCCGCCCAAACCGCTGACATCAAGCCCCGCCTGTCGCAGCGGGCAGTGCTCCATCACGAACAGTATTCGGCCCAGTCCGAACCCGCAGACGTATCCGCCTATGACGAGACGATCGCCGGATTCCAGGCTTCGCAGGGCATGCGCGCCGCCGACTGGAGCCTGCAGACGGCCAAGCGGGTGCATGAACTGCGCGGCCGCGAGCGGCTCTCCGAAGCCCTGCGCGCGCTCGGTTTCGGCATGCGCTGAACGCTGATCACGACATGCTGGTTTTTTCCGCCCTGCTCACCGCGCTGATCTCGCCGCTCGGGAGCGCGCTCGCACTGGGTCTGGTCGCGCTTCTGCTGGGGCTCACGCAGTGGCGAAAAACCGCGCTTGTCGTTGCGCTGGCAGCACTCGTCTGGCTTGCTGCCTGGTCGCTTCCGATCACCGCCAACTGGATCCAGGCCCATGTCAGCCGCGACCATGCTCCGGTGGTGAGCGATGAACAAATCGCAGCCATTCCGAAGGCCGGCGCCATCGTTCTGCTGGGGGGCGGTGTGTCGCCGTCCACCGAGGCACGTCCCTGGCCCGATCTGGCCGAAGCCTCAGACCGGGTCTGGCAGGCGGCTCGACTCTGGCATGCCGGACGAGCGCCGCTGATTCTGGCGAGCGGTGGTCATGATCCGGCCACCCATACGCAGTCGGAGGCGGAGGCCATGCGCACGGTCCTGCGCGCCTTCGGCGTACCCGATTCGGCCATCGTGCTCGAGGCCCGCAGCCGCAACACCCGCCAGAACGCGACCGACAGCGCAGCAATCCTTGCCGAGCGCAATATCCGCCGCGTGCTGCTGGTGACATCGGCCTCGCACATGGCGCGCTCGGTGTCGCATTTCCGTGCCGCTGGCCTGGAGGTGGTGCCGGTCGCCACCGATTTCGAGAGTATCGATTATGCGGATCTGCGGCAGTTCATGCCGACAGCCAGCGCGCTTGACCTGAGCGCCCGCGCGCTTAAGGAATGGGTCGGCCAGATCGTCTGGTAGCGCGCTCGCCTAAACCAGCGCAAGCGGCGGCTCACCCTCGCGAAGCGCCACCACCTCACCCACCACCGTAGCCCCCACGCAGCCCAGGGCATGGAGCGCCGCCACACACTCGCGGGCACGGTCGGCAGGTACGCCTGCGATCAGCCCGCCCGAGGTCTGCGGGTCAAAGAGGAGTTGCACGCGGGGATCGGCCGCCAGGCGCTCGTAGCCGGCCACCAGTGGCGCGATACGGAGATTGCCGGCATGGAGCGAACTCCGGTGCCCGTCCGCAAGCGTGGCCAAGGCGCCCGGCAGCGCGGGCACCGCAGCAAGCGTCAACCGCGCCCCCACACCGCTTGCGCGCACCATTTCCGACACATGCCCAAGCAGTCCGAAGCCGGTCACGTCGGTGCAGGCACGGACACCCTGCGCGCGCAGGCACTGGGCCGCCGCCTGATTGGAATGAAGCATGGACGCCACCGCCGCATCGATCCAGTCGCCGCGGGCAGCCAGCATTTCACGCGCAACCAGCAGGGTGCCGGTACCCAACGGCTTGGTGAGCACCAGCACATCCCCCGGTACGAGCCCGGATTTACGCATGAGCGCTGTGAGCGATGCCGGTGTCGTGCCATTCACCGCAAAACCCATGGCGAGTTCCTGCCCCTCGGCGGTATGCCCACCCACCAACGCGCAGCCGGCCTCGCGGAGCACCTGGAGCGCGCCGCTCATCAACTGCACCAGCAGTTCCTCAACCTTGGCATCAAGCGCCGGCGGCACGGTCACCAGCGCGGCCGCACTCTGCGGCGCCGCGCCCATGGCAAACAGATCGCTCAGGGCATGGGTGGCTGCGATCCGGCCAAACAACCAGGGATCATCAATGAACGAGCGAAAGAAATCGACGCTCTGGACCAGCACCTGCCCGGGAGGAAGCGAAATCACCGCAGCATCATCTGGGGCGTCGAGCCCGATCAGTACATCCGGGTGATGAGCCGGATCAAGGCGCGCCAATACGCGCGACAGGATGTCGGCACCTACCTTCGCGCCGCAGCCCCCGCATCGCATGGCAAGGACCGATAGCGCCTGCGTGGCCTCGGCGGGATCGAGAGCAAGCCGATGCCCCTCGGTGGAGTCAGATCGGGGCATGGCCTGGCGCGGCATGGCGAAGTCCGAGAACCGGCGCATGAAGCGCCGGTCGATCCAATCTTTCCACTGCCAGACCCACTGACCCGAGAAACCGAACGGCCCGCGCGAGGCGATGGCATGGCGCCCACCGGTCGCCAGCAAGGCGAGCCAGTGACGCTGCGGTCGGTAGGGTTTGAGCGGCTCACCACGCAGCGCCCGGCGCAGGTTGTCGGCGAGCGGCCGCCCCATCCGGACCGCAAAGACGCCGGCTTTCTCAAGCGCTCGCCCGGGGTAGGACACGATATCGCCAGCGGCAAACACCGCCGTATCAGTACGCGAGCGCAGACTGCTCTCGACCTCGATGAATCCGTGGCGGTCGAGCGCGAGCCCCGTGTGGCGTAACCACGGCGCGCCCCCCGCCTGGGTCACCCAGATGATCTCATCATGCTCGAACCGCTCGTCCCGCCACACCAACGCACCCGACTCCACCCGCTTGACCGGGTTGCCGAGTCGTAGCTCGATGCCCCGCGCTGCAAGCAGCGGGAGCACCCGGCGACGGACCGCTTCGGCATGCGTCGGGAGCACCCGCGGGTCGGCGCCGTAGAGGGCGATGAGCGGGGCATCACCGGGCCGTCCCAGTTCGCGCAGACGCGCCCCCAGCCGCTCATGCAGCGCAAAGGCGAGCTCCACCCCGGCAGCGCCCGCGCCCACGACGGCAATACTCGCCCGGCGCGGGAGGTCTGAGAGCCTTTGGTAGAGCGAAAGCCAGCGACCATTGAAGCCGTCGATGGGCTTGACCCCCACCGCATGCTCGGCCGCCCCGGGCACGGCATCATTTCTTGGTGTCGATCCCAGATTGAGTGACAGGAGGTCATAAGCAATAGGCGGGCGCCCGGCAAGCAGCACGCGGCGCGCGGCACGATCGATACCGATGACTTCAGCTCGAATCAGTGTGGCGTGCGCAAACCGGCACAGCCGGTCGAGGTCGATATGCACCTCGTCCCACGAATAATGCCCGGCAATGTAGCCGGGAAGCATGCCGGAGTAAGGGCTTGACGATGCGCGGCTGATGAGCGTAAGCCGCACCCCTCGCTCGGGCTGCATCGCGAAGCGTCGCAACACCCCGACATGGGCGTGGCCACCGCCCACCAGCACCAGGTCCCGCAGCACGGGATCAGCCAGCGCGCAGGTAGTCGCGCAGCGCCCGCTGCGTGGCGGCTTCGGTCATGACATCGGCCGAGCGAACCGATTCGTCTTTCAGGCGGCTGCGAAGATCCTCGGCAGCCGTAGCCATCGCAGGCGCGGCCTCATCACGCCGCGAGACGCGCTCGGCGCGTCGTGAATCGACCCGCACCGCAGCCATGCGATCATCATCAGAGCGCTGAGCGCGCACGCGATCCCCCGAGGAACGCTCAACGGCACGCGCGTCGTCGATAGATGACCGCTGGCCCAACTCCGCCCGCGGGGGCGTCTGCCGCGCTACGATTTCTCGCGGCTGAAGCGCAGAACCGGTGAGCTGATCACGCTGCGCGTCGAATCGATTCTTGGTTGACGAGGTGGAGGGCGAAAGCCCCCCTTCGGCCATCGCTGCCGTATTGACCCGGCTCGCTGCGTCCAGCGCGGCCCGCATCGGGTCACGCGCGGCCGCTGCGTCGGGGCGGGCGGCACGGCTTGCCTGTTCGGCGAACGCCATCTGCTCGAGCCGCTGGCGCATGGTGTCGCCCAGGCGCCCGCGATCGAAGATGCTGTCGCTCGCGGAAGGCGCCCGGGGCCCCGCACCCACCCCACCGACCGACACCATCGTCCCCTTACTTGGCCATGCCGAGAATGGACTTGCCCATGGCACGAGGATCCCGCTGCGGCCAGCTGCCTGAATCCACCCAGGACAGGAACTCGCCCAGCTCGCGATTGAACGCGTCGGGCACCTCAATGTTGATGGTGTGCCCGGCGTTGGGGATCACCGCCATGGCGGCTGAGGAGATGACCTCCTTCATCATGAGGGCGGGCAGCAGGCAAGGCCAGTCTTCATCGCCATTCAGGATGAGCGTAGGCACCTTGATCCGAGCCATGTCGTCACGCAGCTCGAAGAGCGACGGCCGCTCGCGTTGCACACCCAGCTGCGTATTGGCCGACCCGAGAGCCGAATGCCGGCGAAAGTCGGCCTTGAACTCTTCGAACCCGCGCGGGTCTTTATTCTGAAACTGAACCCGGGTGGGGCCCAGCGCGTAACGATCGACGAACGCATCCATGCCCTGTTCCAGCAGCATGGCGGCCGATGCCTCGGACTCGCGACGGAACTGGTCGCGCTTGTCTGGCTCGGCACCATATCCACAGCCCGCCACGCACAGCGACAGCGCGCGATCGGGGTGATGGATACCGAGATGCAAGGTGGCAAAACCACCCATCGACAGGCCAACGATGTGGGCCCGCGCCACGCCGAAGTGATCCAGCACGGCGATGGCGTCCTGCACCGCCCGCTGCTGAGAGTAGGAGGCCGAGGTGGGCGGCACATCGGACGGCGGATAGCCGCGCGCGTTGTAGGTGATGCAGCGATAGCGGCGGCCGAAGTGGCGCACCTGCGGTTCCCAGCTTCCGGAATCGCCAGCAAACTCATGAATGAAAAGGACAGGAATGCCGCTCCCGGTAGATTCACAGAAGAGCTTCACCCCATCATCGGTGACCGCATAGGCCATCTTTCGATCTCCTTGAAAACCGACGAACCTTACTGCAAAACGAACCCCTGTGCCATCACAGCCTGCGTTCGCGTGATCAGCTGGGGGTAGAGTGACGACTCCACTTCCCCCCGCCTGGAGACCTTATGGCTACTGTCGTTGGACTGATCGGCGTCGGCATGATGGGCGTTGGTATCGCCGCCAATCTGCTCAAGCACGGCTACGCCCTGCACTTGCTCAATCATCCCGGCAACCAGCCGATCGATTCCCTGGTGGCGGCGGGTGCGCAGGTCCATGACAGCCCCGGCGCGCTCGCTGCGCAGGTTGACGTGCTGCTCGTCTGCGTGACCGGCAGCCCCCAGGTGGAGGCGGCGCTCACCGGCCCGGGCGGCGCGCTCGCTGGGCTGCGTGCGGGGGCCACGGTGATCGACCTGTCCACGTCCATCCCCTCATCGACCGAGCGGGTGGCGGGTCTTGTTGAAAAAGCGGGCGGCACCTTCCTCGATGCCGCCATGACCCGTACGCCCAAGGAGGCGGCCGAGGGCAGGCTCAATCTGCTGGTGGGGGGTGAGGCTGCCCTCCTCGAACGCTGCCGGCCCGTGCTCGGCTGCTTTTCCGAAACCGTCTTTCATGCGGGGCCCGTGGGCGCCGGGCATCGCATGAAACTCCTGCACAACTTTGTATCGCTGGGATTGGTCACCCTGATTGCCGAGGCGGCCGCCTGCGCGCAACGCTCCGGCGTGCCGGCCGACGTGTTCGTTGGCGTGCTTGACCGCGGCGGCGGTGGCGGCATTGCGCTCGAGCGCCTCAAGCCCTTCCTGCTGACGGGAGACGTGGGGGCGCTTCGATTTAGCATCGCGAACGCCTGCAAGGATCTGGGCTACTACGGCACCATGGCCACCGACACCGGCGCAGACCGCACGGTTGCTGAGGCCGTGCTCGCCTCGCTCCAAAACGCCGCCGACACCGAGCCGCAGGCCATGCTGCCCGAGCTCGTGCGGCTGATCACGGCGCGTTAACCATCGAAGACAGGCGGCGAGACTGCCTCGCCGCCGTCAAATTTCAGCGGGCAGCCCGGCCGTAGGTGTCCTCTAACCGCACGATATCGTCTTCGCCCAGATAGCCGCCCGACTGCACCTCGATCATTTCGAGCTCAATCTTGCCGGGGTTGCGAAGCCGGTGAACTTCCCCCACCGGAATGTAGGTGGACTGGTTTTCGCTCAGGAGAAACGTGTCGGCTCCGCGCGTGACCTCGGCCGTGCCCTTCACCACAATCCAGTGCTCGGCGCGATGGTGGTGCTTCTGAAGGCTCAGGCTCGCACCGGGCTTGACCCCAATCCGCTTCACCTGAAACCGTTCGCCCTGATCGACGCTGTCATACCAACCCCAGGGGCGCGACACCTTGCGATGACTCACCGCCTGCGCGCAGCGCTGCCCCTCCAGCCGGGCGACCACGTCTTTCACCTGCTCGGCATGGTCGCGATGCGCGACCAGAACCGCATCGGGTGTGTCGATGATGAGGAGATCGCGGGTGCCCAGGGCCACCACCGGCCGGTGCGGCGCATGAACAAAGGTGTTGTGTGCTTCGTGCACCATGCCCTGGCCCTGAAGCCGGTTTGACTGGGGGTCGGGCGTCACAAGATCGGCCACCGCGTTCCAGCTGCCCACGTCACTCCACTGCCCGGCAAAAGGCACGACGGCCACCTGGTCGTGTTTCTCCATGACCGCGTAGTCGATACTCTGGGACCGCGTGGCCGAGAACAGCTCGACCGTCGGCCGCACCAGGGGCACCTGCCCGCCAGGTCCCCGCGCAGGCAGTGTCTCGCGATGCGCGCCCTCGAGCGCGAGCGCGACCTGCGTAACGATGTCCGCGGCGTGACGCTCGAGCGCTTCGATCAGGGTATCGGCCCGCGCGAGAAAGATGCCCGCGTTCCAGAGCACGTTGCCCTCCAGCAGCAGTTCACCCGCGCGCGCGGCGCTGGGCTTTTCGATGAAGCGCTCGACTTGCCGGCTGCCGTCCGCCCGCGGGGCGCCCTGCCGAATGTAGCCATAGGCGGTGCTGGGGAAACTTGGCATGACGCCAAACGTGACGATGGCACCAGACTGCGCCGCGGCCACCCCATCAGCCACCGTGGCCGCGAACGCCGCGGCATCCGGGATGTGATGATCCGACGGACAGAACAGCATGAGCGCATCAGACTGGCCCCCCGCGCGCAGAAAGAGCGCGGCGAGCGCCATCGCCGCTGCGGTGTTGCGGGCCGCTGGCTCAAGCAGCATGGCCCCCGACACGCCTGCCGCTTCCAGTGCCTCCAGCACCATGAACCGGTGCTCATCGGCCGCCACCATCAGCACCTGTTCGCCGAGCGGGGCGACCCGCCGTAGCGTGAGCTCGAGCAGGCTCTGGTCACCGACCAGCGGTACAAACTGCTTGGGGAAACTCTTGCGTGAGAGCGGCCAGAGGCGAGTCCCTGATCCGCCACAAAGGATGACCGGGGTGATGACAACAGAGGACATGGAAGACGACTCCGCGACGGCGGCAATAGTGCCCGAACCCTCAATGATAAGCGGGGTCACGCAACCGACGGGGCGGTAAACTTGGAGGGTTTGGCGCGTAAGCGCCGCACCTCAACGCCCCACCCCTTGGTTCTTCTCAACATGACTGCACAACTTATTCGCAAGGCTGTGTTCCCGATTGCCGGTCTGGGTACGCGGTTCCTGCCCGCCACCAAGGCCTCGGCCAAGGAAATGCTGCCCGTGGTTGACAAGCCTCTCATCCAGTACGCGGTAGAGGAGGCCTACGCGGCGGGTATCCGCCAGATGATCTTTGTCACCGGACGAACCAAGCGCAGCGTCGAAGACCACTTCGACACCGCGTACGAGCTGGAAAACGAGCTCGAGGTGGCAGGCAAGCTCAGCCTCCTATCCATTGCACGCTCTATCGCGCCCGATGACATGCTGTGCACCTACGTGCGCCAGCCGCGCGCGCTGGGGCTGGGGCATGCGGTGCTGTGTGCCCGCGAACTGGTCGGCAGCGAACCTTTCGCCGTGCTGCTTGCCGATGACCTCATGGTGGGCACACCGCCTGTCATGGCTCAGATGGTGGCCCAGTACACCGAATGGCGGGCCAGCATCCTTGCGGTCCAGGATGTGCCGCGCGAACACACGCGGCGCTACGGCATCGTTTCGGGTCGCGAAGTGGCCGACGGCATCGTCGATGTCTCGGGCATCGTCGAGAAACCCGAGCCCGCGGTGGCCCCCACCACGCTCGCGGTCGCCGGCCGCTACATCCTGAGCCCGGGCGTCTTCAAAGAACTCGAGGCGCTTCCGCGGGGTGTGGGCGGCGAAATCCAGCTGACCGACGGCATTGCGCAGTTGCTCAGGCGCGAGAAGGTTTTCGCTTATCGCTATCGAGGCACGCGTTACGACTGCGGCTCCAAACTGGGCTTCCTGCAGGCCACGGTCGACCTTGGCGAGGAACACGCCGAGGTCGGTGCCGAATTCCGTCAATGGCTCACCGAACGCGTGGGTAGCACCACCCGCAAAGCGTAAACTCGCAAACGCTTCATCCACCGCTTCTCCGGGTCCCTCAACAGACCCTCACCTAGTTGGAAACCCATCATGGACATGCAAGGCAGCCGTCAGCTCGCCGTGACCCGCGAACAGGCCTGGGATGCCCTCAACGATCCCGAGATCCTCAAACGCTGCATCACCGGTTGCGAAAAATTCGAGCTCACCGCCGACAACACCTACGCCATCGTGGTGGCAATCCGTATCGGCCCAGTGTCCGCGCGCTTCAACGGCAAGGTCACGCTCGCTGACATCGTCGTGCCCGAGTCGTACGCGCTCCGGTTTGACGCGCAGGGAGGCGCAGCCGGCTTCGGTAAGGGCGAGTCGCAGGTCCTTCTGGTTCCCAACGATCAGGGCGTCGAACTGCGCTACACGGTGAAATCCACTGTGGGTGGCAAGTTGGCCCAGATTGGTCAACGGCTGATTGATGGGGTGGCCAAGTCGCTCGCCGAAGAGTTTTTTAGCCGATTTGAGGCTGAACTGGTCAAACGCTACGCGCCCCCCGCACCAGCCACACCTGATCAGCCCACTGAACTGGCGCCCGAATCCGCGCCAGGCAGCGGCGCCGCGCCCAGCACATCCGCGCCTCTGGCTTCGGCAACGCCTCCCTCCGTCACGCCGCAAGTTGCCGTCACGCCCAACTGGGTCTGGTGGGGTGCCATCGCCGCAGCTTTCGTGGCGGGCTGGCTGCTGGGCCGCTGAGCCTGACCCGCAACACGCCCTCCGCCCCCTTCCTGAAGCTGCACGCCAAGTTTTGATTTGAAAATAAATATTGTTTCAGAACAATGAATTAGGAATAAAACCTCAAAACAACTTCAAATCACCTCGAAAATGTCCGATAATTTGGCTTCTTGTTACGTATGAAACGTTATTTTAATGAAGTCAGTGGTCCTGGTTGTTGATGACGATCCCCTCTGTCTCGATCTGTCCCGACAGCTAATCGAACGAGCCCATTACACGTTTATCGGCGCCCGATCCCTCGGCGAGGCTCGCCGGCTGGCTGAACGAACCCCTCCCGACATTGCATTGGTCGACCTGATGGTGGGATCGGAAAACGGCCTTGATCTGGTCAGGCTGTGGCGAGTTGAGCAGAGATTCCCCATCCTGATCGTGAGCGCGCGCGGCGAACCCATCGATCGGGTAATCGGTCTCGAAGTCGGCGCAGACGACTATCTGACCAAGCCCTACGAGCCACGCGAGCTGCAGTTGCGAATTCGTAACGCGCTCGAACACTCGGAGAAGGCAGCCCGGATGCCCCGCAGCCCCTCCAGCTGGCTAATCGGTAACGGTGTTTTTGAGGCGATGCGGCGGGCGATACGGCTGGACAACCGGGAGGTTGCGCTCACTACCGCCGAGTTCAAGCTGATCGATCTTCTCGTGCACCACCCCAACCAGGTGATGTCACGAGACCAGATCATGGATCATGTCCAGCAGCGAGAACGGCACTTTGCCAGCGACCGGTCGGTGGACATGCTAGTCACCCGGCTGCGCCGAAAACTCAGCTCTGACTGTGTTCAAATTCAGTCGATCCGCGGGGCTGGCTACATGCTGTGCGGACGCGTGGAGCGGCTTGCGTGAGCACAAAGGAACAAGTTGCCGGTAACCGTCTTGCAACGCACCCCGCACTCGCCGCTACCCCATTCCCCGCACGCGCCTTCCTGAATGCTTCGGTGGCCATTGCCGTAACCCGGCGGGCAGATGGCGTGTTAATCGACGCGAATAGCGCATTTTGTGAAATGGTCGGCCGCCCGAAGGAGGATGTCATTGGAAAACCCTCGCTCGAACTCGGATGCTGGAGCGACCTCAACAAACGCCGCGCAGCGATTGGCCGATTAGCGCCCGGACGGCCGCTCGAACTGAGCGAGCACTGGATTCGCCGGGCTGACGGAACGCTTCACTGCTACTCGGCCCACGTTTATCCGTCCATTTCCGCGGGTGGACCCGCTCTGATCACAGTGTTTGTTGACCTGTCGTCAGAACGAG
>CAIPNM010000397.1 GCA_903866395.1 uncultured bacterium
CATCTTGTAACGGTCAAACGCACCGGTCTTGCGCCATACCTGAAAGCCTCGCGAGGCGGCCTCCAGCGCACGGTCGAGATCGGCCCGCTCAGCCCGTGCGACGGTGCCGATGGTTTCACCGGTGGCGGGGTTGACAACGGGAAGTGACTGGCCGGCCGCGGCATTACACCATTGGCCATCGATCAGGAGCTGGACGTTGGGGTACATGGGTGAGGTCCTTAATCAGAAACCGATTCATCTTCGCATTATGAACCCTTCGTAGCCACGCTCCACAACAGCGTCACAAATCGCCTTGTACCGATCGAGTCCTGCGATGTAAGGCATGAACACGCGAGGTTTACCAGGAATATTCGAACCGAGATACCACGAGTCCGCTTTGACATAGAGGGTTGCCTGCGCGATTTCATCGACATGCGCGACCCACTTTGCTTCACTTAAAGGGTCAACGCTAATCAGCGTCTGCCCCCTTTCATCCATCCCGGCTAGGCAGCCCGCGATCCAGTCGACATGTTGCTCGATTGACATCACCATGTTGGTTTTTACGGAGGGGCTTCCCGGTCCTGTGATCATGAAAAGATTGGGAAAATCCGCTGTCATTAGTCCGAGGTATGCCACAGGCCCATCCCGCCACTTTTCGCGAAGCGATCGCCCTCTCGCGCCTCGAATATCGATGTCGAGCAAGGCGCCCGTCATAGCGTCAAAACCAGTGGCGAAAATAAGGTCGTCCAGCTCATAATCAGCGCCAGAGATCCGGACCCCCACTCGTGACACTCGCTCGATAGGATGCTTGCGCACATCAACTAACGTCACATTGTCGCGGTTAAAGGTCTCGTAATAGCCATCATCCAGACAAAGCCGCTTCGCACCGATCGGGTGATCTTTGGGCGCGAGTAACTCAGCGATAGAGGGATCCTTCACGATGCTGCGAATTTTTCGCCTCACGAAATCAGCAGCGGTCTCATTGGCTGCGTCATTCGTGAGTAAATCCCGGTATGTATAAAGAAAGCTGATGTTGCCCCCAATCCCCCACTTCGTTTCGTACTTGCGGTCGCGAACTTCGGGCGAATCGTCGAGCGCATCGAGATGCGGCGGGGGGTGCCCGGCAATGCCGAACGGCGTCCGTCTGGCCTCATCCCGCCAAACGTCATAGCGTGCCTTGTGAGCCTGATCGATGTCATCAGTGAGCGGGCGATTGACCGCGGGCACGCTGAAATTCGCCGTGCGCTGAAACACGGTCAGATGCTTCGCCTGCTTCGCGACCACTGGGATCAGCTGAATTCCGGACGACCCAGTCCCAACAACCCCGACACGCCGCCCAGAAAAATCGATGGGATCTTTCGGCCAGAGCCCCGTATGAAACCACCGCCCCTCGAACGAATCCAGCCCTGGAAAAGCAGGCACACGGGGTAGGGATAGATTTCCTGTTGCCATCACGCAAAAGCGGGCTCGCCAGTCGCGCCCATCGGACGCAACCACTCGCCACTCGCGGGCAGTGTCGTCGAAGTGCGCCTCATGAATCCGCGAGTTGAGCGTAACGCTACGGAACAGGTCGAAGCGATCTGCTACATGGTGAAGATAGCGAAGGATATCGGCCTGACCGGAGAAGCGATCTGGCCACCGCCATTGCTGCTGCAGGTCCGACGAAAATGAGTAAGAATACTCAAGGCTCTCGACATCACAACGTGCGCCGGGGTAGCGATTCCAATACCAGGTACCGCCAACATCGGCTCCTGCTTCAATAACCTGCGCCCGCAGGCCCATGCGGCGAGTCTGGTAAAGCATGTAGAGCCCGGCGAATCCAGCTCCCACGATCACCACATCCAGCGAACGCTCCAGACGTGAATTCTGATCACTAATCACGTTGTCCCCTCGCCGTTAACGGCACACTAAACAGGCGGCCGCATCTGATCGGGTAGCCACATGACGAGTTCGGGCCAAGTCACCAAAATACCCAGTAAAGCAATCATCACGAAAACGAATGGAACCGCTCCTCGGATGACCTCGCTGAGCTTTCCCCCCCAGGTGCTCTGAATGACGAAAAGATTGATGCCAACAGGCGGCGTGATCAATCCAAGCTCAACAAAAATGACCAGCATGATTCCGAAGAAGACCGGGTCAACACCGTATTGCTGCATAACGGGGTGCAGTAGTGGCACGGTGATTACGATCATACCCAGGCCTTCAACGAAGCATCCCAGCACCAGGTAGAGTATGAAGATCACGAAAAACAACTCAAACCGGGTCAGATCGAGGCTGACAACAAAGCGAGTCAGATCCTCTCCTACACCAGCGAAGGTAATGGCGTAGGAGAACAGCGCTGCGGAGAAGACGATGAATAAAAGCGCGCCACTCGCGCGGACTGTCTCGCGAAGCGCATCAAGCAGCAGTCCAACCGAAATCTTTCCCCAGATCGCGTTCACAACCACTGCCAGCGTACAGCCCAGCGCTGCTGCTTCGGTTGGAGTTGCGAGGCCGAGGTAGAGGCTACCGAACACAAAAAATATCAGCGCGAGAAACGGCATCAAGTCGGCGAAAGCACGAACCACTTCGAGAATAGAAGACGGCCCCGGCTCCTTGGGCACTGCACTAGGCACGAGTTTCGCGTGCAACCCGATGTAGACCATGAACAAGGCAGTCATGAGCAATCCAGGGACGATGCCCGCCATAAAAAGCCGAGCGACCGATGTATCGGTAAAGGCTCCATAGATGATCATCACCAAACTAGGCGGAATAAGGATACCCAGCGTTCCGCCAGCAGCCAGAGAGCCAGCGGACAGCGCCCGATCATATTTGCGAGCAATCAGTTGTGGCAGTGCGACGTTACCAATCGTTGCAGCGGTAGCTACGCTTGAACCGCATATCGCGGAAAACATCGCACAGCCCGCGATGTTGGTCTGAAGCAATCCGCCAGGGAGGGGCGCGCACAATGTAGACAACCCTCTGTAGACGCGAGGGCTGACTCCTCCCCTCTGCAGTATCTCAGCCATCAAAATGAATAGGGGAACGGCTGTAAGCGCAGAACTGGCCATCGAACCGTAGCTGACCAACCCGATACCCTTCAGCGCGGGAAGACCACCCTGGATAAAGAGGTAGAGCACAGCCGGTACGCCAATCGCAAACGGGATAGCCATTCCGCACGCGAGCAGTGACATAAAAACCAAAAAGACAAGCGCGATATCGATCCCGGGAGAAATCATCTCGCCTCTCCATCGGGGTATCGAGAGGTAAAGCGTATGTAGCAGTCTCGACACAGCGCAATCAGCAGGGTCACGGCGCCCGCCAACATGGCTAGGCGGGGAATCCAGAGCGGTGTCCCAAGATGCGTCGCTGCCCGCTGATCCGACTCCCAAGTCCCAAGCGTCAGACGCCAGAACTGCCAAACCAGCAGAGTCACAAAAATAATCGCCATCAGATCGAAAGAAGCCTGCAGCCACCGACGACCTTTGGGACCCAGACGCTGCATCACGAAATCGACCTCGGCCAAACGTCGATGAACCAGGCTCACCCCAAAGCTGAGAAACGCGATAGCGAGGAGGAAATATGAGCTTAGCTCATCGGTCGCCTGCAACGAGTATTCAAACAGGGCGCGCGCCAGCACCTCGACCGACGTCATGACAACCATGATGGTCAGTAGTAGCATGCAGACCGCCTCACTGACGGACTCGATGGCGGACGGGGCCGCCCCCTGGGGGGCGGCCCTGCTCGCTTCGTCCGCAACCTTTTCACTCACTGGAGCGTCAGCGCTTGAACGCCGCTCTCAGCTTGCCAACGATTTCAATTGCCTCAGGTCCTTTGGAGCGGGCCCAATTGTCCCAGTAAGGTGCTATCGCAGCAGTTGCTTTCTTGACCTCGTCGGCACCGGCCATCGTCACGGTCATCACAGACTTGAGTTGATCAATAGTCGCGTCATCATCACGTTTCATTACGGCACTTAACGTGGGTGCGGTTTCCGCGACGATACTGCGCATCCGCTGTTGCATCGCAGGCGACAACTTTTCGAAGGCTGCTTTGTTGACGATCAGGTTGGCATCGAAGAACCCGATCACGAGCCGATAATTGAACTTGAGTGATTCCCTCCAGGACCAACCCCCCGGCGCTGCCGAGGTAAATACGCCATCGATCACACCTCGATCCAGGGACGATGGTACCTCTGGGGTTCCTAGTGTGACTGGTACACCGCCAAAGGTTCGAACAAACTCTCCTTGTTCGGCAGAGGAAACCCGCAACTTCTGGCCCTTGTAATCCTCGAGCGAAACCAGCTTGCGGCGCGAAAAACCAACCTGTGCAGGGTAAGAATACTGCGAGAGTAAAAGCACGCCCTTTTTAAGGTAGGCGGCTTCTAGGTAAGGGCGAATGATCTGCTGCGCCTGAGCAAACTCTTCCTCGGTTTGAACAAGCATAGGCAGCCTGATCGCCCCGCCCCAGGGGAATGAGCCGTGATAGAAGCCGTCATCTCCAAACTGCACCACCCCATCCGCCACTGCGCTTGTCATATTGGTAACGGGGATCTGCAGCGATCCGCCGACGTGGAAGCGCAAGCTCAGTTCGCCTTTGCTTTCCGCCTGAAGACGCTCGGCCATCTTTGAAAGCCCCTGCGACGTATTCATCGTAGGGGAGGGAAGAAAAATATACATACGCCAGTTTTCAGCGGCGGATGCGTGGTTGTTCAAGCCCAACGCAGGGACCGCACTTGCGGCAGCTGCGGCACCGACGAACCGGCGGCGACTTCCATGCTCAGGATGTTCCATCAACGGTCTCCTCATAGTGGTTAGATGCGGTGGCACGCCTCATAGCCTGGCGGGTCGTTCAGTTTCCTGCGGCCACTTCAAAGGGGGGACGCTCTACCGCTGTAGCTGGTTGCTTCCCAATCGCAGCAAGTTGCGCGACGACATCTGGTGCCAGTGTGATTGGCGCCCCATGTTTACCGGCATTAATCGCCATGGCCACACCCGTCTCGGTGCCGATATTGACCAGATCATGAAAGTGATCGGGCGGTACGTGAACAACATCAAATGGCTCGACCTCGACGCTCTGATCCCCGCAACCGCAGCGAAACCGCCCTTTCAGAATGATAAAGGACTCGACAGTCGCGTGAGCATGAGACGCAAACCCCTTGCCGGGCTCCGCGACGATACAGACCATCGTGTAGTGCTCGTTCTCGATCGTTCTTGGCCCCCCCGTCGGCGCCTCGTGCGGGCGTCCCAGCACAACATAGCGTTCGCGATCGAACTGCGGCAGCGACATATCCCTAGGTCGGAAAGGCGACTTGCGCAGAGCAATGTCACGCCATCTCACGACATGTTCTTCGAGGTTGATGGAGTCGGACATCTTTAGCCTCCTTGGCTTTCGATTTGACCCACGCCTTCTGTTTCACCGCGATTCCCGGGTCGGAGAACCGCATCGGCAAATCTGATTTCGCGGTAATTCGCCAGGAGACGTCAGGCGGGCTTGCCAGACTGCGCCTCGGCCTCGTCAATCACTCGCTTTGCGGTTCTGAACGCTTCCATGCTTGCGGGCCAACCGCAGTAGGCAGCGGTGTGAAGAAGCAACTCTTGTAACTCTCGGTGAGTCACACCATTTCGCAACGCGCCGCGAACATGGATCTCGAGTTCATGCTGGCGATTGAGCGCGACCAGCATTGCAACCGTCGCTATACACCGGGTTTTTGTCGGCAGACCGTCGCGCGACCAAGGCCCGCCCCACGCGAATTCAGTCACGTGCTCGAACATTGGCGCCAAGAACTCGCTGCTCCGGGTGGAATTGGAAAGGCGATTGCTATGCCCCTCTCCAAGCACCTCAACCCGCCGTTTCAATCCGGCCTTGTAGCGGTCATTCACGTCGTCTCCTTTTGCGGCGCCAGCGCGATTTGTCAATATTGTTTTCATTCAGGCTACACAGGCAGCAATGTGCCGTCAATGAAAATTCCGAAATATGCGATCTACTGGTCGCTGATACCCCTGGATCAAGCTGCCTGTTAGCTCCTTTACACAAACAGGCTCGCTCGATATCTTTGACTGCCCATGACGCTACAGATACGCCAACTGACCCCTTATATTTGGCAAAGATTTGCAACCCCAATCTGCGTTTCAACATCTCGGACGACTCGAGCGCACGCACATGGACAGCCCTTGAGCATCATCGACTTATTGTCTTGCGAGAATAACAAGGCTTATTCCGGAGTTACATCTGATGTTTGCCAAAGACTGCTGGTACGTTGCAGCGTTAGCGCGCGAGGTCGACCGCACGCTTCTCGCACGCACCATTGCCAATGAGCAATTGATTCTTTATCGGACCGAAGCCGGGCAGCCCGTGGCGATGCTCGACCGGTGCCCGCATCGG
>CAIPNM010000398.1 GCA_903866395.1 uncultured bacterium
CAGCTGCGTGCCATAGCCCTGGCCACCATAGATGGGTAGCACGTGAAAGCCCGGGATCGCATGCGCATAGCGCTGAAAGGCTTCGGCCACCTGAATGGCCAGTTCGCGCGTGGGTGTGAGCACCAGCGCCTGAGGCGCGCCGGCGCTGGGTTCCAGCTGAGCCAGGATGGGCAGCGCAAAGGCCGCTGTCTTCCCGGTGCCAGTCTGGGCTTGGCCAAGGAGGTCTTTTCCCTGCAGCAGTGGCGGGATGGCCATGGCCTGAATCGGTGAGGGGGCCTCGTAGCCGACTTGCGAAATGGCTTGGAGCAGGGAGGGGGGCAGGCCGAGTTCGGCGAAGGAGGAGGGCTTCATTTGACCTCGATTGTCCCACGGGCTGGCCCGGGTCCGGTGAATTAATGCGGGCGCTCTGCCGCCAGGCTGAGTGAAAGGAGTTCCGGTCTCCCTTTCCACCCATCGACGCCAGATATGCCCGCCGGACATTTTCTGCTTCTACTGGCGGATGCCAAGCCCCACGTTGCCCCCTTGGCTCATGCACTTTGACGCTGTGAAGCATCGAGATTGATCCATGCATCTCCATTTGCGGACAGGTGCTGATTACCGAGCAAGATTGCCCTACCCTGCCGGAAAATTGAGCGAGGGGGATGAAGACCACCGCAAAGCCGTCAAGAGTGGCGCGTTCGTGCCGCTCAAACCGCGAACTAAAAGAACGCGCCGATTCATCGCAATACAGCTTGACAAGACCTGACCCGACGTCGAATATTTCCGGAATTCAATTCCGAAATATTTATGCGTTCCTCAGTCGACCGGATTTTTGATCTTTTACAGGCGCTCGTCGGCGAGCCTCGCGGGCTGCAGCTCACCGATCTCGCCCGAATGGCGCAGCTCGCCCGTCCAACCGCGCACCGGCTTCTTGCTGACCTGATTCGGAGAGGGTTGGTACACCAGGAATCAAGCGGCAACTACTTCATCAGCCTGACCCTTGCTGGCATGGGCCTTGAACAGCTCGCGAGGCGTGGGTTTCTAGACCTTTTTCAACCCATCCTGGATGAGCTTGCGGAGCGCTGCGGGGAGCTTGTACGAGTCGCATGGCTGGAGGAAGAACGGCTGGTATTCGTGGCCGAAGCTCAGGGCTCAGGCCCTGGGTTGCGCTATGACGCGAACCTCGGACGTCAGGCGGTCCTTCATGTCACCGCTGTCGGCAAGTGCTACCTGGCGCAAATGCCTTTCCCTGAGGCCGTTCGCCATATTGAAGATCAATCCATGCTCCGAGACCCGCGCCTGGGCCCCCGAGCATTACGCAGTATTACCGCGCTTAAGCTGGAGCTGCGTCGGGTCAAGCATCAAGGCCACGCCATTGCCTTCGATGAGGCCGAAGTCGGTGCCGCGGCGGTCGCTGTCCCCATTGTTGGAGCCACCCGTAAGTTTCTAGGTAGTCTCGCAATCGTTGGTCCATCAGCACGGCTTGACCGCAGCAAACTCGCCAGCTGGATCCCCAATCTGAATCAAGCGGTAACCGCGCTCGCCCATCTGGCTCCGCTCGAGCGCTACTGCCACAAGACCGAAACCAATATGCGCCGGAGAATGGCCTGATGGCGCAGGTTGCCAAGCACGATTTCGTTCGTGCACTGCTGATGCGACTCGGCCTTGCGGTGATCAGCGCAGCGATTGTTTTTGGCGTCTGGGAACTGATCGCGCGAGCGCTCAAAATCCCGAGCTATCTCCTGCCAGCTCCTTCGCTCGTCTTTGCCGAACTTGCTCAGCGACTTCCCCGAGTGCTCGAACACGCAACGGTTACCACCACCAGCATGCTGCTGGGCTACGCGCTGGGAATCGCCGTCGCGCTACCGCTTGCAATGGCACTTGCGTACTCGCGGCTGTTCGAGGCAGCCGTCTATCCTTCGGTCGTATTCCTCCAAATCCTGCCGAAAATAGCAATTGCCCCGCTTTTCATCATCTGGTTTGGCTTTGGCATGCTGCCCAAGGTGTTGCTGGTGTTTCTACTCACCTTTTTCCCAATTGTGGTGAGCGCGGTCGCCGGATTCAAATCCTGCGATCCCGACATCATCGAACTGGCTCGGGCAACCGGAACGAGTCGGCTGCGGCTCTTTTTGAAAATCCGCTTTCCAAGCGCTCTGCCGGAGATCTTTACCGGCCTCAAAGTTGCGGCCGCGCTCGCTTCGACAGCAGCAGTCGTCGCAGAGTTCGTCTCCTCCGACGCTGGGCTGGGTTATCTGCTTCTTACCTTCAACGGCGAACTCCTCACCTCAATGGTGTTTGGCACCATTATCATTCTTGGCGTGATCGGGCTCGCTCTCTATTACCTGGTGGAAGGACTCGAGCGACTGATCATTCCGTGGCATGTTGCAGCGCGAGGAGAGCAGACGCTAGGGAAACTGTTCTGAATTGATAATTGCCACGCTACAAAAACCATCAAGGAGACCATCGCATGTTGTCACGACTTTATAAGCGGCTAGCGGTCAGCGCAGCGTTGGCGCTAACCGCCCCATTGGCCTTTGCGCAGGACGCGGTATCGCTTCGACTCAACTGGCAGCTCCTGGGCTTTCACGCTCCCTTCTACCTGGGCGTTGAGCGCGGCTTCTACCGCGAGGCTGGCATTAACCTAACCATCAACGAGGGACGCGGCGGTGCCGTCACGGCGCAAGCCGTGGGTGCGAAAAGCGATCAATTCGGCATTGTTGATGGCGGTACAACGATCGTCAGTGCCGTTCGGGGGGTACCTATCCGCACTGTGATGTCGCTGATGAACAGTGGCATCTTCGCGGTAGTCGCGCGCGCTGACGCCAATATTCGCACCGCTAAAGACCTCGAGGGCAAGGCTATCGCGGTCACCGCAGGCGATGCCCTGACCCAGCTCTGGCCCGCAGTCGTTAAAGCGAACAAGCTCGATTCCTCGAAGATCAGGCTGGTCAATGTCGACCCCGCTGGCAAGGTCATTGCAACGCTCGAAAAACGTACCGACGCGCTTCTTGGCAGCATCGACGCGCAGTCCTTTCAGATTGAAGCCAAGGGCGTAAAAACCTCAATGCTCAGCTACGACGATCTTGGGGTCCGCCTGGTCGGCCTTACTGTCGTCACGCACGAAGACACCATCAAGGCAAATCCGGACCTGATCCGCCGTTTTGTTCTGGCAACCAGAAAATCGTTCGAGGCCGCCATCGCTGATCCACAGGCTGCGGTCCGAGCGGCAGTAAAGGTCAAACCCGAGCTCGATCCCAACTCCGTGCTGTTGCAGATGCAGGCTTCGCTCTCAAAGTTTTCATCACCTAGCACTGCAGGCCTGCCGATCGGTGTGGGTGCCGAGGCTGACTGGAAATCCACCCTCGATCTGCTCAACGAGTTTCAGGGAATCAAGACTGATCGGCCAGCCGCATCATTCTTCACCAACAACTTCGCGCGATAGATCCGACAGACCCGCGGAGCCATGTAATGGGTGCCCAGGCAATTCGACTCACGGGGGTCGATAAACATTTTTCTCGCGGCGGCAAGCACACCCACGCACTCACGGGTATCGATCTCCAAATTGACGCGGGTGAGTTCGTGGCTGTAGTCGGCCCCTCTGGATGCGGCAAGAGCACTTTGTTGAGGCTTGTTGCCGGGCTGTTGCCAGCAAGCCAAGGGGCTGTTTACTTCGATAACGAGTGTGTGACCGAGCCTCGAAAAAACACCGGGATCGTCTTCCAAAAAGCGAATCTGGTGCAATGGCGAAGCGCCATAGACAATGTCCTGCTGCAGATCGACCTGCGTAATCTCAACGTGGATCAATATCGATCGAGAGCCGAATCTCTGCTGGGCTCTCTTGGCCTCTCCGACTTCATCGACCGATATCCGCATGAACTGTCCGGTGGAATGCAACAACGCGCGGCTATCGCTCGGGCGCTGGTGCATCGCCCCGACGTGCTGCTCATGGACGAGCCGTTTGGCGCACTTGACGCGCTGACCCGCGAGCAGGTGAGAGTGGATCTCGAGGCGCTGTGGCTTCGTGATCGCATGACTGTCATGTTCATTACCCACAGCATCGACGAGGCGGTTCTGCTGGCTGACCGAGTGGTCGTCATGAGCGCACGACCGGGAAGGATCGATCGAATTCTGAAGGTCGACCTTCCAAGGCCTCGCGCGCTCAGTGCCCGCAAGGCAAC
>CAIPNM010000399.1 GCA_903866395.1 uncultured bacterium
GAATCGTGTTCCTGCCCAACGCCGATGATCTGCACGACGCAGTAGGCCGGTTCGGCAGGTTCCTTGATGGCTATCGTCGGAGGCACGCCTGATATGAGCAACCAGTCCCCGATCCGAGTGGGTCTGCTGGGTATTGGCACGGTGGGTAGCGGCGTCTTCACCGTGCTCGCGCGCAACCAGGCCGAGATCATGCGCCGCGCCGGTCGTGGCATTGCCATCACCCACGTCGCCGATCTCAATGTTGAGCGTGCCCGCGACATCGCAGGTCCCGACGCGGTGGTGAGCGCCGATGCGTTTGCGCTCGTCCGCAACCCCGATATTGATGTGGTGATCGAGCTGATTGGTGGCTACGGGGTTGCCCGTGAGCTGGTTCTCGAAGCCATTGCGCACGGCAAGCATGTGGTCACCGCCAACAAGGCGCTCCTTGCCACGCACGGCAATGAAATTTTCCGGGCTGCCGCGAGCCGCGGCGTGATGGTGGCCTTCGAGGCGGCGGTGGCGGGTGGCATCCCGATCATCAAGGCGCTTCGCGAGGGCCTCACCGCTAATCGGATCGAGTGGATCGCCGGCATCATCAACGGCACCACCAATTTCATTCTGTCTGAAATGCGTGAGAAGGGACTTCCCTTTGCGCAGGTGCTGGCCGAAGCGCAGCGCCTGGGCTATGCCGAGGCCGATCCCACCTTTGATATCGAGGGGGTCGATGCTGCTCACAAGGCCACGATTCTTGCCGCCATCGCATTCGGTATCCCGGTCCAGTTCAGCCGCTGTCATGTCGAAGGCATCACCGCGCTTCAGAGCGAGGACATTCGCTATGCCGAGCAGCTTGGCTACCGGATCAAGCTTCTCGGCATCGCGCGTCGTCGCTCGCTGCCGGAAGGCGGCGATGGGTTGGAGCTGCGCGTGCATCCCACGCTCATTCCAACGCGACGCCTGATCGCAAGTGTGGAGGGCGCGATGAATGCCGTGTGGGTGAAGGGCGATGCCGTGGGACACACCATGTACTACGGCAAGGGTGCAGGCTCAGAGCCCACCGCGAGTGCGGTGATCGCGGATCTGGTCGATGTCACCCGCACCTTTGGCGCCGACCCGGGGCACCGGGTACCGGCGCTCGCGTTTCAGCCCGAATCGCTCTCCGATATTCGCATTCTGCCGATGGCGGAAATTGAGTCAGCCTACTATCTGCGCATGCGGGTGGCCGATGAACCTGGCGTTCTGGCCGATGTCACCCGCATCCTGGCCGATCTGCGCATTTCGATTGACGCGGCGCTTCAGCGCGAAGCCGGTGAGGGCGAAAACCAGACCGATTTCATTCTGCTCACGCACCGCGCCACCGAGGGGCGGGTCGATGAGGCCATCGCACGCATTCAGGCGCTTTCCACGGTGCTCTCAAAAGTGGTGCGGCTTCGGATGGAAGAGCTGTCGTGAACTACCTCTCCACACGCGGCGGCATGGCGCCTGCGCGTTTCTCCAATGTGCTGCTGGGCGGGCTGTCCCCTGACGGGGGGTTGGTGGTGCCAGAGCGCTATCCCCAGGTTGATGGCACCACGCTCGCGCGCTGGCGCGAGCTCTCCTATGCTGAGCTTGCCTTCGAGGTGCTGAGCCTCTACGCCACCGACATTGAACCTGCGGTGCTTGCCGAGCTCACTGCGGCGGCCTACAACGCGCAGGTCTTCGGCAGCGAGCAGGTCACGCCGCTGTCGGCGCTGGGCACCGATGGCCTTTATCTGCTGCATCTTTCAAACGGTCCGACGCTTGCCTTCAAAGACGTCGCCATGCAGCTTCTCGGGCGTCTCTTTGAGCATGTGCTTGGCAAGACCGGCACGCAGCTGAACATTCTCGGGGCCACCTCGGGCGACACCGGTAGCGCGGCCGAGTACGCCATGCGTGGCCGTCATGGCATTCGCGTCTTTATGCTGTCGCCGCACGCGCGCATGAGCGCCTTCCAGGCGGCCCAGATGTATTCGCTTGCTGACCCCAATATTTTCAATATTGCGGTGGACGGCGTGTTCGATGATTGCCAGGACATGGTGAAGGCGGTGTCCGCCGACCTGGCCTTCAAAGAGCGCTTCGCAATCGGCACTGTCAACTCCATCAACTGGGCGCGGGTGGTCGCGCAGGTGGTCTATTACTTCCGCGGCTACTTTGCCGCCACCACCAGCAATACCCAGACGGTGTCGTTCTGCGTGCCCTCGGGCAACTTCGGTAACGTACTCGCCGGGCATATCGCGCGTCAGATGGGGCTACCCATTTCTCGCCTGGTGGTTGCCACCAACGAGAACAATGTTCTCGACGAGTTTTTCCAGAGTGGTCGCTACCGGGTCCGCGGGTCAGCGGAAACCTTCCAGACCAGTAGCCCCTCTATGGATATCAGCAAGGCCTCGAACTTCGAACGCTTTATCTACGACCTCGTTGGCCGAGACGGCGACCGCGTAGCCGCCCTGTGGCGCGAGATCGATGCCCGGGGTGAGTTCGACCTCAGCGCAAGCGCCGAGTTCGCCGATATCGGGCGGTATGGCTTTGCCTCGGGCCGCAGCACGCACGCCGCCCGCCTCGAGACCATCCGTGCCGTTTACGCCCACCACGGTGTGGTGGTCGACACTCACACTGCCGACGGGCTGGCGGTGGCAGCCCGCTGGCGCGAGCCGGGCGTGCCCATGGTCTGCCTGGAAACCGCATTGCCGGCAAAGTTTGCCGACACCATCCGTGAGGCGCTGGGCC
>CAIPNM010000400.1 GCA_903866395.1 uncultured bacterium
GCTCGCGGCTTTTCTGTTTGCGGCGTATTCGCTCACTCAGTTGCCGCTCGGGGTCGCGCTTGATGCCTACGGACCCAGGCGGGTTCAGGCCGTGCTGATGACGCTTGCCGCACTCGGCTTCATGATCTTCGCGCTGTCGCCTGGGTTTACCGGCCTCGCCGCGGGTCGTATCCTGATCGGCGTAGGCATCTCCGCGGGGCTCATGGCCGTCATCAAGGCGCATGCGGACTGGTTCGAATTCAACCGGCGTGCTCAGCTCACCGGCATCGCCATGGCAATCGGCTCGCTCGGGAGTGCACTCACCACCACGCCGGTACAGGCGCTGCTTCCCGCTCTTGGGTGGCGCGGCGTGTTTGGCGCGCTGGGTGGCCTCACCTTTGCGGTGGCGGTTTGGATTTTTATTGCGGTACCCGATAAGCCACGCGCCGCAGACGCCTCGCGCTCGTTGCGAGGGGACATCGCAGTCAGCGGACGCATTCTCGCGTCGCGACACTTCTGGCGATATGGCCCCGCAATGGGAACCCTGTCGATGTTCAACTTTGCCTATCTGGGACTCTGGGCGGGCCCTTGGTTGCGCGATGTCGCCGGGATGGACGGGCCCGCTCGGGCCGGGGTCCTGTTTGTCTACACGCTTGCAATGGTGGCGGGCAGCATGATCACGGGGAGTGCATCCAGCCGGGCGAGCGTTGCGGGGCTGCCGCCCTTCATCGTGCCAGTGGTGTGTCTTGGCGTGATGGTGTTTCTTCAGATTGGCTTGATGATGCAGCCAACGCAGGCGGCGGTCGTCATTGCGTTGTGGGCAGCTGCAGCGGTGTTTGGCTCGGCTGGCCCGGTCGCCTACGTGGCCATGGGGCAGCTGTTCCCGCCAGAGCAGACCGGACGCGTGTCCACTGCGGTCAATATGTTGTCGCTGGGCGGCGCTTTTCTGGTTCAGGCCGCGATCGGCTGGATTCTTGATCTATGGCCGCGCACACCCTCAGGGGGCTGGGATCCTGATGGCTACAGCTGGGCGCTGGGGCTCACCACGGGCTTGCAGGCGATTGCTGCGGTGGTGCTTGCCACCGCGCCGAAACATCCGAACCGGTCCTGAGACGCGGTGCGCAGCGCAGCCTGGTGCGCGCGCCGCTCGGGCTGCCCTAGTCGGTCCTGAGGCCGTTTTCCTTGACCACCGCTCCCCAGCGAGCGTCATCGCGACGCAGCGTCTCGGCGAACTGCTCCGGCGTTCCGCCCGTGGGTTCGGTGCCCATCGCCTGGAAGCGCGCTCGGATGTCGGGCTGCGCGAGCACTTCATTGATTGCGCGATTGAGCGTTCGCACGATGTCAGCCGACACGCCGCTTGGCGCGAACACACCGTACCACGATGCCACCACCAGATCGGGCACGCCCACTTCGGCCATCACCGGCACGTCCGGAAGACCGGGCAAGCGGGCGGGTGCGCTCAGTGCCAGCGCACGCAGAGCACCGCTCTTCAGATGACCGTCCACGGTAGGAGGCGCAGTGACCAGCAGGTGCAATTGACCGCCCAGCAGATCTTGCAATGCCTGGCCGCCCCCCTTGTAGGGGATGTGCGTCATCCTGAGACCCGTACGGCTCTTGAAGAGCTCGCCGGTCAGGTGGCCGGTGCTGCCATGGCCAGCA
>CAIPNM010000401.1 GCA_903866395.1 uncultured bacterium
CGCCAGCGTCCACTTCCCCGTCTTCACCGAGTCCAGCACCGTCCAACCCGCGGGCAGCTTCTGCGCGTCCGTGAAGCTCACGCTCAGCGATGGGTCGAACTTCAGCGTCACGTCCACGCTGCCGCTTGCCATCTTCGGGTTCACCCACAGCTCCGCGCTCAGCTTGCCCGTCGCCGCCGATTTCAACGCCTTCAGCTCGAAGAGCTGCACCAGGCCCGGCATGGTCGCGGGCGTGGGTGTGGTGGCGGTGCCTGAGGGGGCGCTCGGTGTGGCTGCGGTTCCCGCGAACTGGACACCATCCAGCAGCACATGGCTCTTCCAGTGGTACACCACCCCGTTCAGCTTGCCCCCACCCTGGCTCGGCGTGACGGTGGCGAGACCCGCGTCTGAACCCGCCACTTCGAATATCCCGTCCGAGAACACCAGCGTCTCGATGTTGCTCAGCTGATCGACTCCCTCAGGCGCGCCTGACCTCAGGTCGGTGACCTTTACCTTGCCCGTGCCCTGCGGGTCGATCTGGTAGTTCGCCCGTGCTCCGGCGTAGTACGCCTCATCTGGGCCCACGCCGCCGTCGATCGTGTCGTTGCCTTCGTTCCCCCAGAACCGGTTTGCGCGCATGTCGCCCGTGATCACATCCGCAAACTTCGAGCCGATCACGCCCTCGATTCCGCTCACCGTGTCGGTGCCGCCGAATCCGTCGTCCAGCACCTTGCCCTGCGACAGGTCGATCTTCAGGCCGTTGGTGGCCGCTTCCGGCTCCAGCCAGTCAAAGCCTGCGCCGCCCACCAGCGTGTCACGCCCGGCGTTGCCCCCGATCTTGTTGGTCCCAACATCGCCCTTGATCTGGTCATCGCCCTGGCTGCCGCACACGTTCTCAATGTGGAGCAGCCGGTCGGTCCATAGGCCTTCCTCGGCGCCTTTGCCTCGTGCCACCGCCTCGATCAGGCTCGCGAAGATGCCGATCATCTGGTCTTCGTACTCAGCGCAGTCTTCGCCGTCGCCGCCGTTGAGCGTGTCGTTGCCTTCGCCGCCGCGCAGCTCGTCGTTGCCCGAGCCGCCCGCCAGGCTGTCCGAGCCTGCGCCGCCGCTGAGGTCATCGTGACCCAGGCCGCCGTCGATCAGGTTGTTCGCGCTGTTGCCTTTGAGGTGGTTGTCTTCAGTGTTGCCGGTGAGCGCGGTGTTTGCGGCTTGCTCGGTCAGCTCTGCATCGTCGATGCCCGCGCCCAGAACAAGCGGCTTAGACAGATACGACGCGATGTACACCGTATCGCGTGCCCGGTCAGTTCCGGTGTCTTCAAACACATCGCCCGGGTTGTCTACGTAGTAGGTGTCAGCGCCGTTGCCGCCGTCCATGTAGTCGGCGTCTTTATCGCCGTCCAAAACGTCGTTGCCGTCGCCGCCGTAGAGCGTATCTTTGCCAGTGCCGCCTAGAAGGTTGTCGTCTCCAGCATTACCGAACAACGTGTCATTACCCTGTTCACCTTCCAGGCTGTCGTGGCCCTCTTCACCGATCAGCCGATCGTCGTCGTAGCCACCGTACAGCCGGTCGTCGCCCCGGCCGCCCTTCAGTTCATCGCGCCCCAGGAAGCCATACATGTCGCTCGGACCAGGGCCGCCCTGCAGATAATCCACGCCGTTGGTGCCAAGCTTCTGGTCGGGCTCGTCGTCGTCAACACTCGTCACTGTCAAGTTGGCGATCTGCAGGCCCTGTCCACTCCGCATGCCGTCGTAGTCAAAATCATCAGAACGGGTGGCACTCGTGATGTTGAAACTCACGTTGCCGTCACTCGCTGGATCATCGACCCCAATCAGGGTAACGGTCTGCACCGTCGCCCAATCGCTGGCCATAAACGTCAAAGTACGGGTCGTGGGAGCGCCGCTCGAAAACACAGCCTCGGTCGGATCCGTGATCGTCAGCGTCAGCTGCACGTCATACCTTGGCGCCTTCGCAAGCGACACCCCAAAG
>CAIPNM010000402.1 GCA_903866395.1 uncultured bacterium
AATGGGCAAACCCTGCCTCGATCGAAATGCCGCGCCTGCGCTCTTCGGGCAGCCGATCCGTGTCAACGCCCGTCAGCGCGCGAACCAACGCTGTCTTGCCGTGATCGATATGACCGGCAACCGCAATGATCAGGCTCATGGTCGCTCGTAACCCCGGGGCTGTGTGCCAGGCCTAGAAACGTCGCACCCTAATTCTTGAGGGTCTGTGGCAGCCACAGCGCAAGCTCTGGCCAGACCGCAAGCACGGCGATCATGAAGAGCATCAGGATCACATAAGGGAAGGATCCTGCCGAGACATCAGAAAATTTCGCACCGCCGGAGATGCCATGAATGGTGAAGAGATTGAGTCCAACCGGTGGGGTGATCTGACCGACTTCAATGATGACCACCATCACCACGCCGAACCAGACCAGATCGAACTCCATGAATTTGATGACCGGCAGCAGCACCGGTAGCGTCATGTACATCATGGATAGACCGTCGACGAAGCAGCCCAGCACCAGATAGAGAAACATGATCGCCGCGAAGAACGCCCACTTCGACAAACCGAGCGCGAGCATCCATTCACTCACCTCGCGACTTACGCCTGAAAAGGTGAGGGCAGTGGAAAGAATCTGTGCGCCAATGATCACCAGCGAGACCATGCACGACGTCTTGACCGTAGCGGTGAGCGCCTCCCTGAACATTTTCCAGGAGAACCGGCGATAGGCAGCGGCCAGAATGATGGCGCCCAGCGCGCCGACTGCGGAGGCTTCGGTTGGCGTCGTGAACCCGCCGTAAATGCCGCCCAGCACCACGAGCAGCAGCAGGACGATGGGGATCAGGTGCAGTACAGCCTGCCTGCGCTCGGCTGCGGGCATTCGGTTTGTTGCGGGGGGCGCAACCGAGGGGTTCACCATCACGAGAACGGCGATGTAGGCAATGAAAAGCGCTGTCATCACCAGACCCGGGACCACCGCCGCCACAAACAACTGGGTGATTGATTCGTCGACCAATGCGCCATAAAGAACCAGCACGATGCTGGGCGGAATGAGAATACCCAGCGTGCCGCCCGCTGCAAGCGAGCCGAGGAGCGCGCGGTCGTTGTAGCCTGCTTTGCGGAGCTCGGGGATGGCCACGGTGCCCACGCTTGCGGCGGTGGCCACGCTGGAGCCGCTCACTGCCGAGAACACCGCGCAACTCACGATGTTAGCGTGCAGCAGCCCGCCTGGAAGACGGCCAAGCAGGGCAACCACGCCGGCGTAGAACTTCGAACTCACGCCGCTTCGAAGAATGATTTCCCCCATCAGAAGGAACATGGGGATGGAAATGAGGATGTAGCTGTTGGCCGAGTTCCAGACCACCGAACTGAGCGAGGTGAGGCCAATCAGTCCTTTACTCAGCAGCAGCACCAGCACACCCACCGAGCCCAGTGCGAACGCAGTCCACTGGCCAAGCAGCAGGCAGCCAAAGAGCGTCACCAGCATCAGAATTGATAGCGCGCCGGTATCCATCATAGAAACTCGTTCGCGACACGCTTGGGCGGGCGAAAGGTGAGGACGAGCAACTGCAGTACCAACATCACCAGTCCGATCAGCATGAGTGACTGAGGCACATATTCGGGTGTCTGCAGAATGCTGGTGGAGCGCGTATTCATCGAATAGGCATAGCCGATGTGAAGCCAGATGAACCAGCCAAGCACAGCGGCAAATGCCAGGCTGATGAGGCCGCAGAGAATATCGACCGCACGCAGCGCAGCCCCGCTCAACCGCTCGTAGATCACTTCGATTCGGATGAAACCGCCTTCACGCAGGGTGTAAGACATGCCGAGGAAAACGATCGCAGCATTCAGATACGCACCCAGTTCATCGGCCACCATCGTGGAACGGTTGAAGAGCCTGAAAAAAACCTCTGCGCACACCAGGATGAGGATCAGGACCACGCTTATCGAAGCCATGACCTCGCCGAAATCAACGATCTTATCGATCCACGAACGTCTGCGCGATGGAGTCGCAGCCGGCTGATCCGAGTGGGTCTGCATGGTTGATCCTGAAAGCGACCGACGCCGTCGGTGCGGCGCCGGGCGTGACGATAAGACCGTGACGCGGGTCAGCGCCCCAGAACCTGGCGGATTTCCTTCAGCGCTGCGACCGCGTTGGGACCGTTCTGCTGGGCCCAGGCGTCCCAGTAGGGGATCATCTTGGCCGTCATCCGGTCGATTTCCGCGGCGGACGGCGTGAAGATGTCCACCCCATGCTTGGTCTTCAGGACCTCGCGGTCTTTCTGCTCGTCAGCGAGATTCTGCTGGGTCATGCGCGGTCCCCAGACGGCCGCCACCTCGTCGACAACCTTGCGTACCTCTGCGGGAAGTTTGTTGTATGCGGCCAGGTTGATGAGCATGTAGTCGGGGCCACCCACGTGAAAACCTGGGGTAAAGCCCCACTTCACGAACTCGTACCATTTGGCGCCCACCACATTGAAGCCTGCGGTGAGAAAGCCCTCGACTACGCCACGCTCCACCGCCGCCGGCACTTCCGCGAGCGTGAGCGATACCGAGGCGGCGCCGAACTGGCGGAGCATCTCGGTCTGCTTCACGTCGGTGGTGCGGAATTTTCGGCCCGCAAAATCTTCAAGCTTTTTCACCTGCGGGCCGCGGCCCCAGAGGTTCTGGTCGGGCCACTCGAAGTAGAACAGGGTCTTGACGCCCGCCTTGCGAAATTCTGGCTCCGCGTATTTGCTGATGATGGGATAGATCTTGGTGAGCTCTTCGGATGTGCGCACGAGAAACGGGAGGTTGCCGATTGAGGAGATTGGCACGGCCCCTGAGATGAAGCCCGAGTACGCCTCGCCAATCTGGACCTGTCCCAGGCCGGTTGCGCGCACCACTTCGGTTGCCTTGAACGGTAGTTCGCCCTGTGGCCGCACGGTGATCGTGAGGTAGCCATTACTGCGCTTTCGAACCTCGTCGGAGAACTCTTTCAAGCGCAGGCTGATGGGGTGCGTGGCACCGGGAAACACAAACATGTCCCATTTTTCGGCAGCCTGTGCGGGTTGAATGGTGCCAGCGGCGAATGCAGCGGCGGCGAGCGCGGCGCCTGCCACAAGCCGGGTACGGCGGGACGGTTTGAACATGGATGTCTCCTCTTGTTGGAATGGCGCCCGCTGCTGGTGGCGGGCCTAGGTTGTTCGATGAACAGTATCCGCAGTCCTGTGGCGCTTGACAAGCATGGCGGCGATCTTCCGGAAAGCGCTTGCGCGGTCGGCCTCGAGCGCGCTTGCGCCTCTATGATCGAATGGCACCTTCGGGGTTGCCGGGCCCGCGCGTTCAAAGCGAAGGCCGCGTTCGGTGGGGCGCAGCCACCGATGAAAACAGGAGGATTCATGACATTACTCAGAGTGGGCGCGGTTTCGCGCAATTACTTCAATCTGCCGCTCTGGCTGGGTATCGAGGCGGGGTTTTTCAGCACCGAAGGGCTATCGCTCGAGGTACACCTGATCGAAGCGATCGATCAGGTGACCGAGGGGCTGGCGAGCGGTGCGCTCGATCTGGCGCTTAATGTCACCGAAAACACGCTCCTCAACCGTGAATCAGGTGGTGATCTCACGATCATTGGGGGTAACGTCAACCGGCTGCCGTTTTCGCTGATTGCTCGACCGGGCGTACGCGAGGTGGGCGATCTGCGGGGCGCAAAGATCGGGGTGTCCTCATTGCGAGCAGGCAGCTCTTCGCTCGTCATGCGGCTACTCGCCGATGCCGGGTTGCACCACCCGGCTGACTACACGCTGGTGGCGGTCGGTCCGATCTTGTCCCGCTGGGAGCGACTGCGCTCGGGCGAGATCGATGCTGGGCTACAGGGCGCGCCCCTGAACCACATTGCGATCGATCTTGGTTTCGCCGATCTCGGCAGCCCGCGTAACCTCTTTCCCGATTTTCAGTTCACGTCGCTGGATGCCAGGCGATCCTGGCTCCAGGAAAACCCGGAGACCGCAGTACGCTTCATGCGGGCCTTCATTCGGGCGCATCGTCTGTTTTACGCCGATCAGGACGCTGTCGCTGCGGTGGCCTGTCGCGAAACCGGTGTAGAGCGCCGCTATGCCGATCAGGCCTGGCTTGAGTACACGCGTGACACCATTTTTCCTTCAGACGGCCGCCCGTCGGTGGCTGCTGTGAGTTCACTCATTGAGGTAAGCAGCCTGATCCGAGATTTGCCCACCCGGGCTTCCATGCGCGCCGACACCTATATCGATGCCTCGTTTGTAGAGGTTGCCGAGCGCAGCCTTCGCCCAGCGGTCTGAGCACGCGCAGCGAATCAGAACTCCGACAACAATCGGGTGAACCCCCGGATACGGTCGGTGATGCCGTTCATTCGTAGCGCATGCCAGTAGGTGGCCACGTTCACGCTGATCACCGGTTTGTCGAGCCAGCGCTCAGCCTCGTCAGCAAGACGGCCCATGGGAAGGTTTGCGCCGAACTGAACAATGGCTTCGATGTCATCGCCGTCAATCGATCTCATCGCGCGGATCATGTCCTGAGCGGTGAGAACGGAATAGGAGGCGGGGTTGCTGCCCCGCATGTGATTGAACCGCAGGATGTCGTAGCCAAAGCTTCCGAGCACGCCCTGCAGTCGTGGCTCAATCGAGGGGTAGTAGGGTTCCATCACCGCGATTCTGCGTTTAACGCCATGCGCCTTGAGCGCTGCAACCACAGCATCGGAGGCGAGGGCCACGGGAATATCGTGGCCGGCCACCTTGCGGATTCGGGCTTTCAGGTGCTCACCCCATTCCGCATTTCCGCCCCACACCGCAAGCGCAGAAATGCCGAGCACAAACGCATTCGGCCTCGCATCCATGACGCTTGCTACGGCGGGTTCGAGCGCGCGGTCGATATCCTCGACCAATTGATTGAAATCTTCCGAGCTGCTCACCGGACGCTCGTGGATCACCATGCGGCCGAGGTGATTGGTGATGCCCGCGGGCCGCATCTCGTCGTATTCGGGCTGAACCACTGTATTGGTCGAAGGCGTCGCAACACCGAATGCCATTCGCCAGGCCAGATAGTCGCGCATGTCGGTCCTTTGGTTGAAGGGGGGAGGGCGCTGGGTCAGGCGTTGACGCGTGCGGCCAGTTGGGCTGCCAGCGTTGCTTCGCCGATCGCGACCGCGAGCCGCCCCGAGTAGCCGCTGCGAAGCGCACCCACGGCATACAGATGGGGCGTTCGCGTCTGAAGGCTGGCATCGGTGATCACCGCGCCCTGCGGGTCGCGCTCGACCAGCGTGCCCAGCCAGTCGGTGCAAGGCGAGAGCCCGATGTAGGCGAATACCGCATCGCAGTCGATTCGTTCACTCGCCGTGGCGTAGCGATCGCGGATCATGACGCCTTCAAGTGCCTCGGCGCCCTCAAGCGACAGCAGTTCGCTATCCCATCGGAATTCGATCGATTCGATATCGGCTGCGCGAGCGGTAAAGCGCTGGCGCGCACGAAGCGTGTCGCCGCGCACCACCATCACCACCGATTCAGCGTGACGGGCGAGGTGTAGCGCTTCCTGAAGGGCTGAGTCGCCCCCGCCCACCACGACCACTCGCCGCCCGCGATAAAGCCCTGCGTTACACCAGGCGCACTGAAGCAGTCCACGGTTGACGAAGCGCTCGGCCCCGGGAACGGAAAGCGGTTTCAGTGAGGCGCCTGTGGCGGCGATGACCTGGGCTGGCTGCCAGCGATCCTGGCTGCTCGTGAGCGAGAAGCCTTCGGCAGCGAGTTCGAGTGACTGGGCATCCTGAGCGACCCGCTCGACGCCTGCTTCAAGTCCCTGACGACCGAGCGAGTCGATCAATTCCGCCCCGGATACCGGGGCGGGTGCGCCGGGATAATCATCGAGTACACCGATGTTGGCGACCAGACCGCCAGGCAGACCGGTGCCCGAAAGATGTAACACCCGCATGCCGGAGGACGCGGCCTCGAGGGCTGCCACATAGGCCGCCACGCCGCTACCCACTACCGCCATATCAAACGTACCGCTCATCCTTTCTCCTCGATGATTCGAGTGATTCGACAGGCCGGGTAACCCCAGGCCGGACACCACGCGTGCTGGGGAACCGGTACGTCGCCCCCTGCGACGATCAGGGTGAGGTCGTTGGGCGATGAGGTGACCGGGATCGAGCCGCGCGAAGCAGCATCCTGCACCCATTTCGGCCACCGTGTCTCGTCGCCAACGGTCCGATAAAGCCATGAGTTGCGCCACTGCTCGGGAGTCCAGCGCCCCCGTTCGTACAGGATCTGACGTACGGCCGCTTTGTCTAATCCCTGCCCAGCGAGCATTCTTGCCACGACGGGTGACAGGATCACCGTGGAGATGCCGGCCCAGCGTATGGAGAAGGCTGAACTTGCACTCGCCATTGCGCTGGCGATTTCCTCCAATCCGCCGGTCACGTTAATCAGGGTTTCCGCGCGCAGCAGCGTCACTGCGCTCACCTCAGGTGCCAGCCCAAGATCGGTGTGTAGCGATGGCCACGGGCTGCCCGTCTCATCTTCTGCGATGCAAAGCGAATAGCGGGCCGCCTGGCCGAGACCTGCGTAAGAGACGGCGCCTGGCCAGCCGCCGCCGATGTTCTGCATCACGAACCGTAGCGCGCGACCGATCGACGCGTTTGCGCGCCAGCCCGGCCCGAGCAGACCGAATCCGCTGTTAATGCCAAGACGCTTCACGATCGGTCCGCTCACCACCAGAAGGGGCGCCACGTTCTCGTCGGTGGTCTGCACGCCTCGCAGATTGAACGCGGGGTCGAGCAGCGCTTCTACCGCAGCAACCACCACCGGAAAATACTCGGGCTGGCACCCCGCCATCACCGCGTTAGCGGCAATTTTTTCCAGTGTCGCCTGTCCCTGAAGCGGCTCGAGCTCTCCCAGAACAGTGGTCGCTGGCCGCGAACTTCCAAGCAGCATCCGCTTGACCGCACTCACCTCGGGCGGGACGATGGGAAGTCCATCGGTCCAGCCCCGGTCCCCGTACAGTTCGTTGATATCGGCGGCAGGGTTGGCCGAGGTGATCACCTCCACGCGCTGCCTCGGGAACTGACCCACCCGAGGCGAGCGGGCCATGAGCAAATCGCGCGCGTCGCTTTCCGCGATCCGCGCCGACACCGTGTCGTCAACCCAGGCGCCACCCGCTTGCTGGCCCACTGGAATCAGCAGCCAGTGCGTCGGAGGGCGGGCGTCGCTCATGGCTTGCGAGGGTAGGTGCTCGTCAAAGGGCTCCGACCCGCTGCTCCCAGCGGTCAGGCAGACGGATCGGCTTGACCGTTGTGTAGCCCAGCATGCCGTTATGCGGCATGAACATGCAGTTGGAGCGCAGCGGATCGCCGCACACGGCAATGATGATGTCCTCGGGTTTACAGACGATGGGGACCAACCGCTCAGGATCGCGCGACTCGCCGAACAGCTTGGGGGCCTTTCCAAGCCGGGTCATCTCGAAGAGACCGCGCCTGCCGCCCGGTACCAGATTGGTCCAGTTCGTCATCAGGTTCTCGAAACGCCTGGCGGGCATGCGGGCGCGCTCAAAGAGCTGCTGCCGGAGCTCGGCCTTGGACATTCCGGCGCGTGCCAGCATCTCGGCGATCAGCGGGCTCAACACCAGAAGCGGCTGATAGGTACCGTTTGCGATCCCCACCGCGAAGATCACTTCCCAGGTGGTATGGGTGACCATGGCGTCAGCCAGATAGGGCAGCACCTTGTAGGGACTGTCGCCAAAGACCGAGACGATCACATTACGTCCGGTAAAGCGCGAGATGGTGACCGCGTTGCTCCCTGCCGGCTGCCCAAGATCTTGTGCGACGCTATTCCAGCCAATGCGCCCGAGCACTGCCTCGTTCTCGGCGAGCACGACATTCCATGTGCCACCGAAAGTTCCCTTGTCGTTCTGGTGGAGCATGAAGCCCGCAACGTTCCGGAGGTAGAGTCGCCAGAACCGGCCGATGGCCGTGTTGGGTTGGAATCCGTCGCGTAGCGCGCCCTGCTCGGTGTTGAATCCCAAGGTACGGGCGATTGGGCCATTGAGGATGATCTGCGTTTCCGCGCCGGGTGTGTTGCCGCTGTGTTCAACACCATAGCGCGCATCGGCCATGGCTTCGACGAGCGCAACCAGCACGGGCATGTACTCAGGACGGCACCCGGCGATCACGCCGTTGACTGCCACGTTCCAGATGGTGGCCTGTCGGTTATCGGGCAGCAGGGTGCCCAGGATTTCATCGGGGTCGCGGTCAACAAAGTCGAGGAAGGCCTGAATACGCGCCATGGTGGGGGCAACGATCGGCAGGCCGTCGCTCCAACCGTTCTCGATATAGAACCGGTTGATTTCATCAGTGGTGCCGGTGAATACGATCTCTCGCGGGCCCGGGTCCGGGCTTTGCGCGACCGTTATCACGGGCTCAGTGAGATTTCGGATCAGATCGTTGACGGTGGTGCCAAGCACGCCCGCACGCAATTCGTCTGGTCGCTGCACATCGACGTGACCCGGGACCTTGGCAAGCGGCAGGCTGGAATAGCCCAACCCTTCAGCGGTGGTACGGGCCTGCCCCAGGAAGCCCTCGCAGCAGAGCGATGAACTCGGAATGCCGGCCTGCTCAGCGACAGCGCTCACCCGCAACACGGCGGGCGTGCAGCTGCCTCAGCAGCCCATTCCGGAGACGACGGCGTCGACCTGAAGCGCCTTCAGCTTGTTTGGAAGCTCGGCGAGCACCCGATGCTCGTCCTCTCCGTGAGTGGAACCAAATTGGTCCCAGTCGATGAAGCTGATGCCAGGGAATCGGCTGGCGAGCTCGGCTTTGAGCAACTCCCAGATCTCGTCGCCGCGGAAGAGGTAGTCCCAGAGGAAGGCGATGCGCTTGCCCTCCAGTGAGGTGAGCCGCGCCGCGAGCGGACGCGAGGTGATCGTTCTGGCGCTTCGCGGCCAGACGACCGACTCAAGTTGATTCATGAACACTCCCTGTCAATCAGTCTGCTTTGAGGCCCGCCTTGCGGATGATGGGCTCCCACTTTGCACGCTCGGTCTTTTCAAAGGCGGCCAATTCAGCGGGTGTGCCCCCCACCGGCTCGTGACCCAGCTGAAGGAG
>CAIPNM010000403.1 GCA_903866395.1 uncultured bacterium
GCTTCGATCAGACGGACCGTACGCAGATGCAGGCCCTCCTGGAAGATTTCGCTGGTGGTGGTGGAACTGCACGAGCCGATCATGATTCCGCCGATATCGAGCCAGTGCATCAGCACGCAGAAAAACGCCACCAGTTCGCGTTCAGGACCCACGCGCACCGGGGTGTACATCACCACGTTGTTCAGATGCTGGCCCAGCGTACCGGCGTGATTGGAGATGATGACATCGCCCTCGCCGATCTGATCGGCACCATAGATCGCAAGCCCGTCACGCACGGCGGTCCCGAGTGCATTCGCGACGAAAATTGCCAGACTGCCGCGCGATTGCGAGATCAGTGCGCCCTCTGCATCGACGATACCGACCGAGTAATCTTTGTATTCGCTGATGAAGGCGCTGAACGCGGTGCGGGTGATGTTGCGATCGATCTGATTCGGGATTGCAACCAGCTCCTGCGCAATTACTTCCAGGGTAATGGGATCAAACGCGCGCGCGGCGGGCAGCACTCCCCCCGGGGTGGAAAGCGTGGTCATGGCGTCGTCCCCTCGCGGGTGGCAATGCGCAGTTCGCCCAGCGTTCCAACGCTCACGCGGTCACCTGGCTGCACAATGGTGGTGGAGCTGAATTCCTCGATCACAGCGGGTCCGTCCAGACAAAAGCCAGCCGGCAAATGGTCGCGTCGCCAGACCGGCGTCGGCAGCCTGCCGTGCTCGGGGAAATACACGTTTCGACGGGCCACGGCCTGGGGCACGGTGTCGGGCGCGCGCGCGAGGAGATCGGGAAGTTCGGGGCACGGCACGGCCGCCGAGGCGCCCAAACGCAGCCCGAGCACTTCCACATCGCAGTCGGCATTTAAGTGGCCAAAGCGCCGACGGTAGGTCTCTTCGAAACTCTCGCGGAAAGCCGCCGCCCCTTTACCCATCGCGTAGGCCGCGCGAACCGTGTGGGTCTGACCGCGATAGCGCGCCTCGAGCCAGTGCTCGAAATAGACCGAAGGCGCCTGCAGTTCAGCCGCCATGGTGGTTCTGGCTGACTGCTCCAGTTGGTTGAATTCATGATCGATCGCGAGCAGCGCATCGTCGCTCAGCGCCGACACCAGGGTGCGCGCGAGATCGATCCGGGCCCCCGCAATCAGCATGCCGATCGTTGAAAAATTGCCTGGATGAGGTGGTACCACCACCGTCGGGATGTGGAGCTGCCTCGCGAGCGTTGACCCGAAAAGCGGCCCGCCTCCACCAAACACCATCAGGGTGAAGTCGCGCACGTCGAGCCCGCGCTCGATGGTGATTTCCTTAATCGCGCCGGCCATTGCCGCGGCGCTGAGTTCGAGGATGCCCTGCGCGGCAATATCGCACCCCGCCTCGCCTTCATATCCCAGCGGCCGGGCAACGCGCGTTTCGATCGCTGCGGCCGACGCGGCGCGATCCAGACGCAGCCGCCCGGACAGGAATGCACCATCGCTGATGCGCCCCAGCACAAGATTGGCATCAGTTACCGTAGGCTCGGTGCCTCCGCGCCCGTAGGCGACCGGACCGGGTTCGGAGCCGGCACTACGCGGCCCCACGGTGAGCCGACCCTGCGCATCGACGGCGGCAATCGATCCGCCCCCCGCGCCGACCTCGACGATATCGAGCACCGCCGTCTTGAGCGGAAAGCCACGTTCATAGCCGCCCACGTAATAGATGGGCTGTACATCGAAGCGACCGTTCTGGATGAGCGCGCACTTGGCGGTGGTGCCGCCCATGTCAAAGGCAATGACCTTGGCAAGGCCCAGCGCGTTGGCATACGCCGCAGCGCCAATACAGCCACCGATCGGCCCCGACTCCACCAGCGCCACAGGTTGCTCGAGTGTGCGCGCGACCGACAACACGCCGCCGTTGGAGCCCATCATGAAAAACGAACCCGCAAAGCCACGCTCGCGCAGCCGCGCATCGAACCCCTGAATGTAATCGCGCATCCGGCCGCCCACATAGGCATTGGCCACCGCGGTGGACGTGCGCTCGTATTCATACCACTCGCGCGTAAGCGAGGTGGACGCGGTGACATACACCCCGGGTAGTTGCTCGGCGAGCCGCGCTGCCACCCGCTCCTCATGCGCGGGGTTGGCATAGGCGTTCAGAAACGACACCGCCACTGCAGCGACGCCGGCTGCGGCAAGCTGACCGGCGAGCGCATCGATCTCGGCATCGTCGGGCACCTGGGTAGGCGTTCCGTTGGCCGCCATCCGCTCGGAGAGTTCGAAGCGAAGCGTCCGCGGGACCAGAGGCGGATCTCGCCGATAACCGAGCATGAACGGCACTGGCCGGTTGCCGCGCGCGATTTCGAGCAGATCACGAAATCCGCGGGTGGTCACGAGCGCCGTGCGCGCACCGTTCCGTTGCAAAAGCGTGTTAATCACGAACGTGGTGCCGTGCTTGAGCAGACGCGCTTCGTCGAGCCCGACGCCTGTATCACCCAATGCATCGAGCACGCCTTCGACAAGATCGTCATAACGCGTGAGCGACTTGCCATAGAGCACCCGACGCTCGTGCGCGTCATAAACGGCAATGTCGGTGAAGGTTCCGCCGGTATCGGCGGCCACCAGATAGCGCATCCCTGTCTCCATTCAAATCGTGTGACGCTGCGGGTCCGAGACTGCCCGCGCACCCGTACTTTGTCCAGGCAGAAGCCTCCGATAAAGGAACGCACATGGCTCGGTACAATCCGGGATCCAATCATCGGAAACATCGTCCATGGCCGCTGTGATCACCCTGGATCAGCTCAACCGCGCCTCGCGCGAAGCATTCACCCGTCTGCTCGACGGCACCTATGAGCATTCGCCCTGGATCGCGGAGCGCGCCTGGGAAGCACGGCCCTTCACGACCATCGCGGGGCTCAAACTCGCCCTGATCGCCGCGGTCCGCGCGAGCACCCGCGAGGAGCAACTCGCGCTGATCCGCGCGCACCCGGAGCTCGCCGGCAAAGCCATGTTGGCCAAGACACTTACGAATGAATCCACACTCGAGCAGGGCAAGGCTGGCCTCACCCAGTGCACGCCCGAGGAATTTCGGCTGATTCATTCGCTCAACGACCGCTACAACCAGCGCTTCGGATTTCCGTTCATTCTCCCTGTGCGCGGACCGCGTGGTACCGGTCTCAACAAGCAGGCGATCATCGCAGCCTTTGAGCGCCGCGTGGCCCATCACCCCGATTTCGAATTCAGCGAAGCGCTGCGCAACATCCACCGAATCGCAGAAATCCGCCTCGACGACAAATTTGGGACCGAGCCCGCGCTCGGTAACCTGGTGTGGGATTGGGCCGAGGCGCTCGCCCGCCACAGCGATCCCGGGTTTGCCGAGCAGGGCCAGCTCACGGTCACCTACCTCACCGACGCGCATCGCGCCGTTGCCCAGCAACTTCACGAGTGGATGCAATCCGACTGCGGCTTTGACGAGGTCAGCATCGATGCGGTGGGCAATGTGGTGGGGATCTATCACGGCACCGACCCGGATGCGCCCAGGCTATTAACCGGCAGCCACTACGACACGGTGCGAAACAGCGGCAAGTATGACGGCCGGCTGGGCATCCTGGTTCCCATGGCCTGCGTGCGCGAGCTGGCGCACAGCCGCCGCCGCCTGCCCTTTGGCATCGAGGTCGTCGGTTTCGCCGAGGAAGAGGGCCAACGCTACAAGGCTGTCTTCCTGGGCTCGAGCGCGCTCACCGGCAGCTTCGACCCCGCCTGGCTCGACCAGCAGGATTCGGCAGGTGTCACCATGCGCCAGGCCATGGCGCAGGCCCGCCTGGATGTGGATCAGATTCCATCGCTCAAACGTGACCCAGCCCGCTACCTGGGCTTCGTTGAGGTCCATATCGAACAGGGGCCGGTGCTAAACGAGCGCGATCTTCCGCTGGGTGTGGTCACCTCCATCAACGGCAGCATCCGGTATGTGGGTGAAATCGTGGGCATGGCCAGTCACGCGGGCACCACGCCCATGGGCAGCCGGCGGGACGCGGCCGCCGCGGTCGCCGAATTCATCCTGTTCGTGGAACAGAGAGCAGCGGCCGAACCCGACCTGGTCGCCACGGTCGGCATCCTCGAGGTACCGGGCGGGTCGATCAATGTGGTGCCAGGGCGCAGCCGCTTCAGCCTCGATGTGCGCGCGACCACCGATCCGGTGCGAAATACTTGCGCAACCGACCTGTTGAACGAGCTATCGGCAATCTGCGCTCGGCGCGGCGTGAGCTTTCAACTCGAAGAAACCATGCGGGTTGCCGCGGCGCCCAGCGCCCCCGCCTGGCAGGCGCGCTGGGAGCACGCGGTGAGCGCGCTCGGTCTACCCGTGTTTCGCATGCCCAGTGGCGCCGGGCACGACGCCATGAAGCTGCACGATCTGATGCCCCAGGCGATGCTGTTTGTTCGAGGCGAAAATTCGGGTATCAGCCATAACCCGCTCGAATCCACCAACAGCCACGATATCGATCTCACAGTGGGTGCGTTTCAAGACCTGATCGGCCAGTTGTCAGCCGCTTGATCGGCAGCTTGCGCAATCCGGCGTACCCGCCGCCCGGGGCCGCAGGCCGGCTCAGTCCTCTGGCATGCCTTCACCCGCGGCGCAGGCAGGCTCTCAGTCCGGTCTTGTCCGACACCTAGCAGTCCGATATTCTCTCCTGGTGATCCTGGGCGGGCTCTGATCACGATCGGCCGTGGCCCGAAATCAGTATCTAAACCCACCGGAAGAGGCGATCATGATCCGACGTGCTGTTTTATCAGGTGCTGTCGCACTGGGGCTCTCCGCGCTCATCCCGCTTGACGCATCGGCGCAGGCAGAAAACCGCATCTTCCGGTTTGTCCCGCACGCGAATCTGGCGGTGCTCGACCCGATATGGACCACCGCCTATGTCACGCGCAATCATGGCTACATGGTGTACGACACCCTGTTCTCCGAAGATGCGCAGGGCAACGTCAAGCCGCAGATGGTCGACACCTACTCGGTATCGGCCGACAAAAAAACCTGGCGCTTTACGCTTCGAAGCGGCCTGGAATTCCACGACGGCAAACCCGTCACCAGCGCGGACGTGGTGGCCTCGCTCAAACGCTGGGCCTCGCGCGACGCGATGGGAGGTGTGTTGAGCGGTTTTATTGACCGCTACCAGACCCCTGATGCCCGCACCTTCGAAATTGTGTTGAAGGAACCCACCGGCATTTTGATTGATGCGCTTGGCAAGGCTTCGTCCAACGTGCCGTTCATCATGCCGGAGCGCATCGCCAACACACCGGGGACCGAGCAGATCAAAGAGGCCATCGGCTCCGGGCCGTTCATTTTCAAGGCCGATGAATTCAAGCCAGGGGCCAAAGCGGTTTATGAGCGCAACCCGCGTTATCAGTCGCGTAACGAACCCTCGAGCAGTATGGCGGGCGGGCGCAAGGTCAATTTTGACCGCGTGGAGTGGGTGATCATCCGCGACCCGCAAA
>CAIPNM010000404.1 GCA_903866395.1 uncultured bacterium
CATGATTCAGACCAGTTACCTCACGCCACCCATGGCGCCCGCCATCTTTTATCTGCGCGCTGTGGCGCCCCCCGAGATCACCATCCGCCACATGTACCGGGGCGTGGTGCCGTTCATTGCGCTTCAGGTGCTCACGCTTGGCTTCACCATGGCGTTCCCACAACTGGTCACCTGGCTGCCCGAGCAGATGCTGCAGTTTCGCTAGCGCCTGAACCCGCCCCCAAGAGGTTTCCATGACCCCCGATCAGATTCTCTCCATCAGGCCACGCGTGCTCACCCAATCACAGCGTGAGTTCTATTTCAACGAAGGCTACATCCTGCTCGAGCGGGTGATCGGCGACGAATGGATCGCGAAGCTTCGCGCCGCCACCGAGGAAATGGTGGAGCGCTCGCGCAAGGTAAGCGCATCCGACAAGATCTTCGATCTTGAACCGGGGCACACGCCTGATGCGCCTCGGCTGCGACGGGTATCGAACCCGGTCGAGCATCACCCGGTCTACTGGGACTATGTCACGCGTTCGCCGATTGTCGATATCGTGGCCGATCTGGTAGGCCCGGATGTGAAGTTCCATCACTCCAAGCTCAATTTCAAATGGGCACGCGGCGGTGAAGAGGTGAAGTGGCACTACGACATCAGCTTCTGGCCGCACACCAATTATTCGCCGCTCACCGTGGGTACCTACATCTATGACTGCGGCATGGATAACGGTCCGCTCATGGTGCTGCCACGCAGCCATGTCGAGGTTGAACCGCTCCTCACCCAGTTCGATGAATCGGGCCGCTGGATCGGATGCCTGCGCGACGCCGATGCAGCGCGCCTGCCGGTTGAGCGCGCGGTGGCGCTGCCCGGACCGGCTGGCTCGCTCACACTACACAATTGCCGCACACTGCACGCTTCGCCAAAGAATCTGTCCGACACCGGGCGGCCTCTCCTTCTCTACACGCTCACCTCTGCCGACGCATTTCCGTACACGGTCAACCCCATCCGACCGAAGCATGATCAGGCGATCATCGCCGGAAAGCGCGCCACCTGGGCGCATCACGATCCCCGGCCGTGCCTGCTGCCTCCCGACTGGTCTGGCGGCTACACCTCCATCTTCGCGCTCCAGCAGCAGGAAAGCGAAAGCGACTCCCCGCCGCTTGCCACCGCCACCATGTAGGTCGGGTCGCGCAGGTGGACCTTTCACAAGCCGAGCGGGCCAGACGGTTTCATGCGCTTCATCACGAGCAGACGCTGTTCATCATCGGTAGCGTCTGGGATGCCGCAAGCGCGGTCATGTTCGAGCAGGAAGGTTTTACCGCCCTCGGCACCTCGAGCGCCGGGCTAGCCTATGCTCAAGGTTTGCCCGACGGCGAGCTTGCGCCGCGCAACGACATGATCGCGGCAACCGCCCGCATCGCGCGCTCGGTATCCATCCCCGTTTCTGCCGATCTTGAATCTGGCTACGGCGCCTCGCCCGCCGAAGTGGCTGAGACGTGCCGGCTCGCTCTGGAGGCGGGCGCGGTGGGCGTCAATCTTGAAGACGCCCGGCCAGGCGCCGCGACACTCACCGACCTCAAGCGGCAATGCGAAATCATCCGCGCCGTACGTCTGGCAGCCGACCGCTGCGGTATTCCGCTTTTCATCAACGCGCGCACCGATGCTTTCTGGCTGTCCTTGTGGGACGCACCGCGCCGATTGTCCGAGAGCGTCGCGCGCTGCCAGGCCTATGTCGATGCGGGTGCAGACGGGGTGTTCGTGCCCGGTGCGCTCGATGTCCCCACCCTCTCATCGCTGGTGCGGGCCACCACGGCCCCGCTCAACGTGCTCGCGATGCCGGGCTGCCCCGATAGCGCCACGCTGCAGGCGCTGGGGGTACGTCGTCTTTCACAAGGATCAGGACCCGCGCGGGCCATGCTGGGCCTTGCCGGCCGCATTGCACGCGAGTTGCTCGACCAAGGTCGCTACACTTCGTTTCATCAAGGCTCGATCGGCTACGCGCAGGCCAATGCGCTATTTAGCGACCGGCGCCCATGCCCATCCACCTGACCCTCACCTGAAAGCGCTTCCGGAATGAATGCCTCCTATGTGCTCACGCTCTCCTGCCCCGACCGCGCCGGCATTGTTCACGCGGTATCAGGCTTTCTTTATGAGCGCGGCGCCAACATCGTGGAGGCCGCGCAATTTGGCGACGTGGCAACCGGCCTTTTTTTCATGCGCGTGCAGTTTGAGCTCGCCGCCGAGCGGATGCCCATGGCGGCGCTGCGCACCGAGTTCGAGCCGGTGGCGCAGTCTTTTTCGATGCGCGCCAAGATCGTTGAACTCAGTCGGCGGCTGCCCACCGTCATCATGGTGTCCAAACTCGGCCACTGCCTGAACGATCTGCTCTTTCGGTGGCGAAGCGGACTGCTGCCGCTCGATATTCGCGCAATTGTCTCGAACCACCGCGACTTCTATCAGATGGCCGCCTCCTATGACATCGCCTTTCACCACATCCCGGTCACCGCCGACACCAAGGCCGAGGCCGAGGCGCGGCTGCTGGAGGTGGTGAGGGCAGAGGGTGTGGAGCTGGTGGTGCTCGCCCGCTACATGCAGGTGCTGTCGCCGGGCCTATGCGCACAGCTGGAGGGCCGGGCGATCAATATTCATCACTCGTTTTTACCCAGCTTCAAGGGTGCGCGCCCCTACCAGCAGGCACACGACCGGGGCGTGAAGCTGATTGGCGCAACCGCTCACTATGTGACCACCGACCTCGATGACGGGCCCATCATTGAGCAGGACGCGGCGCGTGTGGATCACACCATGGACGTTGCCACCCTCACCGCGATCGGGCGCGACGTTGAAAGCGTGGTGCTGGCCCGCGCGCTTAAATGGCATGCGGAGCATCGCGTGCTGCTCAACGGCTCGAAGACCGTGGTGTTCCGCTAACCGCCGCTGCGCTCATCCGCCGGCGAGCAGTACGCCCGCGGGAATAGCGCACAGGCAGGCCACCAGCACCAGCCGATCAGAATCGAACCACACCCGCCAGCCTGAGACCGGGCTTAAGGGTTTCGTTATTGCTTTCATCGCCACACTCCTTTCCTGTCAGTGCGATGATGATCCGCTCCCCCAGGCTCATGGCGTGAGCCTCGCCTGGGCAAGCAAGCCCAGGATCTGCGTGTGGCGTTCAAGGGCTGCCGCCGCCCACTGTGCCTCGAGGGCCGCCACCCGTGGCCGTCGGAGCGCCTCGCGGATCTGAGGATTGAAGGCCTGAACAACCGACTCCTCGGCGAGCATTCGCTCGGGCAATGCGGGACCATAGGCAAGCGCTCGCGCCTGAGCAAGCGTCTGGCGAGCGGCACGCTCGTCGGTGGCCGTCGCCGCGCGCCGAGCCCCATCACGAAGTGCGGCGCACGACTGGCGGAGCTGCGGCGCGTGAGTCACCAGCCACTGGCGGGCAAGTGCGCTCACCGCCGGTTCGCGCCGCTCCATCTGGGCGAGATCAACCGACAGATACTGCGCGATCGCGGGCGGGGAGCGGCGAACGGCGCGAGCCTGCGCCTCAGCGGGCGGTGTCGCACCGGGCGGTGTCGCAGCGGGCGGCGAGGCAGTGGTGAATCGAACGAACCGTTGCGCAAGCCTCATGTCGCGGGAACCCGCCGCAACCAGCGCGAGCCTCGTCCGCGCCAGCACCACAAACGCAGGCTGCACTTCGAGCAACGGATCGGTTGCCGCATCTTCAAAGACAAGATTGAGCGGCGTTGGCCCCCCTGCGTCGCCGCTTGCGCTATTGGCAACCAGTCGCAACAGCAGCGCCCAGCCCCCCTCCCAGCCGCGATCCTGCAGCGCCGATTCAATCAGCAAGCTCCCCAGGCCGCCTGGCGCCGCAAACGGGTTGGCGAGCGCGCCGGTGCACTCACCCTGGGCAATGTCCTGCCAGCGCTCGGGCCACGCCGGCGCCGACGCCGCGGCCGGTCGGGCGAGCGCAATCCGGATCAGATGCTGCGCCCGGGCGGTGAGCCCCTGATCTGCAGGCACCGTGCCCCCCATGGGCTGCGGCTCGCCATCGATACCAAGAAGCAGACCTTCGGCCGCCGCCGCTGCAAAGCTTTCGGGTGAAGCTGACCAGATCAGGTGAGGGCGCTGCGCCGGCGTATTCGAACGGAGCATGCCCAGAATCTGCTCGGGCCGCTGGATGATGAGTTCGACCCGCGTGCCCGGATTAGCCTGCTCAAACGCCCGCACCCGCGCCCGTGCATAGGACTCGGGCAGCGTACTGACGATGGTGAGCGAGGCAAGGCGCGCGGCCCCGCCCGGCGGGGCGGTCGGCTGTGCGCCCACTTCGCCCGCCCGCATCACCCCTCCCAAGACAACGAGCGACATCAGCGCGATCACTTGAACGCACGCCGAACGCAGCTTCATTGCATAATTCCTCATGGAAGGTTGGGCCTCGCGCTGGCCCCGGCCGTGATTCTAGGCTGCTCTGCTCACCGTTGTCCGACCATCACCTCGCCTGCGAGCTTATCGCCCCCCGCGCACCGTCCGTTCCCCACTCATGACACCCTCCGCTGCCACCCGCTTTCTGCGCCTGCTACTCCCTGCTGTACTGCTGGCAGGCGCCCCCGGCCTCGCCTCGGCCGACAGTCCCGCACCGCGCAAGCAAGTCTGGGCGACCCCCGACACCGGCAGCGAAGCGTATGAGCAACTGCGCGCGCTCACAGGCGCGCTCGCCAAGGGCAGCGTGGTACGGGTGCAGATCGAGAGCTCCGCTTCGCACGTGACGCGAGCCCGGATGCTGCGCGACGGTCGGGCGCAGCTCGCGGCCACCAGCGTGGCGGGCAGTGTCTTTGCCCAGGAAGGCCTGTTTGCGTTTGCCGGCGCCGACTGGGGGCCGCAGCCGGTGCGAGCCGTTCTCATGAATTCACATGGGCAATTGCTTGGGCTGGTGGCGGCGGGCGATGCCGGCATCAATTCCATCGCAGAGCTGAAAGGCAAGCGCGTGGCGCGCATCAAGGATGCCCCCGAAGTTGATCAGCACCTGCGCGCCCTGCTTGCCCACGCTGGCCTCACCTGGCAAGACGTCACCTCGGTACCCACCGAAGGTTATGGCGCAGCCATCCGTGCTGTGGCCGCTGGACGCGCCGATGCCGCATTCGCCGCCTCGCGCACACCGGATCTGCAGGCATTGGCCTCCTCCAAGCGCGGAATTGCCTGGCCGCTGGTACCTCATGCCGACGAGCAGGGATGGCGCCAGCTTCGTCAGTGGGCGCCCTACATGGTGCCGGTCGATGCGGTGACCGGTACCGGCCTATCAGATAAAGAGCCGGTGGAAAGCGTAAGCTGGCCCTATCCGGTTCTGATCACGCTGGCACGGCGCGATGCAGATGAAATACAGGCCATCACCCGCGAACTCACCGGACGCTGGCGCGACTACCGCGACGCTGCGCCCGGCAACGCAGGCTGGGAAGCGCGTCGCCAGCCGCTGGCGTGGGCCATTCCGTGGCACGACGGCGCAATTCGCGTGTTTCGCGAACAAGGCCTGTGGCGCGCCGAACATCAGGCACATCAAGCGCAACTGCTCGAGCGCCAACGTGTGCTGAAACAGGTCTGGGAGAGCCTACGCCGATCCGGCGAGCCTGGCGCGAACCCTGACACCGACCACGAAGCCGTGTGGCTGAAAGCGCGAGCCGAGGCCTTGAAGAAGGCGGGCCTCGATACCCTCTGGGACGCAGGCGCCCAGTAACGGTCAGAGCGCCTGGTTAAACGATTCGCACCCGGGCGAAGGGCCCGGGGGCTGCGCCTTAGTAGGTGCCGGGATAGGTGCCACCGTCAATCAGGAAATTCTGCCCGGTGACATACGAGGCCTGCCCGCTGCAAAGATACGCGCAGGCCTGGCCAAATTCGTAAGGCTCGCCCAGCCGGCCCGCCGGGATCGACTTGGCGCGCGCAGCCAAGGTTTCTTCCAGGCTCTGCCCCTGCTTACTCGCCATCGCCTGCGCGGTGGTGCGAATCCGGTCGGTGTTGAATACCCCCGGCAGCAGATTGTTGATCGTGACGTTGTGCCGCACGGTCTGACGCGCCAGACCGGCTACAAAGCCGGTCAGACCGCTACGAGCGCCGTTGGACAGACCCAGCACCTCAATTGGAGCCTTAACCGAGCTTGACGTGATGTTGATGATGCGACCGAAGCGGCGCGCGATCATGCCGTCGACGGTTGCCTTGATGAGCTCGATCGGCGTGAGCATGTTGCCATCGAGTGCCTTCACCCAGTCGTCACGTGTCCAGTTGCGAAAATCGCCAGGCGGGGGACCGCCCGCGTTATTGATGAGGATATCAACCTGCGGGCATGCAGCAAGCACGCGGGTGCGCCCCTCCTCGGTGGTGATGTCGGCCGCCACCGTGCGCACTTCGACGCCTGTCTGCTTGCGGATCTGGTCAGCGGCCTGCTCCAGCACCTCAGCCGAGCGGGCATTCATCACCAGATTGACGCCTTCCTGCGCGAGTGAGATCGCACAGCCATACCCCAGGCCCTTGCTCGAGGCGCAAACGACCGCCCAGCGGCCGGAAATTCCGAGATCCATCGCTAACCCTCCAGGAAAATCAAGCGGAAGCGGATGACGCGTTCAGCGACGCGCACCCGTGCGCCGCTCGAGCGACGCCAGCCGCGATTCTAACGACGAGAGCAGAGCCGAGTGTTCAGCCAGCTCGCTGCGAGCCACCAGCATGGGATCCTCGACACTCCACTGGTGAGCAAACCCAGCACCTGCGCGCTCACCGAGCTCACGCAGCGCCTGTGCCGCACCGGCGGCCAGCCCCACAATCCGGTGCGCGATCACATCCCCAGTCAGGCGACTGAGGTCTTCTTCAACATCCCAACGCAGCGTGCGGGACAACTCGCCCAGCGCTGCCGCGAGGAGTACATCGCCCTCAATGCGCAGATGCGGCTGGAGCCCTGCTGGCCCCTTGCTCAACATCGCAAACCCGGCATCCAGCGATGGCCGGATGGTCATGGTGACCGAGGGGGGGGCGGTCGCTGCAGGCGCGGCCTCGAGCAGACCCTCTGCGCTCACACCAAGCAGCATCGAAAACCATGCCGCCGACTGCGCAGGATCGCGTGCTTCCAACCGGATCAGCCGCCCAGCGTGCGGGCGAAGGCTTGCCCGTGCTGAGTCGTTGGCGGCTAGCAAATGATTAAGGGCCGCGAGCAGTGCCCGCAGCCCTTGCTGGGATGCGCCCGACAGCCAGTCTGAGGCGCCCCCTGAGGCTACCGACGCTTCCTGCGAAGCGTCGGTTGACGCACCCATGTCAGGCAGCCGGCGCCTCGTTCTGCTGGATACCAGCCAGCACCCAGCCACCTGCGCCGTGAACCGGCTTGGTGAGGTTCCAGACTTCGTCGAAGGACTGAGCCGGAGCACCGACCGCCTCGCGAATCACGCCGTAGAACCGCACGCTTGCCATGTGCTCAGCATCGCTCGAATCCACGCCCAGGAACTCGCCCTCGACCGACACCACCTCGGTGACGTTGGCCGCTCCCTTGCGATCTTCGATCTGCATGCGCAGCTCGGCGAACATCTCGGGGGAGGTGAATTCGCGCAGATCGTTGAGGTTGCCGGAATCGAACGATGCCTGCAGGCGAATGAACTGGACCTTGGCATTGCGGACAAAACCCGCGATGTCGAAGTTGGCCGGTACCCGCAGACCCGTGCTGGCAGCTGTTGTTGCATTGGCCTCAACCGGGCCCGAACCCGCTGCGAGCGGTGCTGCCGCCGCCGGCTGCGAAACCGGAGAAAACAGCGTATTACCCGACTGGGCGGACGCCGCAGGCGACTGCACCGGCGCCTGCCCCGCAGCTGCACCTGCGTACGCAGGTTGTGGCTGCGCCGACTGACTCCGCCGCGCCATGATCATGCGGATGACGACCAGCGCGATGACTGCAAACAACACAATCAACATGATGTTGGCCAGTCCCTCGCCAAAGCCGAGGTGACTCGCGAGCGCGGCGAGGCCAATACCGGCGGCCAGACCAGCGAGCGGGCCGAGCCAACGGTTGCCCTGGGGCTGGGCGGCAGGCGCTGCGGCGGGCTGACCGGGACGCTGGGCGCCAGGCGCAGCCTGCTGACCGGCGGGGGCACCCCCGTCACGCTGCATGGCGTTGGGCTGCTGCTTACCAGAGTTTTTGCCGCCGCCTACGCGGGACGCCTCTGCCTGACCGATCGACAACGTGATGGCGGCAACAAAGGCGGCCACCAGAGCCATCAGACGGGTAAATTTCATGACCGGAGATCTCCTGCGATTGAATGAGGGACTACTTCCCACCGTCAATATCGGGCCGACTGACCAGGATTGCAAGAAAAAACTGGTCGGGCTACGGTTATTCCGCTCGACGGTTACGAAGGGCGGTTGCATCGGCTGGCGCCCCGCAGGCCGCCATGGCCCGGAACCGCACTCGCGAACGCTCGGCCGGAATCAGTCGAGCCGCCAGCCCTCGTGCAGCGCCACCACGCCCGCACTCAGATTAAACCAGCGCACGCGCCCCAAGCCCGCCTCGCCCATCATGGTGGCGAGCGTTTCCTGATCAGGGTGCATGCGAATGGATTCAGCCAGGTAGCGGTAGCTCGAGGCATCGCCCGCCACCCGCTCGCCCAACCTCGGCAGCACTTGAAAAGAGTAGACGTCATAGAGCCGCTCAAGCGGCTTCCAGACCCGCGAAAACTCGAGCACCATCAGCTTGCCGCCCGGACGCAGCACCCGCCGCATGTCGGCGAGCGCGCGGTCCTTGTGGGTCATGTTGCGCAAACCAAACGCTACGGTCACGCGATCAAAGTAGCCATCGGGAAACGGCAGCCGCTCGGCATCACACTGCACGACCGGTTGCAATACGCCGTCATCGACCATCCGGTCGCGCCCGACCGCGAGCATCGAGGCATTGATGTCGGTGAGCCACACCTCGCCCTCTGGGCCCACGCGGCGCGCGAAGGCCCGCGCCAGATCAGCGGTGCCACCCGCCACATCCAGCACCCGCATCCCGGGACGAAGTCCGGCCTGGTTGATGGCGAATGCCTTCCACGCCCGGTGAAGTCCCATCGACATCAGGTCATTCATCAGGTCGTAGCGCTCGGCCACCGAATGAAAAACCCCAGCGACTCGCGCCGCTTTGTCGTCTTCGGCGACGGTAGAAAACCCAAAGTGCGTGCGCCCGCTTTCGCTCATGACTACGCCTTATCCGCAGCCACCGCGTGGCCGCGCCACGGCGGTGCTGCTCATGGCTGCCGCCTCGGCAGCAGGAGCGACCTCACGGCTCGCACCAGCGTCAGCAAGCCGGCGAAGATAGTCTTGCCAGAGCTCTTGCTGGCGATCGCCCAGCCAGTAGAGGTAGTCCCAGGAAAAAATGCCGGTGTAGTGGCCATCGGAAAACATCGGCTGGATCGCGTAGTGGCCGACCTGCTCGATTGCCTGGATCGTGACCTCGGCTTTCCCCGTCTGCAGGGTCTCCTGCCCCGGACCGTGGCCTCGAACCTCGGCCGATGGCGAGTAAACGCGCAGGAACTCGCAGGGCAGCCGAAACTGGCGGCCATCGGAGTACTCGAGCTCCAGCACACGAGACACTTCATGGAGCACGATTCGCGTCGGAATCGGGGTGTTCGGGTCGAGACCAGCCATTGGAATTCCAGCCCGGCAGAGGCAAAGAGGGACCTGGATGTTAGCGGAATTCTCGCAAACCCAAGGCCGACAGACGCTCGCGGAGCAGCGCCTTGAGCGCGGGCAGCGCCTCGCGACTGCGGGCGATGCGCTCGGCCACCAGCGCCGGGTCGCGCGCGGCGGGTGCGCTCCAGACCGAGCCCGGGAAGGTCGGGTCGTCCCGCCAGCGCCCCATCACATGCCAGTGCAGATGCGGCACCACATTGCCAAGGCTCGCGAGGTTGATCTTGTCGGGCTGCATGCCATCGCGAAGCCCCCGCTCGACCTCAAACACCACCCGCATCAGATGGTCGCGGTCTGGCCCCCCCAGATCGCAGGTTTCAGCAATATGCGCGTTCCAGATCACACGCAGAAAAGCAGGATGCTGCGGCTCGTCGGCAAGCACCACACGCAGCCGCTCGTCGCTCGCGAGCACGTCGCCGCCCGGCTGCGTGCAAAGCGGACAATCTGAAACCCGGGACGGAGCAGACATGGTGAGCCTAGCGGCGAGGTGACGGCACAGCCCGCGGCTCAGAACTTGGTGTAGCCGCCATCGATCAGCAGATCGGCGCCTGTCATGTAAGACGATGCCTCGCTTGCCAGATAGACGGCGATACCACCGAAATCATCGGCCGTACCCCAGCGACGAAGCGGCACCCGCGGCAACACGGCGCTCGCGAATTTCTCATCGCCAAAAATACCGTTGGTCATGTCGGACTCGATCCATCCGGGGAGGATGGAATTGACGCGAATCCGGTACCGCGCAAGCTCGACTGCGAGCGCACGCGCATACGAGGTGACCGCGCCCTTCGAGGCCCCGTAGTGACTGTTTCGTGCAGCGCCTTCAACCGCTGCAGTGCTTGCGGTGACCACGAGCGAGCCGCCTGCGCCGCGCTCGATCATGTGACGCGAGGCTGCGCGAAAGGTGAAGAACACCCCGTCAAGGTTGACCCGCATCACCCGACGAAACTCCTCGTGCGTCATCGCGCCGATCGGCGTTGAAAACGATGACACGCCCGCGTTGGCAAAACAGGCATCCACATGGCCCAGCCGCGCCAACGATTCGGCGAACGCCGCATCAACCGCTTGCTCGTCGCCGACATCGCAGACCTGAGCATGCACGCTGCCAAACACAGCGAGTTCGGCGCGCGCGCGTTCGGTTTTGTCGGGGTTGGTTCCCCAGATCGCTACCCGAGCGCCGGCCTGTAACAGCGCGCGCGCCATGCCCAGTCCGATACCGCCATTGCCGCCCGTGACGACCACAGCGCGACCGGTGAGATCAAAACCTGAATAGCTCATGGACAGCCCTCAGACCAGAACGCGCTCGATGCCACCGGCGTTGGCCCGGCCAACATAATCAGGAAGCCAGTTCTCACCGAGCACATGACGAGCAATCTCAACCACAATGTAATCGGCTTCAGTGCCAGCGTCTTCCGAGTAGCGCGACAGCCCCTGCAGGCATGAAGGGCAGGAGGTGAGGACCTTGACCGGCGTGGCTGCCTGTGCGCGCAGCGCAAGCGCCCCCTTCCTCATTTCCTCTTCCTTGCGAAACCGCACCTGGGTGGAAATGTCGGGGCGCGTGACCGCGAGCGTTCCCGACTCGCCGCAGCAGCGGTCATTGCGCTCCACCCGGCCGTTGACGCTGTCATTGATGAGGGCGTTCACCACCTTCATCGGCTGGTGCGTTTTCATCGGGCTATGGCAGGGGTCGTGATACATGTAGCGCGTACCGGTCACCTGCTCGAGTTTCACGCCCTTCTCAAGCAGAAATTCGTGGATGTCCAGAATGCGGCAGCCCGGGAAAATGCGCTCGAACTCATAGCCCTGCAGCTGATCGAAGCAGGTGCCGCACGACACCACGACCGTACGGATGTCGAGATAGTTGAGGGTGTTGGCCACCCGGTGAAACAGCACCCGGTTGTCGGTGATGATCTTGTCGGCCTTGTCGAATTGACCCGAGCCGCGCTGCGGATAGCCACAACAGAGATAGCCCGGCGGCAGCACAGTCTGAACACCCACATGCCAGAGCATCGCTTGGGTGGCTAGCCCCACCTGCGAGAACAGCCGCTCGGAACCGCAGCCCGGGAAATAGAACACCGCCTCGGCATCCGAGGCCACCTTCTGCGGGTCGCGAATGATGGGCACATAGCGCGAATCTTCAATATCAAGGAGCGCGCGCGCGGTCTTTTTGGGCAGATTGCCGGGCAGCTTCTTGTTGACGAAATGAATAACCTGCTCGCGCATCGCCGGGCGGCCCACCGTCGCGGGCGGTTTGGCACTCTGGCGTTTACCGAACGAGCGAAACACATCGACCGCAAAGCGCTGCGCCTTGTATCCCACTCCCACCATGGCCGCGCGGGTGGCGCGGATGGTGTCGGGATCGGTGGCATTCAGGAAGAACATGGCGGCAGCGTTACCCGCGTTGAATTTCTTCTTGCCCATCTTGCGAAGCAGGTTTCGCATGTTCATCGACACATCGCCGAAATCGATGTCGACCGGGCAGGGTGCTTCGCATTTGTGGCACACCGTGCAGTGATCGGCCACGTCCGAAAATTCATCCCAGTGGCGAACCGACACGCCACGCCGGGTCTGCTCCTCGTACAAGAAAGCCTCGATGAGAAGCGAGGTCGCAAGGATTTTATTGCGCGGGGAGTAGAGCAAATTCGCGCGCGGCACGTGCGTGGAACACACAGGCTTACATTTGCCGCAGCGCAAGCAGTTCTTCATCGAATCGGCGATGGCGCCAATGTCGGACTCATGAAGAATGAGCGACTCTGCACCCATCAGTCCGAAGCTCGGGGTGTAGGCATTACGCAAGTCACCCGGCACCGCCGGGTCGGCGAGGAGCTTGCCCCGATTGAAGCGCCCCTCGGGATCGATGCGGGCTTTCCATTCGCGGAACTCGGCAGTTTCCTCATCAGTCAGAAACTGCAGCTTGGTGATGCCGATGCCGTGCTCGCCCGAGATGACGCCACCCAGCGAACGGGCCAGCGCCATGATGCGCTCGACCGCATCCTCGGCCTCCTTAAGCATGCCGTAATCGTCAGAGTTGACCGGGATGTTGGTGTGCACATTGCCATCCCCCGCATGCATGTGAAGCGCGACGAACACCCGGCTTCGGAGAAGCCTGCGATGCGCACCCTCCACCGCCTCGAGCACCGGCGCAAAGGCAAGCCCCGGAAAGAGCTCGCGTAGCGGCTCGCGCAGTTCGGTCTTCCAGGACACGCGAATCGTGCGGTCCTGCAGCAGATGGAAGAGCTGGGCTGCGGGCTCGGCGACCAGACGCTCATCGAGCGCCGGAAGCACCCCACCCAGGCCCTCGGCGTGGAGCGCGGTGCGCACCGCAGCGAGCGGCTCATCGATACACGCAAGCAGCATGCGCCAGCGGCGACCCACCGCAGCGAGCAATTCCAGCGCTCGCGCACGCCGCTCGGCGAGTAGTTCGTCGGGCGACACCCCTTCTTCGCGCGCCTCGCTGGTACGGCCCATGGCAAGCGGACCCGACAGCAGTCGCTCAAGCTCAGCGACCAACGCGAGCTTGTTGCGGATTGAGAGCTCGATGTTGATGCGCTCGATGCCGTCGGTGTAGTGCCCCATGCGATCAAGCGGAATCACCACGTCTTCATTGATCTTGAACGCATTGGTGTGACGGGCAATTGCCGCGGTACGGGCCCGGTCAAGCCAGAAGAGCTTGCGCGACTCGGCCGATACGGCGATGAACCCCTCGCCCGAGCGCGAGTTGGCAATGCGAACCACCTCAGAGGTGGCAAGCGCCACGCCGGCATCATCGTCACCGACGATATCGCCGATCAGCACCATCTTGGGCAGCCCGCCCCGGCGTGACTTGGTGGCGTAACCGACTGCGCGGAGATAGCGTTCATCAAGATGCTCGAGCCCGGCCAGGATCGCGCCATGCGGCAGCGAATCGAGATAGGTCTTGATCTCGACGATCGAGGGCACGGCGTCTTTCGCCTGCCCAAAGAACTCCAGACACACGGTGCGGATGTGCGAGGGCATGCGGTGCAGCACCCAGCGCGCCGAAGTGATCAGGCCGTCACAGCCTTCCTTCTGCACGCCCGGCAGACCGGCCAAAAACTTGTCGGTGACGTCCTTGCCAAGGCCAGCCTTCCGAAAACGCGCCCCCGGAATCTCGAGCATCTGTTCGCGGATGGGCGCACCACGCATGGCGCCGTTGGCGCCCAGCTGCGATGGTGCAAACCACTTCAGTTCGAAACGCGCCACGGGCACATCGTGAATCTTGCCCAGGTTATGGCCGATGCGGCTCACTTCCAGCCAGTTGCCATCGGGGTCGACCATGCGCCACCAGGCGAGGTTGTCGAGGGCGGTCCCCCAAAGGACCGCCTTCTTGCCGCCCGCGTTCATCGCAATGTTGCCGCCAATGCAGGAGGCATCAAGCGAGGTGGGATCGACCGCGAACACCAGCCCGGCATGCTCGGCGGCATCGGTGACGCGACGCGTGACCACACCCGCCCCGCTCAGAATGGTGGCCACCTCGTGATCAAGCCCGGGCAGGCGCATGCGCTCAACCGGCCCCAGCGCCTCGAGTTTTTCGGTGTTGATCACGGCTGAAAACGGTGTGAGCGGAATGGCGCCGCCCGTGTAGCCAGTGCCGCCGCCGCGCGGAATGATGGTGAGGCCGAGCTCGACGCAACCCTCCACCAGCCCGGCGATTTCATGCTCGCTATCGGGGGTGAGCACCACAAACGGATATTCCACCCGCCAATCGGTGGCGTCGGTCACATGGGACACCCGCGACATGGCATCGAAGCGGATGTTGTCCCGCGCGGTAATCCGCGACAGACGCCGTAGCGCCTTCTGGCGCAATGTCTGGGTGTGCGCAAAGGCCGCTTCAAAATTTCGTACCGCGCCTCGCGCACGCTCAAGGAGGCGCCCCACTTTCGCTGCACGCGAATCGTTGGTAGAGGCCAATGCGCTCGGTGATGGCTCGCCCTCTACGCCCTGCGCATCATCACGTCGGCGTTCGACCTCGGCCAGGCGGTGTTCGAGTGCCTCGATCAGCATTCGCCGACGCTTGGGGTTGTCGAGCAGATCATCCTGCAGATAGGGATTACGCTGCACCACCCAGATGTCGCCCAGCACCTCGTAGAGCATACGAGCCGAGCGCCCGGTACGCCGCTCACCGCGCAGGTCTTCGACGACGGCCCAGGCATCGTCGCCCAGCAATCGGCGCACGATCTCGCGGTCGGAGAACGAGGTGTAGTTGTAGGGAATCTCGCGCAGGCGCGGCGCCTGTGCGGCGGCTGATTCAACGATGTCGAGCGGAATGGGTGCGTTCATGAGGCTTCGAATCAATTGGTCATTGTAGAGGAGCGGTCACGAAGGGCGACAGTAACCATCGCCACCAGTCATTGGGCACCCACAACAGGAACGCGGTCATCACCACGTAGCGGACAAACCGGCCAGCCACCGTCCAGGCCATCGAGGGCCAGAACGGCAGCTTGAGCCAACCCGCGACCGAGCATAGCGGGTCGCCCACCACCGGCAGAAACGAAAAGAACAGCGCCCGCGGACCCAGCCGCTCAAACCACTTCAGGTAGCGTGTTTCTTTACCCCGGGCAACCGCCTCGTGCGCCCCCCAGCCCATCCAGTAATTGACCGCGCCCCCCAACGTGTTGCCCACCGTGGCAACCGCCACCACCAGCCAGAACTGCTCGGGATTGAGCTTGGCATAGCCAAATACAGCCGGCTCGGATCCCATGGGTAGCAGCGTGGCTGACACGAAGGCAATCACGAAAACGGTTGAGAGCCCATGCTGGGGCAGGGCAAACCATTCGAGAAGACGGGCGATCCAGGATTCCATGGCTGAGTGCGGCCTCGGGCTGCGGGGCAGGACAGACTCGCCCGAGCGTGCGTCGGAACGCGCCGATGGCCGGTACGCGGGCTTGATAGAAAGGAGACTCTAGCAGTGGCGCGGGCGGGCCGCGTTGATGCCAGCGGAGCCATCGGGGCTGCCAGACTAAAATATTGGGATGCCTACCGACTACCTGAAGCGAATCCTGACCGCCCGCGTCTACGACGTGGCGCGCGAGACGCCCCTTGAACCGGCGGTCAACTTGAGCGCGCGTCTTCGCAACCGCGTGCTGTTGAAGCGCGAAGACCTCCAGCCGGTTTTCTCCTTCAAGCTGCGTGGCGCCTATAACAAGATGGTGCAGCTTCCCCCCGAACAGCTGGCACAGGGCGTGATCGCCGCCTCGGCGGGCAATCACGCACAGGGCGTGGCATTGGCCGCACGCAAACTCGGCTGCCGGGCGGTCATCGTGATGCCGGTCACCACGCCCCAGGTGAAGGTCGAAGCGGTTCGCGCGCGCGGCGCCGAGGTCGTGCTCCACGGCGATTCTTACAGCGACGCCTATGCGCGGGCGCTCCTGCTGCAGGCCGAGCAGAGCCTGGTTTTCGTGCATCCCTTCGACGACCCCGATGTGATCGCGGGCCAGGGCACGGTGGGCATGGAGATCCTGCGCCAGCATCAGGGCCCGCTTCATGCGGTGTTTGTTGCCATTGGCGGCGGCGGCCTGATCGCCGGCATCAGCGCATACGTCAAGCAGATCCGGCCCGACGTGAAGGTGATCGGCGTGCAAACCACCGACTCCGACGCCATGCGCCGGTCGCTGGCTGCCGGCCGGCGCATCGAACTTGCCGAGGTTGGCCTCTTTTCTGACGGCACCGCAGTCAAGAAGGTGGGTGAAGAGACCTTCCGCCTGTGTCGTCAGTATGTGGATGACATCATCCTGGTTGACACCGACCAGCTGTGCGCCGCAATCAAGGATGTTTTCGAAGACACCCGCACCACGCTGGAACCGGCGGGGGCACTCTCGGTGGCGGGTCTCAAGGCTTATGTCGCGCGCGAGCGAATCCGCAATGAATCGCTGGTTGCAATCGCCTGCGGCGCCAACATGAATTTCGACCGTCTGCGCTTTGTCGCCGAACGCGCGGAGGTAGGCGAGCGGCGCGAAGCGGTGTTTGCAGTCACCATCCCGGAAGAGCGAGGCAGCTTCCGCCGCTTCTGCGAGACGGTCGGCCCGCGTAATGTCACCGAGTTCAACTACCGAATCGCCGACTCGCGCGAGGCGCATGTTTTCGTCGGCATCCAGGTTCAGAGCCCGGCGGAGGCCGCGCGTATCGCCCGGGGGTTCGTGAAGGCGGGCTTCCCCACGCTCGACCTCACCGATGACGAACTCGCCAAGCTCCACATCCGCCATCTGGTGGGGGGCCACTCGCCGCTTGCGCGCGACGAGCGCCTCTACCGGTTCGAGTTCCCCGAGCGGCCGGGTGCGCTCATGCGCTTTCTCACCAGCATGAGCCCCAACTGGAATATTTCGCTTTTTCACTACCGCAACCATGGTGCCGACTACGGGCGGATTCTGGTCGGACTACAGGTTCCGTCAGCAGAAAAGCGTCAACTTCGCGAGTTTCTTGACACGCTCGGCTACCGCCATTGGGACGAAACTGACCACCCCGCCTATCGACTCTTTCTCGGGACTCAGATATAATTCAAGCAAATTCAACCTGTTATGCAAATCCTCACGCTCGGACTCAACCACCAAACCGCGCCGCTCTCGCTGCGCGAGAAAGTGTCATTTCCAGCTGACACTTTGCGCGAGGCTTTGCTCGATTTGCGTGGCCGCCTCGAGCGGCTGCTGCCCGAAAGCGCCATTCTCTCCACCTGCAACCGCACCGAGATTTATTGCGCCACCCCCCAGGCGGGCGAGGCGCGGGTTGCGGTGACCGAGTGGCTGAGTGCGCATCGCCACACCGGCCGAATCGATGATCATCTCTATTCGCTGCCCGATAACCAGGCGGTGCGGCACGCATTCCGGGTCGCCTCGGGTCTCGATTCCATGGTGCTCGGCGAACCGCAAATTTTGGGGCAGATGAAAGACGCCGTGCGTGCCGCGCAGGAATCCGGCGCGCTCGGCACGCACCTCCATCAGCTGTTCCAGCGCAGCTTCGCGGTCGCCAAGGAAGTCCGCTCGTCCACCGAAATCGGCGCCCACTCGGTCTCCATGGCGGCAGCCGCCGTACGGCTCGCGCGCCGCATCTTCGATGACATCAGCAAGAGCAGCGTGCTTTTCATTGGCGCCGGCGAAATGATCGAGCTCTGCGCCACGCACTTTGCGGCCCAGCATCCCCGGCGGGTGGTGATCGCCAACCGCACCGCCGAGCGGGCCGACCGGCTGGCGCAGCAATTCGGCGCCGAAACCATGCGGTTGGCCGATCTCCCCAACCGACTCGAAGAATTCGACATCGTGGTCTCCTGCACGGCCAGCACGCTACCGATCGTGGGCCTGGGCATGGTCGAGCGCGCCTCGAAAGCGCGTCGCCGCCGTCCCATTTTCATGGTGGATCTGGCCGTTCCGCGTGACATCGAGGCAGAGGTCTCGCGGCTCTCTGACGTCTACCTCTACACCGTCGACGATCTGGGCCGCCATGTCGATGCTGGCAAGGAAAGCCGGCGGGCAGCGGTTGCCCAGGCCGAAGCCATCATCGAAACCCGGGTCGATGCATTCATGCAATGGATGAGCTCGCGCGCAGTGGTGCCCGCCATCCGTACGCTCCATCAGCGCGGTGAGGCGCTCAAGGCGACCGAGCTCGAGCGCGCACGCCGGCTGCTCGCGGGCGGCCAGTCGCCCGAACAAGTGCTCGAGGCGCTCGCGCACGCGCTCACCAGCAAGTTCCTGCACGGCCCCACCCGACTGCTCCATGGCCACGGCGATGACCGTGACCGTATGCTGCATCTGGTTGACCATCTGCTGCCCGATCGCAACAGCCCGGGCACCGACGGCTCCGACCCCCGGCACTGAGCCCGCGCTGTCGCCCTGGCGGGCGGCGTACCATTGATGCCCATGAATGATTCCATGCGAGGCCGCCTCGAGCGGCTGGAGCCCCGGCTCGCCGAGGTCAACGCGCGCCTGTCCGGGCCCGACGCTGCGCGTGACCTCGCCGAATTCCGGCGCCTCACGCGCGAGCACGCGGAGCTCACCCAGCTGCTCGAACGTTTCAACGCCTATCAGCAGGCTGAAGCCGATCTCGCCACCGCCCGGCAGATGCGCGAGGATCCGGAGCTACGCGAGTTCGCCGATGCTGAGGCCGACACCGCGTCGGCACGCATGCAGGCAGAACTCGACCGGCTGCAGCGGCTGCTGCTGCCCCGTGACCCCAACGACGAACGCGACGTGCTGCTCGAGATCAGGGCCGGGACGGGTGGCGACGAAAGCGCGCTGTTCGCGGGCGACCTGCTGCGCATGTATCTGCGCTATGCCGAGCGCGCGCGCTGGCAAACCGAAATCCTCTCGGCCAACGTCTCCGAGCTAGGTGGCTACCGCGAGGCCATCGTCCGGATCGCGGGCGATGCGGTCTATTCGCGGCTCAAGTTCGAGTCCGGCGGCCATCGAGTCCAGCGGGTCCCGGAAACCGAGGCTCAGGGCCGGATTCACACCTCCGCCTGCACGGTGGCGGTCATGGCAGAGGCTGATGAGGTGGGCGAGATCGACATCGATCCGTCAGAGCTTCGGATCGACGTCTTCCGCGCCTCGGGGGCGGGTGGTCAGCATGTGAACAAAACCGAATCGGCGGTGCGGATCACCCATCTGCCCACTGGACTGGTGGCCGAGTGCCAGGACGATCGCTCGCAACATCGCAACCGCGACCGCGCAATGAAAGTGCTCGCCGCCCGGCTCAAAGACCGGCAGATGCGCGAAGCGCAGGCCCGTGAGGCCGCGCACCGGAAGTCGCTGATCGGCTCGGGCGACCGCTCAGAGCGCATTCGCACCTACAACTTCCCTCAGGGCCGCGTCACCGATCATCGGATTAACCTCACGCTCTACAAGCTCCAGCAGGTGGTTGACGGCGATCTTGATGAATTGCTCGATGCACTCGCCACTGCGCATCAGGCCGAGCTGCTGCAGGCGCTTGCCGAGGCAGTCTGAGGCTGCCCGGTGACCGCACCCACCGCTGACAGCCTGATCGCAGCCAGCCCGCTGCCGCGTACGGAGGCGCGGCGCCTGCTCGAGTACGCAACCGGCCAGCGCCGGGAATGGCTGCTCGCCCACGGCGATGAGCCGTTAGAGCCTCTTGTAAGCGAGCGCTTCCTCGCGCTACAGGCTTCGCGGATCAATGGTGAGCCTCTTTCCTACCTGTGTGGTGAGCGTGAGTTTTACGGCCTCGCCCTGCGGGTCAATCGCGCGGTACTGATCCCAAGACCCGAGACCGAGCTGCTGGTGGACGCAGCCTGCGAGCTTGCCCCGCGGCATGCCGCAGTCCTGGATCTGGGCACCGGTAGCGGCGCGATCGCGATCGCCATCGCGGTGACCCGGCCCGATCTTCGGGTCGTGGCGACCGACCGCTCAAGCGACGCGCTTGCCGTGGCTACCGAAAACGCGGCCCATCAGGGCCTGACCCCGAGCCGACTGAGCTTTCGCGCAGGCTCCTGGTGGCAGGCACTCGCCCACGCCGAGCGCTTCGAGATCATCGTCGCCAATCCGCCCTACATCGCTGACGCCGACCCGCATCTGACCGAGGGTGACCTCAGGTTCGAGCCCCGTTCCGCGCTCGCCTCGGGCTCCGACGGGCTCGATGCGCTTCGAGAAATCGCATCCGGCGCCCTGGCCCACCTGGTCACCAGCGGCCGGCTCATCGTGGAGCACGGCTGGGACCAGGGCGCGGCCGTCCGCACGCTCTTTCTGCGGGCGGGGCTTCAGGACGTTCATACCCAGCCCGATCTGGCAGGCCATGAGCGGCTGACGTTCGGCCGCGCGCCATGAAACGACCTCAGGACGTGCGTGGTATCGCCGCGCGCTCTACACTTCAGGTTTTAGGGACGCCGAGCCAGCAGGTTTCAGCGCCCCGCTTCCGGCCTCGTGCCGGCGCTCAACCCCACGGCGAAACCCGCCATCTCTGATCAAGAGGCCTCTGTATGGAAGCACGTGAATTCATTGCAAAGACCGTCACCGACAATCCGGTGGTCCTGTTCATGAAAGGAACCGCCCAGTTCCCGCAATGCGGCTTCTCCGGACGCGCGATCCAGATCCTGAAGTCATGCGGCGTGCGCAACCTCGTCACCGTCAACGTGCTCGAAGACGACGAAGTCCGCCAGGCGATCAAGGACTTTTCGAGCTGGCCCACCATTCCCCAGCTCTACATCCAGGGCGAGTTCGTGGGCGGCTCCGACATCATGGCCGAGATGTTCCAGTCGGGCGAACTGCAGAAAATCGTGCCCGCCGAGGCCCAGCAGGACTGAAGCCAGCCCATCCACCGCCCGCCCGCGGGGTGGGCGGTCAGGCCCGCTTGCGCGCGGGCCGACCCCTCAGACCAGCGAACGCTCCAGCCGATCGAGCGTTTCGTAGGCGGGCAGCACCTGCGCCACGCTTGAATTGGGTTCGCGCCCGTCACGGATCGCCGCGAAAAACTCGCGGTCCTGTAGTTCGATCCCGTTGGTGGAGACATAGCCCTTGCTCACATCGATCGGGTTTTCGCGACCATCAACCAGATCGTCGTAGCGAGCGATGAACGTGCCCTTGTCGCAGATGTAGCGAAAGAACGTGCCGAGCGGCCCGTCGTTATTGAAGGAGAGCGACAGCGTGCAGATCGCGCCCCCCGCCACCTTCAGCTGAATCGACATATCCATCGCGATACCCAGCTCAGGGTGGATCGGTCCCTGCATCGCGCGTGCGTGCGCGGAAATCTCACCGGTCTGGTAGTGAAACAGATCCACCGTGTGCGCGGCATGGTGCCAGAGCAGGTGATCGGTCCAACTCCGCGGCTGGCCGAGCGCGTTCATGTTGGTGCGGCGAAAGAAATAGGTCTGGACATCCATCTGCTGGATCTTGAGTTCGCCCGCCGCAATCTTGCGGTGGATCCACTGGTGGCTGGGATTGAAGCGCCGCGTGTGGCCTGCCATCGCTACCCGCCCGCTCTCCTTTTGCGCGGCTACGATGGCACGCGCATCAGCCAGGCTGTCCGCCATCGGAATTTCAACCTGCACATGTTTACCCGCGCGCAGACACGCGATGGTCTGGGCGGCATGCATCTGGGTGGGCGTGCAGAGAATCACCGCATCAATATCGGGGCGTGCCAGCACTTCGTCGAGTTCGGTCGTGGCCTGCGCAATGCCGTATTTCTGCGCAAACTCGCGGGTTTTATCAGGCAGACGCCCCACCACCGACACGACTTCCACACCCGAAATATTGCGAATGCCCTCGACATGCTTGGCGCCAAAAGCACCAGCTCCTGCAACGCAGACCTTCATGACTGACTCCGGTTTTCAAGAATCATGTGACCCACCGCCGTATTGGAGGCGGGCACATGATAGAAACGATGGGTCTCGAGCACGGTCTCATCGAGCGCGCCGCGTGCGATGAGCCACATCACGAGTTCAATGCCTTCCGAGCCCGCCTCGCGCACATAGTCAATGTGCGGAATCTGCGCGAGCCCCGCAGCATCACCCGGCAGCCGATCGAGAAAGCGGTTGTCGAATGCTTTGTTGATGAGCCCGGCGCGCGGCCCCTGCAGCTGGTGGCTCATGCCGCCCGTGCCCCAGACCTGCACGTTCAGATCGCCGTCGAAGCTGTCGATCGCACGCCGGATCGCCTGACCCAGACGCCAGCAGCGGTGCCCGGTGGGCGGTGGATATTGCACCACGTTAACGGCCAACGGAATCACCTTGCAGGGCCAGGCCTCGGGCTGGCCGAACATCAGCGACATCGGCACCGTGAGGCCGTGGTCGACATCCATCTTGTTGATGATGGTGAGATCGAACTCATCGAGAATCACCGACTGCGCGATATGCGCGGCCAACTCCGGATGCCCGTGCACCGTGGGCACCTTGCGCGGGCCCCAGCCTTCATCGGCGGGCTCGAAGCGCTCGGCGCAGCCGATTGCGAAGGTGGGGATCATGTCAAGGCTGAACGCGGTGGCGTGGTCGTTAAACACCAGCACCACCACATCCGGGCGGTTGGCTGCGATCCAGCGGCGTGAAAATTCATAGCCTGAAAACAACGGCTGCCAATACGGTTCCTCGGTACGCCCCAGATCCATAGCAGCGCCAATGGCGGGAACATGCGAGGTGAAAACGCCGGCGGTCACGCGGGCCATGTCATTGCTCTCCGATAGTGCGGTTGCCGTCGGGCGAACGTCCGCCGGCGATCATCATCGCGCGGTAGTCGGCCTGCGACATGCCGGTCATGCGCGAAGCGGCCAACTCGAAACTCCAGCCGTCGGTGGAAAAAATCTTGGCGAGAAAATAAACATTGCCGCCGAGCGCAATCAGCCCGTTGTAATCACGCGCGAGCACGCCTTGCTTTTGCGCCTCGGTCATGGGCCACTCGTCGAGATAGGCGCGTTCGTTCGCCTTGAAGCGTTCGCGATTAGGCGCTTTCATAAGCGACATGCAGAACTGATTCAGGTGGTAGCCCATGCGCGACTGATCCGCATCGAAGATCGTCGTACCGGGAATATCGAGATAGGGTTTATGTAGCGCCATGTCGGTTGGCCCTTTAAGTTGACTGCTCACTGGCCTTCAATACAAGGCCAGTCAATCGTCCCATCAATCAGCCCAGTAGAGCCGCATCGGATTGTCGACCAGAAGTTTGCGCTGAAGCTCGGGCGTCGTCGCGATTCTTTGCACATAGTCAACCAGCAGCCCGTCATCTGGCATATGCGATTTCATGTTCGGATGCGGCCAGTCGGTGCCCCAGAGCACACGGTCGGGAAAGGTTTCAACAATACGGCGCGCAAACGGGACCACGTCGTCATAGCGGGGAGGACCCGACTTCGACAGCCGCTCGGGGCAGCTCACCTTCGACCAGATGTTCGGATGCTCGGCGAGCATCCGCATGAACAGCGCAAACTCCGGGCCGTCCACGGGTTTGCTCACATCGGGCCGCCCCATATGATCAACCACCACGGTGGTGGGCAGCGCGGTAAAGAAGTCCCAGAGCTCGGGCAGGTCCTGCGCCTCGAAATAAATCACCACATGCCAGCCAAGCGGCGCGATCCGGTGCGCGATTTCGGCAAGCACCTCACGTGGAGTGAAATCCACCAGCCGGCGGACAAAATTAAAGCGTGTGCCACGCACGCCCGCCTCATGCATGGCACGAAGCTCGGCATCGGTGACATCGCGGCTGACGGTGGCCACACCTCGGGCGCGGCCCCCGGAATGCTGGAGTGCATCGACCAGCGCTCGGTTATCGGTGCCGTGGCAGGTGGCCTGCACGATCACATTGCGCTCAAACCCGAGAAAGTCGCGCAGCGCAAACAGTTGATCTTTCGACGCATCGCACGGCGTGTACTTACGCTCAGGCGCATAAGGGAACTGCGCTGCAGGTCCGAACACATGGCAATGCGCATCGACCGCACCCGCTGGCACGCGAAACGTCGGCCGCGAAGGATTGGGATGAAAAACCAGCCAATCGGGATCCATATTCACCTCTTGTTGGAGTCCGACCGGATCTGCTCGAGGATCTGATCGGCATGCTCGCGCCAGGGGCGACCCGCTTTCGCGCGTTCGCCAAACAGGCCCTCGTCTGCGCGGTCGGCCACCCAGGCCTGGCGCTCGGCGGTGCCCGCGGCCGACCACGGCTCGAGCCCCGCCTCGCGAACGGTCTGCGCCGCTTCACGCATTTCTTCGGCGCGCCGGCGACCGTGCTGAATGACGCGCATGAAAAAATAATCACCCTGCTTTTCCCAGTCAATGCCTGGGAAGGTTTCAGCGAGCGAGGCAAGCACCTCGCGCTCTACGCCATAGGCGCGTGCCGTGGTGAAGCTTTCGATCACCATTGCTTCGAGCCCTTTGATCATCACGCTCCTGCACATCTTGGTGGCCGAGGCCACGCCCAGCCGATCGGACACCGCCTTGGCATCAAACCCGAGCGCGGCAAGAGCAGGCTGAAGCGCCTGCGCATGCGCGCCGCCCAAAAGGAGCGGCACCCGGATGCGATAGGGCGGCAACGAGGTCATGACCGCGCCTTCAACATATCGGCCGCCCGCTGCATCGATCACCGCACCCGCACGCTGTTTGGCGCCGGGCGAGGCTGAATTGAAGTCGAGAAAGAACACCCCTGGCGGAATCGTCACTGCACAGGCCTCAGCCACCACCACCGCCTGGCTGGCGGTGACCGCCGAAATGATGAAGTCAGCCGCCGCCGTGAGGGCCGCTAAATCATTGGCAAGCCGCACCCCGTGCGCCGCTGCATGATCGCGAAGCGGCCCCTCTGCTGATGACCCGAGCTTGATGTCGAAGGCGCTCACCGCGAAGCCCTGGGCCCGCAGATCTTCCGACAGAATTCGCCCGACCTCACCGTAGCCCACAAACCCGATGCGCCAGGCCCTGGGATCGGCGCCCGCCGGCAAAGCGTGCCCCGACATGCTCATTCGATGTAGCGCAGGCCAGCGCGTGCAAGCGGATCGCGCATCTTATAAATGTCCAGGCCCAGTTCGCGCGCAGCGAGCCGTTTGCGGCTGTCGGCCTCCTTGGCCTCGCGCGCAGCCGACGCTTCGGCCGCCTGCGCAGCAAGCTCGCGAGGCACCACCACCACGCCATCGTCATCGGCCACGATGATGTCACCCGGATTGACCTGGGCACCCGCACATACCACCGGAATGTTGACCGACCCGAGCGTGGCCTTGACCGTACCCCGCGCGTTGATTGCGCGCGAGAACACAGGGAACTTCATCTCCGTGAGATCACGCACATCGCGCACGCCCGCATCGATGATGAGCCCGCGCGCGCCCAACGCGCGAAACGAGGTGGCCAGCAGATCGCCGAACATGCCGTCTTCGTTATCGGTGGTGCAGGCGGCCACCACAATATCGCCTTCCTTCAGCTCACCCGCCGCCACATGCAGCATCCAGTTGTCACCCGGCTGGAGCAGCACGGTGACCGCCGCGCCGCAAACCCGCGCACCGGGATAAACCGGGCGCATGTAGGGCTTCATCAGCCCGACCCGGCCCATGGCCTCATGAATGGTGGCCACGCCGAACGCGCCCAGCCGATCGATTTCGGCGAGCGTGGGGCGCTGGTAGTTGCGGACAACAACACCGAGATTGTTCATCGGCTGGCTCATTGGAAAGATCTCCGGAAAAAATGTGGGCGGGCGAGGCGAATTTCCTAATGACCACGCGCCTTCAACTGGGCATCAAGCCTGGGATAGACGCGGCGCGCGTTGGTCTCAAAGATCTTGCTCCGCTGCGCCTCGGTGAGTTCCCTCGCGCCATCGATGTAGCGCCGCGTGTCGTCGTATTCGTGACCGCTGTACGGATCAATCCCGCGAACTGCACCAATCATTTCCGATGCAAACAGGATGTTGTCATCGGGGATCACCTTCAGAAGCAGATCAATACCCGGCTGGTGATAGACACAGGTATCAAAAAAGATGTTCTTCAGCAGATGCTCAGTAAGCGGCGGCAGTTTCATGTCCTGCGCAATGCCGCGGAATCGCCCCCAGTGGTAGGGCACCGCACCGCCGCCGTGAGGAATCACGAACCGAAGCGTCGGAAAATCCTTGAACAGATTTGAGGTGAGGCACTGCATGAAGGCGGTGGTGTCAGCGTTCAGGTAGTGCGCGCCCGTGGTGTGGAAACAGGCGTTGCAGCTGGTGCTGACATGCACCATGGCCGGAATGTCGTACTCGACCATCTTTTCGTAGATGGGATACCACCAGCGATCGGACAGCGGCGGCTCTTTCCAGTGGCCCCCTGACGGATCCGGGTTGAGGTTGATGCCGACAAAGCCGTATTCGCGCACGCAACGATCAATCTCCGCGATGCAGGTCTCGGGACGAACCCCGGGCGACTGCGGCAGCATCGCGACGCCCGCGAACTGGTCCGGGAACAGTTTCGTGACGCGATAGATCAGCTCGTTACAAATCGATGCCCAGGTCGAGCTCACAGCGAAATCGCCGATGTGGTGCGCCATGAAGCTCGCGCGCGGCGAAAAAATCGTGAGGTCCGAGCCTCGCTCGCGCATTTTCTTGAGCTGGTTGGTTTCGACCGACTCGCGCAGTTCATCGTCGCTGATCACAAGATCAGAAACCCGTGGCATGTCGGCAGGATGACCGAGCGCCGCAACCTGACGGTTTCGCCAGTCTTCCAGAGACTTGGGGGCGGTCGTGTAGTGTCCGTGGCAGTCGATGATCATCAGAACTCCGGCATTAAAAAAGCCCGCTCAGCGGCAACACGCCACTCCGGGGCGGGACCCATGGCGGGCAGGCGCCGCGATTTTACGTCGGCGCGGAAGGCCGCGCTCGCACCTCAGGGCCGCGCGCATTCCGGCGCCCTTACTGCTTTGGAATTCCGGCGCGCTCGATCACCTCGCCCCAACGCCGGATTTCGCTCGCAAGAAGCTCGCCCAACGCCTGCGGCGTGCCGCCAATGGGTTCGACGCCCAGCTCGGCGAGACGCTTGCGGACGTCGGGCGTCTCGAGTGCCGCTCGCGCCGCCTGATTGAGCTGGGCGATGATCGCCGGCGGCGTTTTCGACGGCGCGGCCAGCGCATTCCAGGAGGACGCCTCGTAGTCGGCCACCCCGGCTTCGATGGCGGTTGGCACGTCGGGGAACTCCGCCGCCCGGCGCCTTGAGGTGACCGCAAGCAGCCGCACCCCTCCTGGATTAAGTTGCGACTTGAGCGGGCCCAGGATTTCAACACCGGCGTCGACATGCCCCCCACGCAATGCGGTGAGTAGCGCCGGCGTGCCGTTGAAGGGAACGATCTGCGCGTTAATGCCGGCACGGGTACGGAACAATTCACCGGCCAGGTTCTGGGTGCTACCGATGTTGATCGTTCCGAGGTTCAGTTTGCCCGGGTTGGCGCGTGCAAAGGCGAGCAGATCGCCAAGCGTCCGATGCGGCGAACTCGCCGGCACGACCACGCCAAGGCCGAAACTGCCAAGTCCACAGACCGGGGCAAAGTCCCGCAAGGTATCGAAGGGCAGCGACTTGAACAGGTTGACGCTCACCGCATTGCCATTCGACATCAGGAGGAGCGTATGGCCGTCGGCTGCGGCTCGCACCACGGTCTCGCCGGCTGCAATGCCCCCCGCGCCGGGCTTGTTCTCGATCACCACCTGAGTCTTCAACTGTTCGCCCATTGCCTGCGCAACCGCACGCACGGTCAGGTCGGCAATGCCGCCAGCGCCGAACGGCACGACGATGCGGACAGGGCGCGAGGACAGCGAATCAGCCCGCGCCCAGGGGGTAGCAAGCACCAAGGGCGTGGTGGCTGCGGCAACAATCAGCTTGCGTCGATTCATGGGGTACTCCCGTTGGGTCTGCGATGCGCAGGCGGATTATCGCCGCAGGCGGGTGCGCTTCGCCAACATGACAAAACCTTGACCCAGATCGACCATCGAGCGGCCGTATCCTCCGCCACGCCCGCCGCCTCGTGCATGCTTAACCGCGAGACGCTCCGCTACGGGTTATGCCGCCATGGAGCGCGTTGCTATGGGTCATGCCGCTATGGGTCGTGCCGCTACAATGGGTCGATGGATCAGAAACAGGTCACTATCGCAATTACCGGCGCCTCGGGCGCTGCCTACGGACTGCGCCTCCTCGAAATGCTGCGCGAAGTCGGCGGTATCCGAACCCATCTGGCAGTCTCTCCAGCCGGTTGGCTCACGATCGAGCAGGAAACCGGCCGCGGCCGCCGGGCGGTCGAGGCACTCGCCGATGAGGTTCATGGGGTACGCGAGGTTGGCGCCTGCATCGCCTCGGGGTCATACCCGATCGAAGCCATGGTGATCGCGCCGTGCTCAATGAAAACGTTGGCAGCGATTGCTCAGGGATACGGGGACAACCTCATCACCCGCGCGGCCGATGTCATGCTGAAGGAGCGTCGCCGCCTGGTGCTCGCCGTGCGCGAAACGCCACTCAATCTCGCGCATCTGCGCAACATGGCCTCGGTCACCGAAATGGGCGGCATCATCTTTCCCCCGGTGCCCGCCTTTTACCTGCGCCCGGACAGCATCGAGGCGCTCATTGACCACAGCTGCGCCCGCATGCTCGACCTGATCGGCGTCGCTCAACCGTACGCGCCTAAGTGGACCGGTTTGCGCCCGCCATCCAATGGAGAATCTGAATGAAAATGCTCGTCGCCTGTGACGGCTCGAAAACTTCGCTCCGTGCGGTGCGCCACGCCATCAAGCTCGCGGGTGCATTGACCGGCACCACTCGCATCTCGCTGATCAGCGTGCACGATGACATCGCGCTGCGCCACGCGAGCCGCTTCGTCGGCAAGGACGCAATCGACAATTACCTGCGCGACGAATCGGAAACCGACCTCGCCGCGGCGCGCAAGGCGCTCGATAAGGCCGGCATCGACCATGACATGATCATCCGACGCGGGCATGTCGCTGCGGAAATCGCCGATGCCGCCGCGCGCGGGCGATTCGACCTGATCGTGATGGGAGCGAAGGGTCGCAGTTCGCTCGCCGATCTGTTGGTGGGGTCAGTTGCCACACGGGTCATCGAGCTGTCAGCGGTTCCGACCCTGCTCGTGAAGTAACGCGAAAGCGGGGCAGCTCGTCAGGGCGACAGCCGCTGGCGGGTCCATCGACCGTCCGGCTGCAAACGGTAGCAAATGCGGTCGTGCAGCCGCGAGCGGCGGCCCTGCCAGAACTCGAAGTAATCGGGAACCAGCCGATAGCCGCCCCAGTGAGGCGGCCGCGGCGGGTTGAGCCCATGCCGAAGCCCCATTTCGGCCGTGCGCTTGACCAAATCGGTTCGCGAAACCAGCACCTCGCTCTGATCAGACGCCCAGGCACCAATCCGGGAGGCGAGCGGCCTCGAGGCATAGTAAGCGTCAGCCTCGACGGCATCGCCGAATTCAACCCGGCCCTCGATCCGCACCACGCGCTCCATCTCCACCCAGTGGAACTGAAGCGCGGCATGGGGGTTACCCGCAAGCTGCCGGCCCTTTCGGCTCTGGTAGTTGGTGTACCAGACCAGGCCCCGCGAATCGAACCCCTTGATGAGCACCACCCGCGTGGACGGCCGACCGTCGGCACCGACGGTGGCAAGCGTCATTGCGTTGGGCTCAGGGACCTTGGCTGCCATCGCCTCGTTCAGCCATTGCCGAAACTGATCAAGCGGCACCTCGGCCGCCATGGTCTCGTCAAATTCGCCGCGGTCGTAGTCTTTACGAAGGTCAGAAAGCGTCGGGTCGCTCAAGGAAGTCTCCCGGTTGGGTGCGAATTGAGATGCTAACGCCCCCTCATCCCTCTACCCGGGGCGCGCGTGTGGCCAAAGCCCTGGCCTGCCGGCGCGTTGCCCCCAGGACGAGACGAGCCGGCGCGAGCAGGCCCTGCCGCGGCATACGGCGCGCTTGAGCGCGCGGGCGCTCCCTGATGGGGGGCTGCAGCTGCGCGAGCCGGCGCAGCAGGGCGCCCGCCGCCGTTGGCCCCCGGTCGCGCGCCGCCCTTGCCTGAAGGAAACCCGCCACGGGAGCCTGGTTTGTCGCCACCAAACTTGGCGGGCCCGCCCTTGGGCGCCCCGCTCCGAGCCGGCCGCATCACCCGGCCCCCCCCCATCGAAATGGGCTCGGGGCGCACGCTGAGGTCAGGTTCGAAGCCCGCCACGGTTTCGCGGGGCAGCGCCCGTCCGATCAGCTTCTCGATGCCGCGCAGGAATTCGAATTCGTCGACACAGACCAGCGATACGGCCTGACCGGCTGCGCCGGCGCGCCCTGTGCGACCGATCCGGTGCACGTAATCTTCAGAGACGTTCGGAAGCTCGAAATTCACAACATGCGGCAATTCGTCGATGTCGATGCCTCGGGCCGCGATGTCGGTGGCCACCAGCACCTGGAGGGAGTTATCCTTGAAACCGGCGAGCGCACGGGTCCGCGCGCTCTGGCTCTTGTTGCCATGAATGGCAAGCGCACTAATGCCCACCTTTTCAAGGTATTCGGCCAGCCGATTGGCGCCGTGCTTGGTGCGCGTGAAGACCAGCACCTGAAACCAAGCCCGCTCGCGAATGAGGTGCGCAAGGAGCTCTTTCTTCGCGTCGCGATTGACGAGCAGAACCGTCTGCTCCACCGCCTCGGCAGGTGCGTTACGACGCGCCACTTCGATACTGGCCGGCCGATCGAGAAGGCCATTGGCGAGCGACCGGATGTCGTCGGAAAATGTGGCGGAAAACAGCAGGTTTTGCCGCTTCTTCGGCAGCAGCGACAACACCCGCCGGATATCGTGAATGAAGCCCATGTCGAGCATCCGGTCGGCTTCATCAAGCACCAGGATTTCGACGGATGACAAATCCACCGTGCGCTGCGAAACATGGTCAAGCAACCGTCCGGGGGTAGCGACGAGGATGTCAACACGGCGGCGCAGTTGGTCGATCTGCGGGTTGATGTTGACCCCGCCAAACATGGCCATTGAGCGCAGCGGCAGGTGCCGGCCGTAGTCGCGCACGCTTTCCTCGACCTGCGCGGCCAATTCGCGCGTGGGTGTGAGGATCAGGGCCCGGATGCTGGGGCCTCGGGCGTGCCGCCCCTGGCCCGCATGGGGGCGACCTGCGTGACCGTCGGCGCGCGGAGCAGATTCGGCAGCCTGGGCAGGCGCCGATTGCATCAGGCGCTGCAGGATGGGCAGCACAAATCCGGCGGTTTTTCCGGTGCCGGTCTGGGCAGCGGCGAGTAAATCACCGCCCGCCAGTACAGCGGGAATCGCCTGGGTCTGGATGGGGGTGGGCTGGGAATAACCGAGTTCGGTGACCGCGCGAACCAGCGGTTCGGCGAGGCCGAGAGAAGAAAAGCTCATGGAGTTCCGTCAAGGCGATGCACTGCGTCGACCTGCCGACCAGCCTGAGGGCTGCGGCACCAGTCGGGAAGACGGAGAGGATCGTCGGGGAGGGGAGGAAGGGAGGACGGCGAACGGACTGGATGATCGCCAACGCGCAGTATACCCGGCTGGCAATGGCCTGTGTTGCGTCGCAGCATCAGCGCCGATGGGCGGCCCGGTGCACGGCCAACCGCGGGCCTTTCAGAAAGGCGGCTTGATGACCTGTGCGCAGGTGCCGCGGATCAGGGTGATGTTGCGGCCATCCTGCGTGCTGATGGACTGAGTGAACGAGCCGCTGCTGCGGTCGATCACGAACTCTTCCTTGCTGATGGTGACGCCGAAACGCTGGAACATGGCGGGGCGGCTCACGATGAGACGCGGGCCGAGCACGGTGAGATTGCCCGCACGCCCCTCGGAGATGGACAGCCGCCCCTGGTACCAGCCCGACTTCCGGTCGAAGTCGATCTGGGCAAGTGACATGCGCGCGGGCTCGTTGGCGTTGATGCCGAGCGCAAGCTGCCCATCGAGATCGAGCTGCAGTTCACAGATGAGATCAATCATGCCCGTGCGCCGCTGGGCGAGGATGTCCTGCGGAATTTCAGGGGCACTGCTTTCATCGAACACCATGTTCACGAGGCCGTAGATACTGGCTGTGAGCAGCGCGCCGATTACGATACCGCCAAGCAATTTATTCATAATGGCACTCAAGCCACACAATCCGGTGCCGATGATACTAGCAGCGGATCGGCCTTAGCGCTCGCCGCTTCTCGACCGAAAGCAGTAACTCTTAAGTTTGTCTGCCCAAGGGCAGATGTTGCCTTGCGTTGCAACAGGTTCCCCAGGACATCCGATCATGAAAGTCATTCTTCGCCTGACGCTCATTCTGCTGGCCGTCATCCTGGTCGCCGTGTTGGGCACCGCGTCATTCGTCAAAGCGAAACAGGCGTCCGACCTTCGCGAGCAGCTCGAGCGCTCAGGCGCGCAGGCCAAGGATCTGCGCGGCCAGATCCGTTCGCTCAAGGGTGAAATCGAGACATTGGAAGAAAAGCTACGCGAGCTCGCTGCCCAGAATGCGCTGCTCGCCGCGCAGCAGCCGTCGGCCGAGCCGCCCAAGACGGCGGGCCTCGCGCAGTCCTGTCCCGCGCCGGGCCCCAACCGCACGCTGGACCAGGCACAGTTCGGCCGGCAGCCCCTGGAAATGCGCTACAAGCCCGGCGTGCTGCGGGTTTCCAACGACGGCCAATCAGCCATCGTCACGGCCGCCGCGGGCAGCTCGCTCAAGATCGGCCCTGAGATCTTCGATCTGGTCCGCATCCATTTTTACCGGCCCGAGGGCGGCCAGGTCGATGGCAAGCCGGTTTCGCTCGTGGCCCATCTCGTTCATCGCATTGCCTCGGGGCAAACCGTGGTGGTGAGCGTGCCGATTCGGGAGTCAGCGTTTCAGCATCGCACCATCTGGCAGATCCTGAACAATCTGCCCAACAAAGGCGCGCCCGAAGCCACCATCTCAAACATCTCGATCGATCCCGCGCAGCTGCTGCCCGAGAATCTCAGCTATCAGGTGTACGAGGGCACGTTGCCGGTGCCGCCCTGCACCGAGAAGGTTCGCTTCTATCAGCTGCGAACCCCCATCGGCATCAGCAAAGACCAGCTGGAGCGTTTTCTGATGCGGGTGAAGGCGCCCTCATTCAAGGACTCAGCGATTCGCCCGCCCGCAGCGGGCAAAGCAGCTTGAAGCCAAGCGTAAACAGCCCGTTGGGTGGGATTTTTCGCCAGTAACCCCACTCGGAAATATCGAAGACCTTGCGGCCGGTGAGCTGCGGCCCGGCCCAGCTGGTCATGCGACCAATCCGGTGCATCTGATTGTCGCAATCGTATTCATTGGTGTAGCGGCGCGACATCACGCCATCGGGGTCGGGCACCTTCAGGTCCTGCATCTCGAGCACTCGCCGGATGGCACCTTCTCGCTGCAAGCTCGTTCGGTCCATGTAGAGCGTGAGCGCCGGGGTGTCGCCCAGCTTTTCCCAGGGCGGCGCCACGGCCTGGGCCCTAGCCTCGCTCGCGACCATGGAAAGTGCGAGCAGCGCCCCGGTCAGCACCCGGGGGCCCATCGAACGGCTACGCAACCCTGCGACCATTTCGGCCACTCCCGTCAGCAGTAGGTGCCGGCCAGCGTGCGGACTGCACCACCGGTTCCGAGTTTGAATCGCGAAATGCCCGGGAGGGAATGCGTGTTGACCCCCCCCAGGTCGATGGCGGCAAGGCCCCGCTCACGCAGGAGGAGCGACGCCCGCCACAGCAGCAGATTGTGCGCGTTGAGATCGCGGCCGGTATCGTCAGCCCAGCCGATATGGTAGGTGGCGACGCTTCCGTGCAGCAGAAACAGCATGGCCGCGACGGTTTTGCCTTCGAAATCGGCGCGTGCGATGACGAACGCGGCAGCGGACGATGGAGCCACGTCGATCCAGTGGGTCACGAAGTCGGTGGGCAGCCCGTGAAAGTTGCGGGACTCGCGCTGCCTGCCCTCGCGCTCGAGAAGTTCACGGCATTTGGGGACATTCGAGTTGACATGAACCTGCAGCTTCTTCTCGGTTTCGGCCTTCACCAACCGGTTTCGCCATTTGCCGTCGAAGGCCGCGCGCAGTGCCTCGGGCGGCTGGGTGAGATCGAGCATGACCGTCGAGTAGCCCGTCATCACCCTTCGCAAACCCGCGACTTCGACGGGGACAAGCTCCGCAGCGGTCCGATCGGGCGAAAACAGCGTGACGCGAAGCCTTGGCGCTGGCAGCTCGGCGCGCAGCCGCCGGTAAAGCGCGCGTCGCGCCTCGGCATCAAGCGCTGGCGCCCAGACCGGGCCGCGGCTGCAGGATGAGAGTGACAGGTAGGCGGGGATCCGCCGACAGATGAACTGGGCAAGCCCCACCGGGCGGCCCTCGAACTCCACCAGCGCCCTGTGTACCCGCACACCCAGCCGAGCCAGCGCGGCGCCATAGCCCCAGCTCTGCTGGAGCGCACCGCGATGCTCGCGATGAAATGCGTCCCAGACTTTTGGTGAGTCGGGGTCCCAGATCAGATTCATGCCGATATAATAGGGAAAGTCATGAGTCGGGGCTGCCCCGCGGTCAAGAACCCGAGCCCCATGCCGATTACCCCATACCACTGTTGAGTTTGGCCAGGACCGAAAAAACAGGGCGGCACGTGGTTCTGGGCCACGATATCCCGAAGCCGAGGCTTACCCTCGCGGGATTGGCCCTGAGCATCGCCTACATCGGAATTCCTGTCGCCATTGTCGGCAACCTGATCGATTTCGGACTGCAGCTGGCCTTTGGCTGGTGCATCGGGGTGTGGTGCCTGTTTAAGTCTTGAGGGCTTGCCATGTTCTTCTTCATCGGTCTTGCGGTTGTGTTCGGGGCGGTACTCGGGGGCTATGTTCTTGCCGGCGGCAAGATGGCGCCCATCATCAAGGCGGCCCCGTTCGAATTCATCATCATCGCGGGTGCTGCGGTTGGCGCTGCGCTGGTGGGCAACAGCTTCGATATTTTCAAGGCCGCCATGGGCGGCATTGGCAAGTGCATCTCCGGGCCCAAGTGGAAGCAGGAGGACTACCTCAACCTCATCGTCATGGTCGGCAAGCTACTGGCGGTCATGAAGAAGGAAGGGGTGGTGGCGCTCGAAGCCCACGTCGAAAACCCAGACTCCAGCCCGATTTTTGGTGAGTTCCCCAAGCTCGCCAAAGACCATTCCATCGTTCAGATGATCTGCGATCCACTGCGGCTTGCCATCATCTCGCAGGGCAATCTCGATGCCGACGCGGTGGACGACATCATGAAAACTGCCATCAAACTGCACCACCACGAGGCCATGCGGGCGCCCGCCGCGCTCACCACCATGGCGGGTTCCATGCCTGCGCTGGGCATCGTGGCGTGCGTGCTAGGTGTGGTGAAAACCATGGGCGCAATCGATCAGCCGCCCGCGGTCCTGGGTGCGCTGATCGGCGCTGCGCTGGTGGGCACCATGCTGGGGGTGTTCCTGTCCTACGGCATGTTCGAGCCGTTCGCTGGGCGCCTGGGCCAGATCGTCGACGAAGAGTCACAGGTCTACAACGTCATTCACCAGATGCTGGTCGCCAACCTCAAAGGCCATCCCCAGCCGGTTGTGATCGAGGCCGCACGTGCCTGCATCAGTCACCACAACCAGCCCTCGTTCTCCGAAGTCTTCGACAGCCTGCGAGGCGGTTGATGACCGGTCTGGCTGACAGCGGAGTGCTCTGATGGCCGAAGCCAACGCACCAGCCGCGCCCGCTGCCGCTGACGGCGCACCGCCCGCTGACGCGGCAGCCGCGCCGGCCCCTGTACGGCCCATCATCCGCAAGATCATCGTCGAAGAGGGTCATGGCGGTGCGCACGGCGGGGCCTGGAAAATCGCGCTTGCCGACATGATGACCGCGATGATGGCGTTCTTTCTGCTGATGTGGCTGCTGGGCGCCACCAACAGCAGTCAGCGAAAGAGCATCGCGGAATATTTCCGGCCCGCTTCCCACAGCCAGATCAAGTTCGGTGAGCTGGCAGGCTCCGATGGTCTGCTTGGTGGCCGCTCAATCGTCGATCCCGATGGCTTCCCATTCACCGCCAAACAGACGGCGATGCTCGAGCGGCTCACGCCGCGCGCTCAGGGTGGCCCCAGCACCGATCAGGGCGCCTCGCAGGAAGAGCAAAACGCGGAAGGGCCGCAGAAAGATGCGCCCAGTAACGATCCGTCGCGCGGACCGAAGCGCGTGGAAGATGAGCTCAATTTCGAAAAGCTCCAGGAAGAGCTGAAGGAAAAGCTCTCGGAGAGCCCGCAGCTGAAACAGCTACAGGATCAGGTTCAGGTCTCGCGCGAAAAAGATGGGCTGCGTATCGAGATTATCGACAAGGCCGACTTCTCCATGTTCAAGCTCGGCACCTCCGATGTCGAGCCACGCGCGGCGGCGCTGCTCGCCGAGGTCGCCAAGTCGCTGCGCGATCTGCCCAACAAGCTCGCGGTACGCGGCCATACCGATAGCGTCGGATTCGCGCCCGGCACCGGCCGCAACAACTGGACGCTCTCCACCGAACGCGCCGACGCCACCCGCCGGCTGATGGAGGCCAATGGCGTCACCACGAAACGGTTCGAGCGGCTGGAGGGCGTTGCCGATACCGTTCCCTTCGTGCCAACAAATCCCGCTGATCCGCGCAATCGTCGAGTTAGTATCACGGTCCTCAATCAGTAGCTGCCGCGCTTTCGCCCTTGGGCGAGTTGCTCGAGCGGAACCGCGCCCCGCAGATGTCTGCCGCCAACTTGCTTGATATCGCCCTGCTCCACCCGTCTGACGCGGACGGAGCTGCCCCCATCTCCGATGACTTCGCAGCCACCACGGCCACGACCGGTGTGGTGGCTGCGCGAGGCAAAATCGTTGGCCAGATCGAAACCGTGGGCGACGCCGACTGGTTCGCGGTCACACTCGAGGCGGGCGTCGCCTACCAGTTCGTCGCCGACACGCTGATCGCCCCGCTGGGCCCCAGCGCGCTGGGTAACCCGAAGCTTCGTCTGCTCGACGCCTCGGGTCGCCCCCTCGTGGTTGATGACGACAGCTATATCGGCACCGACGCGCTCATCCAGTTCACCCCGCAGACAAGCGGGCGCTGGTTTCTGGAGGTGAGCGGCTCAACCGGCCCCCCCACAACGGGTGCCTACGCGCTGATCGTGCAGGCCGATAGCGGCCATAACAAGCCCGCCCAGCTGGTGAGCTACACACTGAGCGAAAAGCGGCTCGAGGTGGTCTTCGATACCCCCATCGACGCGGTCACTTGGAATAGCAATGTGCTCGCGCAGCGCGGTAAGGGCGCAGCGCTCTCGCCCATCAGCCTGCAGGGCGCGCCCGAGGTCAGCGGACGCTCGCTCATCTTCAATCTAAGCGAGGCGATCGCTCCCGACGAATACCTTCTTCTGCGCGGCACTGCGCTGCCCTCGCCCCGGGTGGTCACCGCTTTCGAATCATTCGCGCTGTTTGATGACACCACCACCAGCCTGATCCTGGGCGCTGACGGCGACACGATCATTGACGTGTCCGCACTCCCCGGAGACGTGGATATTCTCGATCTTGGCGGCAATAACCGCTTCGTCACGGGCTCGGCGTTCCGGTCAGCGATCACGGGCGGTGCGGGAAACGATCAGTACATCGTGGCGCGGGCCGACACCCCGATTCAGGACCTGGGCGGCACCGACAGTGCAACGGCCCTGTCATCAGCCACCAAGCTGCCAAGCGATATCGAAACGGTCACCCTGGGTGCCGGCGCTACACCGCTTCCTTACTGGATTTCGGCGCTGGTGGCTGATGAGGGTGCGGGTCAGCGTTTTTCGCTGATGCTCGAGGACGGCCGAACCTATTCATATGCCTTTCCGCAAACAGCGCCCGATTACCTGGATGCGCGCTACACCGCGGGCTTCAAGGGTTTTTCGGCTGCGCAGGCCGCTCAAGCTGAGGCCGCTCTTCAACTGATTGCGGCCTCGACGGGCCTGCGCTTTGTGGCGTCGAGCAACGCCGCGGACGAGGACCTGATCGCGTTCGCCCTCAACAGCCAGACCGATTCAGCGGGCTATGCGATCCATCCCCGAGGGGAGTGGCTAGGCAGCGACGTCTTCCTCAATGCCGCCACCATCGGCGCAACCGATCTCGCTAACGGCAGTTTTGGCGCCTACGCGCTCACCCATGAGATCGGTCACGCACTCGGCCTCAAACATCCTTTCAGCGCCACCGATGCAACCGGCGACCAGGCTGAACCACCGTATTTGAGCGCAGCCGAAGACCAGTCTGCGTTCACGATCATGACCTACAGCGTCGCCAGCGCCGATCGTATGGTCCGACTGGGTCCGCTCGATGTGGCGGCGCTCCAGTACCTCTATGGGCCCAACCCGGGGGACCGCGCAGGCGCCGACCGATACACCGTGTCGCTCAGCACGGCTCATTTCATTTGGGACGGTGGCGGCGCCGATGTCATCGACCTCTCTGGGCTCGGGCTTGCAGCGAATGTTGGCCTCGAACCCGGTTACTGGGGTTTCGTGGGGGCGGCGCGGGCCAGCACCATCACCGCGCCCGGGCAGATCACGGTGAACTTCGGCACCGCTATCGAAGATCTGGTCGGAACGCCCCACGGCGACCGCCTGACGGGAAATGCCTCCACAAACCGGATCCAAGCGGGCGCAGGTGACGATACGGTCGATGGCGGCGCGGGCGACGACTCGCTGGAGGGCGGCCCCGGGCGTGACAGCCTGATTGGCTCAGGCGGGAACGATGTGCTTGCGGGCGGCAGCGGTTCTGACATGCTCGTGGGCGGCGATGGCACCGACCGGGCGACGCTTGAGGGCAACCAGGCACAGTGGCAGCTCTACGCCAACACCGATCGCACCGAGCTGGCCGTACTCAACCGTGTCACGCTCGAGCTTGACCGGCTGCGGTCCATCGAGAGCCTGCAGTTTTCCGATGCTGCGCAGGCGGTGCCTGCGCTGGGCATACCGGGCGTACTGATCGCTGAAGCGAACGACTTTGCACGCAGCGCAGAAGCCGCTCCGGTGCTGCCACCGCAGAGCCTCCGTGCAATGTGGGCTGGATCGCTCACCTCGGCTGATGCCGATGCGCTCCGAATCACCGTGCCAGCCGGTCATCGCCTGACCGGTGCCCGGCTGATTGACCTGGCTGGCAATGCGCCGGAGAGCGGGCTCAGCTGGTCGCTCAAGTCGCTCGCCACCGCTGATGCGCAGGTCGCGGCGGGCGGCACACTGTCACGGACCAGCGTCGGCACACAACTTCTCAACGCGGCACCTGTGCCCGGCAGCTATCTGCTCGAGCTCGGTAACGCGTCATCAACCGACACCGCAGACTACGCAGTTGAGCTTCTCCTCGCGCGCGTCAACACACGACCTTCCGGCACGCTCAACATCACGGGTACGCCGAGAGCGGGTGAGCTGCTCACCCTCAGCCAGACGCTCACCGACCCCGATGGCATTCCCGCCGCGGGCGCAGCAGGCGCCATGACTTTTCAATGGCGCTCAAATGGCGCAGCGATCGTCGGGGCAACGGGCACCACCTACCGCTTGTCGCCCGCCGATGTCGGCACCCGGATCACGGTGAGCGCCGCGTATACCGATCTGGGCGGAACCGCAGAGACCATGACCAGCGCGCCTACCAGCGCCGTGCTTGCGCCGCTGGCCATTGCCGCCGCTAACTACCGTGCGCTACCGCGGGTGCTGATCAAGACCTCGCTGGGCGACATGGTGATCGAACTGGAGGCCGACCGGGCACCGGTAACGGTCACCAATTTTCTGCGCTATGCCGATACGAATTTCTATGACGGAACCGAATTTCACCGGATCATTTCCACCTTCATGGCGCAGGGCGGTGGGTACGATCTGGAAGGCACCAACTTCGTACGCCGCGCTTCAACGTTTTCGCCGATTCCCCTTGAACGCACCAGTACAACAGGTCTGAGCAACCTGACTGGCACGCTTGCCATGGCGCGCACCTCCGTTGCCGACAGCGCCACGAGCGAGTTCTTCATCAACCTGGCTGACAACCTGTTCCTCGATGCAGCCTATGCGAGCGACGGCAACGGCTATGCGGTATTCGG